>NZ_JBFUFR010000032.1:0-79078 GCF_056403315.1 Roseateles sp. P2_H4 | reverse complement strand
GGATGGCGGTGCGCAAGAGGCCTGTGTATTCGGGCCGAGCGCCGGGCCGCTCCCTAGCCGGCCCGCTGTGGCGATGTGCTTGCCGGTCAATCCGGCAAGCATCGCCGTCCCCGCGGGGGACCGACCGGGCTCGCCCGCGTTCAGCGGCGCGAGATTGGGCGAGGGGTCGTCTCATTTCTTGCGGGCTCCGGATTCGGCGGGCATCTCGAGCATGGCGTCGATGAGGCCACGCGAGAAGCGGTTGGCGCCGGGATCGTCGGGGCTGTCGAAGCTGAAGCTGCCCTGGGCCGAGGCCAGGGGCATTGCGCCGATCTCGCGGGCCAGCGAATCGGCCTTGAAGCCGCCGAGCAGGGCAACGACCTCGGCCTCGAAGCCGCGCGCCGCGGCCACCTTGTTCAGCGCCTGCAGGCGCTCGGCATCGAAGAGGAAAGCATTGGCGGCGAGGCTGCGCTCGACCAGCTTCTGGTGCAGGGAGAAGCCGGCCAGTGGCGACGCGCCCAGGGCCGCCATGCGCGTGAAGGCCCAGCTGTCGGCGTAGTCGAAGGTGGTGGCCGCGATGCGCGAGATGCCCGACAGCGAGCCGCGGTTGGCCGCCGCGGCCTGCATGACGTTGACGACCTGCTGGCGCGTCAGCTGCTGGGCGGCGTCGACCAGGCCTTCGCGGATCTTCTGCGCGGCAATGGCTTTGCCCTGCTCGATGAGCTGCTGCTTGAGCAACTCGCTGGCCACGTTGGCGGCGGCACTCTTGGCCGCGCTGATGGCGGCATCGGCGGCCAGGGCCGCGGCCTTGACGCCCGAGGCCAGCGTCGCCAGGTTGTAGAGGGTGCCGGCGATCTTGAGGGCGTAGTGGTAGGTCTTCATGCGGGCCCCGCCCTCTTCGGACAGGCCCTGGGTCCACAGCACCATCCACAGCGCCTCGTCGGGCGTCGGTTCGGCCAGCGTCACCTCCAGCGGGTGCAGGCTGAGCAGCCAGTGGTAGTCCTGCAGCTGCGGCGTGTTGGGCGGTGCGAAGCGGGTGTAGCCGCGGCAGACCTCGAAGGGCCTGATCTGCACCGCCTTGCCCGCGGCCGTGCCGAGGGTGAAGGGCTTGCCGTTGTCGCGTGCCTCGGCCAGCCATTCCAGCAGCTTCTCGCCGTCGTCGCTGTTCTGGCCGGCGACATGGTTGATGCGCGTGCCCATGGGCAGCGGCGAGTCCTGGGTGACGGCGATGACGGTCAGGCGTTCGTCCACCTGCAGGGCGCGCACCCAGGCGACGCGGTCGTTGTCGCTCCAGCCGGCGCCGGTCGCCACCGCGAAGGGCAGCTCCCACTGCTTGTCGCAGTCCTTGTCCTTCAGTGCGGCGCTGCGGGCGATGGCCGGGCGGATCAGGCGTTCGCCCGCGCCATAGGCCCGCATGCCGGCCAGCAGCGTCTCGTCGACCTTGCGGCCGTCGTCCACCGTGAACTTGGGGCCGGAGGCGCAGCCGGTCAGCAGCGCAATCAGAACAATCAGTAACAGGCGCATCGTGGCGCCGAGCCTAAGCGGTTGAACCCAGGAACGTCGCCGGTAGTTATCCCAGGCGGCGTGATGCCGTTTGCATGGAAGCCTAAACTGGCGGGTCGCGCCACAAGCGCCAGGAGTACGCCATGAACGCACGTGATCCCAACCTGCCCCTGCAAGCCGACGAGACCAGCGCACTGGGCGAATTTGCCGCCCGCGTCTGGGACGAGGAAATCGTCCCGGCGCTGACCGACTACATCGCCATTCCGGCCAAGAGCCCGATGTTCGACGCCGACTGGGAGAAGAACGGCCACATCGAGAAGGTGCTGACCCAGGCCGCCGCCTGGGTGGAGAGCAAGAAGGTCGCCGGCCTCAAGCTCGAAGTGGTGCGCATCCCCGGCCGCACGCCGGTCATCTTCTTCGAGGTGCCGGCCACCAAGGCGGGTTCACAGGACACCGTCGTCGTCTACGGCCACCTGGACAAGCAGCCCGAGTTCAGCGGCTGGCGCAACGACCTCGGCCCCTGGACGCCCAAGTACGAGAACGGCCTGCTCTATGGCCGCGGCGGCGCCGACGACGGCTATGCCGTCTATGCGTCCCTCACGGCCATCATGGCGCTGGACAAGCAGGGCATCCCGCGCCCGCGCTGCGTCGGCCTCATCGAGACCTGCGAGGAGAGCGGCAGCTTCGACCTGCCGGCCTACCTGGACCTGCTCGGCCCGCGTCTGGGCAATGTGTCCCTGGTCGTCTGCCTGGATTCCGGCGCCGGCAACTACGACCAGCTCTGGCTGACGACCTCGCTGCGCGGCATGGTGTCGGGCGTGCTGAAGGTCGAGGTGCTGGCCGAAGGCATCCACAGCGGCGACGCTTCGGGCGTCGTGCCGTCGTCCTTCCGCATCCTGCGCCAGGTGCTGGACCGGCTGGAAGACAGCAAGACCGGCCGCCTGCTGCCCGAGAGCTTCCACTGCGAGATCCCCGGCGCCCGCCTGGAGCAGGTGCAGGCGACGGCGGCCATCCTGAAGGAAGAGGTCTACAAGCGCATGCCCTGGGCCTGCGGTGCGGACGGCGGCCCGGTGCTGCCGGTGACGACCGACCCGGTCGAGGTGCTGCTCAACCGCACCTGGCGGCCGACGCTGTCGGTCGTCGGCGCCGACGGTTTCCCCGAGCTGAAGAATGCCGGCAAYGTGCTGCGGCCCYACACGGCCTTCAAGCTSAGCCTGCGCCTGCCGCCGCTGATCGACGGCAACGAGGCCGCGCTCAAGCTGAAGACCCTGCTGGAGGACAACGCGCCCTACAACGCCAAGGTSACCTTYACGCCCGACGGCCGTGCCGGCGCTTACGGCGCGACCGGCTGGAACACGCCCGAGCTGTCGCCCTGGCTCAGCCAGGCGCTCAACGACGCCAGCCAGGCCCATTTCGGCGCGCCGGTCGGCTATATCGGCCAGGGCGGCACGATTCCCCTCATGAGCATGCTGCAGACGGGCTTCCCCAAGGCGCAGATGATGGTCTGCGGCGTGCTGGGCCCCAAGAGCAATGCCCACGGCCCCAACGAGTTCCTGCATGTGCCCTATGGCAAGCGGCTGACCGCCGCCGTCGCCCAGGTCATGGCCGCCCATCCCTGAACGAATGGACCAGCTCCGCGCCATCAAGGTCTTTGTCCGCGTCATCGACGAGGGCAGTTTTGCCGCCGCCGCTCGGGGGCTGGATCTGGCGCCGGCCGTCGTCACGCGGCTGGTGGCCGAGCTGGAGGAGCATCTCGGCACGCGGCTCTTGAACCGCACGACGCGGCGGCTGTCGCTGACCGAGATCGGCGAGGCCTATCTGGAGCGGGCGCGGCGCATCCTGGCCGATGTCGACGAGGCCGCGGCGCTGGCGGCTTCGGCCACGCAGGAGGTGCGTGGCCTGCTGCGCATCCTGTGCCCGCCGGCCATCGCGGTGCACCAGCTCGCCAAGCACCTGCCCAAGTTCCACCGCGAGTACCCGCTGGTGACGCTGGAGATCACGTCTCCCGGCCCGGTCGACACGGTGAACGATGCCTACGACCTGACCATCTTCCTGTCGCGCGAGACGCTGGACGGTGACTTCATCGCGCGCCGCTTGGCGCGCAGCGAATTCATCATGTGCGCCTCGCCGGACTATCTCGACCAGCGTGGCCGCCCCCAGCATCCGCACGACCTCAAGCAGCACGACGCGCTGCTGCCGCCCACGCCGACGCTGATGCGCGGCCTGACGCTGCAGCGCGGTGACGGCACCGAGGAGATCACGCTGCCCATCGTGCCGTCGCGCGCCGCGCTGTCGACGACGCATATGGACACCAATTACGCCGCGGCCCTGCACGGCCTGGGCGTGGCGGGGCTGCCGAGCTTCATGGTGGAGGACGCGTTGCTGGAACAGGCGCTGGAGCGCGTCATGCCGCAGTGGCGGCTGTTCGGCACGACGCTGTGGGCCGGCATGCCGACGCGCAAATACGTGCCGGCGCGCACGCGGGCCTTCCTCGACTTCCTGCTGCAGATCTTCGGCGGCGAGGACAAGGACCCCTGGCTGGTCGCCGCGGGTTGCGCGACCTGCCCCTGATCACCGCAAGGTGAAGCCGAGCTCGAAGAATTCGGGGTGTCGGGCCTCAATGGCGCGCTTCAACGGCCCGAAAGCGACATAGCGGCTGGAGGTCTTGGCGATGTAGGCCCCCAGCCGGCGCTCCTCGGCATGGCCCTGGCCGAGCAGCACGAGGTGCTGGCGCAGGGCGCTCCACTCCAGCTCGCGCCAGTACTCGCCGAAGTCGGCCGCCAGTTCCTCGTCCAGCTGGCCCTCGGCGCGGCATTCCTGCCAGTGGCGCGCGGCCCAGTCGATTTCCTGGGCCTCGTCCCAGGCCAGTTCAGGCGGGCGCAGCAGCGCGGCCAAGGCGTCCGTCACGCTGCCCTGCGGCGCGTCGTCGACGAGGCGGTGCAGCACGCCGTCCAGCCCTGCCTCGGCAATGCGGGCCAGGCCGGCGCGCAGCGTGTTCACGTCGGGTGGCAGCAGCGCTGCGGGATGGGCGCGCAACTCGGCGCAGGCGGCGCGCATCAGGCGGTCGGCGTCGGCGGGGTGGGCGAGAAGCTCGGCCATCAGGCCGGCGGTCGTGGCGGAAGTCATTGGGGGGAGGGCCCTCGTGGATAATGAAATTCTAAGAACCGCCGGCCCCGGCATCCTCACAGAATCCGAGCCTTGCCGTCCGTGCCGCGCTTCTCCCGATCCCCCTCACCGGCTCCACTGCCCCTCTTCGTCGCCCTGGCCCTGTGCGCCTGGGGGCAGGCGTCGGCCCAGCAGAGCGGCCCCGACGAGGCGCTGCCCTTGCGTGGCAGCCGCGTGCTGGGTCCGGCGTCCAAGGCGGGCGCCAAGCCCGCCCTGGTCATCAGCGCCAGCAAGGTGTCCGCCCAGCTGGATCAGAAGGCCGAGGGCCAGGGCGATGTCGAGCTGCGCTACGGCGAGCTGGTGCTGAACGCCGACAAGCTGGACTACAGCGTCGTCGACGACCTCGCCCGGGCCGAGGGCCAGGTGCGCATCAACCACAACGGCAATGTCTTCAGCGGCCCGCTGCTGCAGCTCTATGTGAGCCGTTTCGAGGGCGAGTTCCTGACGCCGCGCTTCTTCCTCGCGGCCACCGGCGGCGCGGGCAAGGCCAAGGTGCTGAAGTTCCAGGACAGCGAGCACATGAGCGCCACCGAGGGCAGCTACACCAGCTGCCCGGCCGTGGAGAACCAGGAACCCGCCTGGCAGATCACGGCCAAGCAGCTGCGCATGAACCTGGCCGCCAACGAGGGCCAGGCCGACGGGGCSGTGCTGCACTTCCTGGGCGTGCCCATCCTGGCGGCGCCCTCCCTGAGCTTCCCGCTCAGCTCGGCGCGCAAGTCGGGCTGGCTGCCGCCCAATCTGTTCCTGGACAACCGCAGTGGCCTCGAGTTCGGCGTGCCCTACTACTGGAACATCGCGCCGCAGCGTGATGCGACCTTCACGCCCTTCATCATGAGCAAGCGCGGCGTGGGCCTGGACAGCGAGTTCCGCTATCTGGAGCCCGGCCATGCCGGCCGCATCAATGTCGACCTGCTGCCTGGCGACCGCGTCTTCGGCAGATCGCGTTGGAGCTTGAAGCTCGACAACGACGGCCACGTCTTTGGCGACTGGCGCTACCGGCTCAAGAGCGAGCGGGTGTCCGACGACGACTACTGGAAGGACATGTCGCGCCGCGTCGAGAGCCAGACGCCGCGCCTCCTGGCCAACGACTTCACGCTGAACCGCCACCGCGAGCTGTCCTGGGGCGTCATCGACACCTATGCCCGCGTGCAGCGCTGGCAGGTCCTGCAGGGTGTCGACGCGCCTTTCGACTCGCCCTTCCAGCGCAGTCCGCAGGTCGGCGTGCGCGTGACGACGGCCGCCGACGAGGCGGTGTTGGACAGCTTCCGCCCCTGGGGCCGCAAGGCGCGGCTGGAGGGGGGGCTGGAGCTGGAATACAACCGCTTCGACCTGCCGAGCTCGGCCCTGGCCGGCCAGCAGCGCGGCGGCCAGCGCGTGCATGCCCTGGGCCATGTGAGTGCGCCGCTGGGTGGCGAGGCCTGGTGGTTCATTCCGCGGGCGTCCTTCAACGCGGCCGCCTACGACCTCGACCAGACCCAACCCGACGGCCGTCGCCGCATGAGCCGGGTCATCCCGACGCTGAGCATCGACCATGGCTGGGTCTTCGAGCGTGACACGACGCTGCTGGGCCGCGACTACCGCCAGAGCCTGGAGCCGCGCCTGTTCTACGTGAACACGCCCTTCCGCGACCAGTCCACGCTGCCCAGCTTCGACTGGGCGGCCAAGGACTTCAACTTCGACTCCATCTACACCGACAACCAGTTTTCGGGTGTGGACCGGGTGTCGGACCTGCATGCGCTGAGCGCTGGCGTGACCAGCCGCTGGATAGGCACCAACTCCGGCGAGGAAATCCTGCGCCTGGGCGCCGTGCAGCGCTTCCTGTTCCGCGACCAGAAGATCACGCCGGACGGCCAGCCCGTCACGCAGCGCTTCTCTGACCTGCTGCTGGCCGCCGCCGCCCACCTGGACGAGAAGTGGTGGGCCGACGGCACGCTGGAGTTCAACCCCGAGACCAACCGTTCGGTGCGCTCGGTGCTGCGCGCGCGCTATTCGCCGGGGCCCTACAAGACCGTCAGCGTCGCCTATCGCCTGGCGCGGGCGCAGAGCGAGCAGGTCGAGCTGGCCTGGCAATGGCCGATCTACGGCACGCCCGTCACCTCGCGCGGTGCCGACAGCAAGGCCTGTGGCGGCGCCTGGTACAGCGCCGGCCGCGTGCAGTACTCGCTGCGCGACCGCCGCCTGACCGACTCGGTCATGGGCTTCGAGTACGACGCCGGCTGCTGGGTGCTGCGCTGGGGCGTCGAGCGGCTGTCCACCGGCCGGGCCGAAACCAACACGCGGCTGATGCTGCAACTGGAGCTCGTCGGCCTGTCACAGCTCGGTTCGAACGCCCTCAAGGTCTTGAAGGACAATGTCCCCGGTTACCGCAGGCTGAGCTCCGACCGCTCACCGAGTTCAGATTTCCAACCATGATGCATCGCCTCGCTCCCCATTTTCTTGCCGTGACGCTGGCCTTGGCCGCTTTCCAGGCCCAAGCCCAGACACCCACGCTGCAGCCGGGGGACTACATCGCCGCCGTCGTCAACCAGGACGTCGTGGCCGCCAGCGAGGTCATCCAGCGCACCGAACGCCTGCGCCAGGAGGCCCGCCAGAAGGGCGAGGTCATGCCCGAGACGGCCGGCCTGCGCAAGCAGGCGCTGGAGGCGCTGATCGAGGACCGCGTCCTCGTCACCTACGCCCGTGAGAACGGCGCGCGCATCGACGAGGCCGAACTGGACCGAGTCGTCGCCAACGTGGCCGCCCAGAACAAGCTGACGATGGCGCAGCTGCGCGAGCGCCTGAAGGCCGACGGCACCGACTACAAGAGCTTCCGCGAGAACCTGCGCGACCAGATGATGACGGAGCGCGTGCGCGAGCGCGAGGTGCAGGGGCGCATCAAGGTGACCGACGCCGAGATCGATGCCTACCTCGACAAGAAGCGCGCCGCGCTGGAGCAGGGTGGCCAGATCAACCTGGCCCAGGTGCTGGTGCCGGTGCCCGACGGCGCGCCGGAAAGCGTCGTCGCCGAACGCCGCGCCCGCGCCGAGGCCGCGCTGGCCCGCGTCAAGGGCGGCGAGGACTTCGCCCGCGTCGCCCGCGAGATTTCCGAGGACGGCAACAAGGCCAAGGGCGGCGAGATCGGCCTGCGTCCGGTGGACCGCCTGCCCGACCTCTTCGTCAATGCCACCAGCGGCCTGAAGAGCGGCCAGGTCGCCCCCCAGGTGTTGCGCAGCGGCGCGGGCTTTCACATCCTCAAGGTCGTCGAGCGCCAGGGCGCGGCGTCCATGACGCAAAGCACACAGACCCATGCGCGCCACATCCTGCTGCGCCCCTCGGCCCAGCTCACCGCCGAGGTCGCGGCCCGCCGCCTGGCCGAGTTCAAGCGGCAGATCGAGGCCGGCCAGGCCAAGTTCGACCAATTGGCCAAGGACAACTCCGAGGACGGCAGCGCGCCCGAGGGCGGCGACCTCGGCTGGATGGGGGCCGGCGGCTTCGTGCCCGAGTTCGAGGAAGCGATGAACGCGCTGCCGCTGAACGGCATCTCCGGCCCGGTCGTGTCGCGCTTTGGCGTGCACCTCATCCAGGTCCTAGAGCGCCGCACGGTCGACGTCGAGGTCAAGCAGCTGCGCGACCAGGCCCGTGGTGCGCTGCGCGAGCAGAAGTACGACGAGGCCTACCAGGAGTGGGTCAAGGATCTGCGCAACAAGGCCTTCGTCGAAGTCCGCGAATGGCTCGACTGAGCGGCTCCCACATCCCGCGCAAGCGCTTCGGGCAGCATTTCCTGACCGACAAGGCGCTGATCGAAGCCATCGTCGACCTGATCGACCCGCAGCCCGGCGAGACCCTGGTCGAGATCGGCCCCGGCCTGGGGGCGATGACGCTGCCCTTGCTGGCGCGCATCCCCAAGGGCTCCGTGCCGCTGACCGTCATCGAGCTGGACCGCGACCTCGCCGCGCGGCTGCGCAAGCGGGACGACGTCGAGGTCATCGAGAGCGACGTGCTCAAGGTCGACTTCAAGGGGCTGGCCGCCACCAAGGCCGCCAAGCTGCGCGTCGTCGGCAACCTGCCCTACAACATCTCGACGCCCATCCTCTTCCACCTGCTGGAGGCCGTGGACGATGTCGTCGACCAGCACTTCATGCTGCAGAAGGAAGTCGTCGACCGCATGGCCGCCGGGCCGGGCGGCAAGGACTACGGGCGCCTCAGCGTGATGCTGCAGTGGCGCTATGGCATCGAGTCGGTACTGGATGTGCCGCCCGAGGCCTTCGACCCGCCGCCACGCGTGGACTCGGCCATCGTGCGCATGCAGCCCCTGGCCAAGCCGCCGGCGGTGGACCCGGCCCTTTTGGGGGCCTTGGTCGCCAGCGCCTTCTCGCAGCGCCGCAAGCTGCTGCGCCACAGCCTCGGCCGCTGGCTGACCGAGCGCGGCTACTCGGGTCACTTCGACCTGCAGCGCCGCGCCGAGGAAGTGCCGGTCGACGAGTTCGTGGCGCTCGCCCTCAACGTCTCAGAAACGACAAAGCCCGCTTGAAGCGGGCTTTGTCTCCTCCAGCAGCTGCAGCGGAACCGGCTTTGCCGGGCCGCTAGCAGCGCCCCCTCGGGGGGCCGGCGTCAGCCGGTACGGGGGGTCTCATTACGCGGCGTTCAACCACATCGACGTATCAAAGGCGCTGCACATCATCGGCATGTTCATGCCGAAGTTGGGGTTGCCAATTGCTGCCTTCGCGCTTTTCGGCGCGGGCTTCTCAATAACCGGGGCCACTTCAGCAGCCCGCTCCCATGACCCGTTATCTTGGGAGCGGGCTACTGAAAAGAATAGAAACAGCGGAAGGAGATCTTCCTGTCGGCCCAGTAGTCGGCCGTATCGCGGAAGACATCGAGCAGTTGCTCGCGCGCCTCGCGGTCGAATCGAACGTTGTCTGGCAACTGCTCAAGCACGACGACAAAGCCCGGCTGGCTGCCAGACTTGTGAACGAGGTCGGTCATGCAGTCATGCAGGGCGTCCAGGTTCTTGCCGAAATGCGCGGGAAACAGGAAGGCCTGCGCGATGCCGTCCAGCACGTCCTGCTTGGACTGCGCCTCCGACAGATTGGCGTACAGGAAATGCTGGCCCGCTTCGTGGGCGGCCTGCATCAAGTCCTCGACCCGGTAGGCCCTTATGGCCTGCACGATATTGGGACGGACGGTCTGCAAAAGCATGGTCGCGATCCTCCTTTCAAGTCACAAAACTGCTGAACCTGGACCTTCACCGGCCCGCTGCGGCGCGGATGCGCTTGAAGCTGGCATAGTGATCGTCGGTGTAGTAACAAACTTCGGGCGCTGTCGGCGGCGTGCCGCCGCAGACGAGGCGACGGGCGCCCCGATTGCGCGATCCGGGGGTCTTGACCGTGTATTCGCGGTAGAAGCCGCGCGCCTTGCGGGGCAGCAGGCGCTCACGATTACCGAACACCACGCCGTCCTTGGTTTGGGGAAACGGGCCGCCGGCGAGAACGAGCCGGTGGGTTTCCTGGGCCTGGGCGGGCAGCTCGCTCAGCGAAATATCAGCCAGAGCGGGCGTTGCGGTGGGAGGTGTTTCCTTGGCTTGCGCGCCTCCGGCCAGGCCGGAAAGCAGCAGGGCGGTGGTGACCGCCGAGGCGCCGGAGCGCGCCAGCCACGAGAGCAAAAACACGGGTTAACCCTGAACGGAAAACCGATATGGTACCGAAGCGACCCCAAAAGCTCAAGCTGCAGACCGGCGCCGAAGTCAGGAATAAGCGGATGTGAGCCTGCGCTCACACCCGGCTAAGTGCTTGTTTTTACTGGCGGCGTGACGGTTGCATGACGCAGTTTTCGGTCGTGAAAACTTCTGTCAATTGGGGGAGTCCGGGCTCTTTTACGCTGTTCCGGCATGGAACCGCGGCCGGCTTCAGCTGCGCGCCGCGTTGGCGTCGGCGACGGTCAGGGCTGTCATGTTGACGATGCGGCGCACGGTGGCCGAAGGCGTCAGGATGTGCACGGGCTTGGCCGCGCCCAGCAGCACCGGGCCGATGGCAATGCCACCACCGGCGGCCGTCTTCAGCAGGTTGTAGGAGATGTTGGCGGCGTCGATATTGGGCAGCACCAGCAGGTTGGCTTCGCCGGTCAGCGGGCTGTTGGGCATGATCTGCTTGCGGTAAGGCGCGTCCAGCGCGGTGTCGCCGTGCATCTCGCCGTCAACTTCCAGCCAGGGAGCGAGCTGCTGCAGCAGTGCCAGCGTGTCGCGCATCTTCACGGCCGAGGGCTTGTCGCTGGTGCCGTAGTTGCTGTGCGACAGCAGCGCGGCCTTGGGGCTAAGGCCGAAGCGGCACATCTCCTGCGCGGCCATCACGGTGATCTCGGCGAGCTGCTCCGCGGTCGGGTCGTAGTTGACGTGGGTGTCCACCAGCATGACCTGGCGACCGGGCAGGATCAGCCCGTTCATGCAGGCGTACGTCTTCACGCCGGCGCGCTTGCCAATGACCTGGTCGATGTACTGCAGATGGGTGGCCGTCGTGCCCCAGGTGCCGCACAGCATGCCGTCGACCTCGCCCTTGTGCAGCAGCATGGCGCTGATCAGCGTCAGGCGGCGGCGCATCTCGATCTTGGCGAGCTGCTGGGTGACGCCCTTGCGCTCGGTCATGCGCAGATAGGTCTGCCAGTAGTCGCGGTAGCGCTCGTCGTGCTCGACGTTGACGACGTCGTAGTCGCGGCCCTGCTGCAGGCGCAGGCCGAAACGCTCGCAGCGCTCGGCGATGACCTCGGGTCGGCCGATCAGCGTCGGCCGGGCCAGGCCCTCGTCGACGACGACCTGGGCCGCGCGCAGGATGCGCTCCTCCTCGCCCTCGGCATAGGCGACGCGCTTGTTGGGCGCGCGCTTGGCCGCGGTGAAGATGGGCTTCATCGTGTTGCCCGAGGCATAGACGAAGCTCTGCAGCTTTTCCCGGTAGGCGTCCCAGTCCTTGATCGGGCGGGCCGCCACGCCGGAGTCCTCCGCGGCCTTGGCGACGGCCGGCGCGATGCGCATCATCAGCCGCGGATCGAAGGGCTTGGGGATCAGGTAT
The DNA here is from genome assembly GCF_056403315.1 of Roseateles sp. P2_H4. NCBI lineage: Bacteria > Pseudomonadati > Pseudomonadota > Betaproteobacteria > Burkholderiales > Sphaerotilaceae > Roseateles > Roseateles sp. P2_H4. Next base: position 67,394 of record NZ_JBFUFR010000032.1, on the reverse strand, counting down.
TCAGGGCCGAAGCTCAGCGTGGCGCCCACGTAGGCGGCGGCGACCACTTCGCTCTGCTCGGCCTGGGCCAGTTCCGCGATGGCCTGCACCGCGGCGATCTCCATCTCGACGTTGATCGTCGTCGCGCCCGAGTCCAGCGCGCCGCGGAAGATGTAGGGGAAGCACAGGACGTTGTTGACCTGGTTGGGGTAGTCCGTGCGGCCCGTGGCCATGATGGCGTCGCTGCGCACGGCCTGCACTTCTTCCGGCAGGATCTCGGGCGTCGGGTTGGCCAGCGCGAAGATCAGCGGTTGCGCGGCCATGGTCGCCACCATGTCGGCCTTCAGCACGCCGCCGGCCGACAGGCCCAGGAAGACGTCGGCGCCGGCGATGGCTTCGCGCAGGCTGCGCTGCGCCGTCGGCTGGGCGAACACCGCCTTGTCCGGGTCCATCAACTCGGTGCGCCCCTCGTAGACGACGCCGGCCAGGTCGGTGACCCAGATGTTCTCGCGCGGCAGGCCGAGCTTGACGAGCAGGCCCAGGCAGGCGAGTGCCGCCGCACCGGCGCCCGACGTGACGAGCTTGACCTGTTTGATGTCCTTGCCGACGACCTTGAGGCCGTTCAGGAAGGCCGCGCCGACGACGATGGCCGTGCCATGCTGGTCGTCGTGGAAGACGGGAATCTTCATGCGCTCGCGCAGCTTGCGCTCGACGTAGAAGCAGTCCGGCGCCTTGATGTCCTCGAGGTTGATGCCGCCAAAGGTCGGTTCCAGCGCGGCGATGCAGTCCACGAGCTTGTCGAGGTCGTTCTCGGCCACTTCGAGGTCGAAGACGTCGATGCCGGCGAACTTCTTGAACAGCACGCCCTTGCCTTCCATGACCGGCTTGGACGCCAGCGGCCCGATATTGCCCAGGCCCAGCACGGCGGTGCCGTTGGAGACGACGGCGACGAGGTTGCCGCGCGAGGTGTAGCGGAAGGCGTTGGCCGGGTCGGCGACGATCTCCTCGCAGGCCGCCGCCACGCCGGGCGAATAGGCCAGCGCCAGGTCGTGCTGGTTGACGAGTTGCTTGGTCGCCGCGATGGCGATCTTTCCGGGGGTCGGGAACTCGTGATATTCCAGAGCGGCCTGGCGGAGTTGGGCGCGTTTTTCTTCTGAGCTGAGCATGGCGTGGTCACAAGTTCCGACGGGGTCTGGAATCATGCCACCGAGGGCAGGCCGGGTCGCTGTGGATCTCCACAAGGTCTAATCGCGGCCATGGGCGAGTTTGATCTGATCCGGCGCTATTTCCAGCGCCCTGCGGCCGACGGTGTCGAGGTGGGTGTGGGCGACGACTGCGCCGTGCTCGTGGCCACGCCGGGCGCGCGCTGGCTGGTCTCCAGCGACATGCTGGTCGAAGGCCGGCATTTCCTGTCGACGGTCGACGCGGCGCGGCTCGGCCACAAGGCCCTGGCCGTCAACCTGAGCGACTTGGCCGCCTGCGGCGCGACGCCGCGAGGCTTCACATTGGCCCTGGCCCTGCCGCGTGTTGACGAAGCCTGGCTGGCCGGCTTCGCCCGTGGCCTTTGGGCCCTGGCCGACGCCCATGCCTGCCCGCTGATCGGCGGCGACACGACGCAGGGGCCGCTGAATATCTGCATCACCGTCTTCGGCGAGGCGCCGCCGGGGCAGGCCCTGCTGCGCGGCGGCGCGCGGGTGGGCGACGAGATCTGGGTGTCGGGGCGGCTGGGCGATGCGCGCCTGGCGCTGGAGGTGTTCCGCGGCACGGTGGCGTCGGAGGGCGCCGGCTTTGACCGCGTGCGGGCCGCCATGGAGCTGCCGACGCCACGCGTCGCGCTCGGCCAGGCGCTGCGCGGCATTGCGACTTCGGCCATCGACGTGTCGGACGGTCTGCTGGGCGACCTCGGCCACATCCTCGCGGCCTCGCGTGTTGGCGCTCGCCTCGATGTGGATGCGCTGCCGCGCAGCGAGGTGCTGGCCGCGCAGCCGTTGGCCTTGCAGCGCGAATGCCTGCTGGCCGGCGGCGATGACTACGAACTGGTCTTCACGGCGGCGGCCGGTGCCGTATTGCCCGAAGTGGGTGTGGCGCTGACGCGCATTGGCGTCATCCAGGCCGAGCCGGGATTGCGCGTCGTCGATGCCCGTGGCACGGCGGTCGAGCATGGCCTGCGCTCCTTCGACCACTTCAAGTCATGAGCGGTGCACCTGTTCGCCCGACCGTGAGCTTCATGCTGCGCCACCCGGCACGCTGGATCGCACTGGGCTTCGGCAGCGGCCTGAGCCCAAAGGCGCCCGGCACCTTCGGCACGCTGTGGGCATGGGGCGTGTTCCTGCTGATTTCGCCGTGGCTGACCGACCTGTCATGGGCGCTGCTGATCGGTGTCGGCACTGTCGTCGGCTGGTGGGCCTGCACGCGCACGGCGCGCGACATGAACACGCCCGATCCCGGCTCCATCGTCTGGGACGAGGTGCTGGCCTTCTGGCTCATCCTGTGGCTGATCGCGCCCACGGGATGGCTCGGCCAGCTCGTCGCCTTCGGGCTGTTCCGCTTCTTCGACGCCGCCAAGCCCGGACCGGTGGGCTGGGCGGACCGGCTCTTCAAGGGCGAGCGCGGCGCGCCCGTCAGCTGGGCCCAGGGCTGGGGCATCCTGTTCGACGACTTCGTTGCGGCCGGCTGTACGCTTGCCGTCATTGCGCTCTACCGCTATCTCCTGGGGTGATGCCATGTTTGCCGACGACTACGAACTGATCGACCGCATCGCCGTGGCCTTGATCCAGCGGCGTGAACACATCGGCACGGCGGAGAGCTGCACCGGTGGCCTCATTGCCGCGGCCTGCACCAGCCTGGCCGGCTCCAGCGCGTGGTTCGAGCGCGGCGTCGTCAGCTACAGCAACGAGGCCAAGGCCGAGTTGCTGGGTGTGCCCAAGGGCCTGATGGCGCTGCACGGCGCGGTCAGCGCCGAAGTGGCTGAGCACATGGCGCGCGGGTTGCTCGCCCATGCCCCCATCGACTGGGCGCTGGCCGTCACCGGCGTCGCCGGCCCCACGGGTGGCAGCGAGGCCAAGCCGGTCGGCACGGTCTGGCTGGCGCTGGTGCATGCGGGGCGGCCGGCCCAGGTCTGGCGAGAGAACTTCTCGGGCGACCGCCAGGCGGTGCGCCTGCAGACGGTGACGGCGGGGCTCACCGCGCTGTGCGAAGCCCTCGAGGACCGCGATAACTAGCCGAGTTTGGCGATGACGCTCTCGGTCGTGACGGCCGAGGTGTCGGGTGGCTGCCAGCTCCCGGCCCAGGCGATGAACTGCTCCTGCGGCATGGGCTTGCAGATGTAATAGCCCTGGCCCTCGTCGCAACCCAGGCGGGCCAGCATGGCCCAGGCCTTGACGGTCTCCAGGCCCTCGGCGACGACGCTCAGCCCGAGGTTGTGGGCGAGCTCGATGGTCGAGCGCACGATGCGCGCGTCGTCGAGGTCGCGCTCCATCGCCATGACGAAGCTCTTGTCGATCTTCAGCTCATCCACCGGCAGGCGCTTCAGATAGGCCAGCGACGAATAGCCGGTGCCGAAGTCGTCGATGGACAGCTTGAAGCCCATGGCATGCAGATGCTCCAGCGTGGACAGGGCCCGCTCGGGGTCGTCCATGATGGCGCTCTCGGTGATCTCCAGGCACAGCGAGCTGGCCGGCACGTCCAGCGGCGTCAGCATGGCCTCGATCTTGGCCGGCAGGTCCTGGTCCATCAGGTCGCGCGTGGACAGGTTGACCGACAGCCGCAACGTCAGGCCGGCGTCTGCCGCCTGGCGCGCGAACCTGGCCGCGTTGGACAGCACCCAGGCGCTGAGCAGGCGGATGAAACCGGTCTGCTCCGCAAACGGGATGAACTGCATCGGCGGCACCAGGCCGCGCGTCGGATGCTGCCAGCGCACCAGCGCCTCGGCGCCGAGGATCCTGCCGTGCTGCAGGTCGATCTTGGGCTGCAGATACAGGCGCAGCTCGTCCTGCTCGACGGCGTGGCGCAGCTCGGTCAGCAGAGACAGCGACTCCTGGCTGCCGGCGTCCAGTTGGGCGTGATAGATCAGGCTGCCGCACTGGCGGGTCTTGGCCGCGTACATGGCCAGCTCGGCGCGGCCGAGCAGCAGGTTGACGTCGTGGCCATGCTCGGGAAAGAGGGCGATGCCGATGCCGGCACCGAGGTCGATGGTTTCGTTGTCGATCTGCAGCGGCCGCTCGAAGTCCTTCAGGATGGCCAGGGCCGCCTCGCTGGCGGCGTGGGCATCGGTGTGGGCCAGCAGCACGGCGAACTCGTCGCCCGACAGCCGCKCGAGCACGGAATGCGCCGGCGCACACAGCGCCTGCAGGCGCTCGGCCACGCTTTGCAGCAGGCGGTCGCCGACATCATGCCCAAGCACATCGTTGACATGCTTGAAGCGGTCCAGGTCCAGCATCAGCACGGCGCCGGGCGTGTCGCTGTTGGTCAGGTGGTGCTGCAGGAACTCGGCAAAACGGGCGCGGTTGGGCAGCAGCGTCAGCTGGTCGACGTAAGCCAGGTTGTTGACCAGGGCGTCACGGCGGCGGATGCCCTCGCGCATGCTCTCCAGCGCCAGGGCCAGCTTGTGCACCTCTTCCAGGCTCGAGGTGGCTGGCACGGGCGTGTCGTAGTCGCCGCGTTCCAGCCGCCTGGCCGAGGCCGACAGCGCGGTGATGGGGCCGCTGATGCCGCGCGCCAGCAGCACGCTGACGAGGGCGAAGACGACGACGCCCAGCACCGTCAGGCCGAGCAGCACGAGCTGCAGCTGCTGATAGGGCGCCAGCGCCACGTCCAGCGAGCGCAGCAGCATCACGCCCAGCGGCTGCTCGCCGCCGATCAGCGGCACGAAGCGGGCGCGCATGCGCTCGCCGGCCAGTTCCAGGATGCCGCCGGCCGGTGCCGCGCTGCCCAGGCCGGCGCGCAGGGCCGCGGCCGCGCCTTCGTCGAGGTTGCCGACGATGCCCTGCCAGGGCTGGGCCGGGCTTTGCAGCAGCACGACGCTCTGCAGTTCGGACAGCGCGCGCAGGTCGTCCAGCACCTCGCGGTCCAGTGCGAAGGCCATCAGCACCCAGCCCACCGGCGCCGGCGTGCGCACCTGCACGGCCACCACCTGGTAGACCTGGTTGCCCTGCACGACGAGAGCGGCGCCGTCCTTGCTGGTCACCAACTGGTTGAGGGCCGTGCCGAAGGCTGCCGCACCGTCGCGCGTGGCGGCCACGAGGTGCTGCCCGTCGTCGAAATAGGCGACCACCGACGCGCCGACGCGCTCGCCCTGGTTGACGAGGGCATCCTTGATGGTCTCGACGGTGCCGGCCTCGGCCAGCGACAGGCCGACCGTGCTGCGAAAACCATAGTCCTTGGCCAGCAGCTCGGCCGCGTCGCGCAGCTTGCCGGCGCGCTGGTCGAGCAGGCGGCGCAGCACACGCTCGCCGGTCTGCAGCTCGGCGGCCAGCGATTCGTCGGCGTTGTGCGTGATGCTGGCGTGGATGGCGCCGAAGCTGACCAGCTGGACGACCAGCAGCAGCGCCAGGAAGAGGGCGACGATGCGCCCCTCGAGGCGGCGCAGATTCAGCCAGGCTGGCCAGCGCATTGGGGGCGTTACTCGGCGAGGGTCAGGGCCATGGTGCCCCCGCCCGCCGGTACGTCGAGCTTGACGCTCTGCAGATTGGGCGACTTCTGGCCGCTGTGCCAGGCCTTGACGACGTGCTCGCCCGCCGGCAGGTCGAACGCCACCTGGCCCTTGTCGTCGGTGCGCCCGAAGGTCGGCGTGTCGACGACGACGATGTGGGCGCTCATGCGGTCATGGATGTTGCAGCCCAGCGTCGCGACRCCGGGCTTGTCGAACACGACGGGCTCGGCCGGCGTGCCCGAATAGAGCTTGATGTCGATGACCTTGATGGGCGAGAACGAATAGACGTGATGCCGCACCGTGTCGAAGTTCGGGAAGTTCACCGCCGTGCCCGTCTGCACGACGAGCAGCTGGGGCGTGAACTGGCGGTCGCGCTGGCCCATCTCGGCCTTGGCCGTGGTGGCCTTGCCGGTGCGGCCCTTGACTTCGACGGCCACCGCCGCGTTGGCCAGCGGCTGGCCATTGGCGCCGCGCAGCTGCACGGTGACGGGCACGGCGTGCACAGCGAGGGGACTCAGGGCGAGCGACAGAATGGCGAGACGGCGAAGGGTCATGGCGGAGGAACTCCCACCCCGACGATAGCCGAATCGCGCAAGGCGGACAGCCGGAACTGGCCCTAGAGAAACCGTTGCGGCGCGAAGGCCGCGGGTGGCAAGTCCTGCTGCGTCGCCCAGGCCGTCKCCAGCTGTGCCGTCGCGGCCGCCTGTGTCAGTCCCAGATGCCCGTGACCAAAGGCGTAGAACAGCCGGCCGTCGGCCGGCGAGGGGCCGATGACGGGCAGCGAGTCTGGCAGCGAAGGCCGGCAGCCCATCCACTGCGTGCCGCCCTCGGTGTGCAGGCCGGGCAGGAAGCGACGGGCCTGGGCCAGCATCGCGTCGGCGCGGGCGTAGTTGGGCGGCGCCTGCAGCCCGGCGAACTCCACCGCGCCGCCCACGCGCACGCCGCCGGCAATCGGCGTGACGACGAAGCCATGGCCGGGGAAGGTCAGCTGCCGCTGCAGCGCGAAGGCGCCGGGCGGCAGCGTGGTGTTGTAGCCGCGCTCGGTTTCGAGCGGGAAGCGCTCGCCCAGGCGGGCCGCCAACTGGTGCGACCAGGGCCCGGCGCATAGCAGCACGCGCTGCGCCAGCAGCGGCGAGCCGTCGCCCAGTTGCAGCAGCAGGCCGCGGGCCTCAGGCAACAGTGCCTGCGCTTGAGCGCGCGCCAGGCGGCCGCCGCGGGCGATGAAGGCCTGGGCGAGGCTCTGGCACAAGCGCAGTGGGTCGTCGACGGTCTGCCAGTGCGGCACAAAGACGCCATGCCGCAGCGCCGGACTCAGGCCGGGCTGCAGTGCGGCGAGGCTCTCGCTGCCCTCGAGATTTTGGTAGGCGACGCCATGTTCGGCCCGCTGCGCCCAGCCGGGCTGCGCCGCGCGCCATTGGGCTTCGGAGTCATAGAGATGCAGATTGCCGCCGTCGCGCAACTGGTCCTCGGCGCCGGCCAGCCGCAACAGCGCCGGCCACTCGTCGGCCGACTGCGCCAGCAGCGCGGCCTGGGCCTGGGTGCTGGCGGCCACGCGGGCTGTGCGGCTGGCGCGCCAGAACTGCCACAGCCAGGGCAGCATGGCCGGCGCATAGGCCGGCCGCAGGCTCAGCGGTCCGAGCGGGTCGAGCAGCCAGCGCGGCGCCTGGCGCAGGATGCCGGGCGAGGCCAGCGGCAGCACGTCCGAGAAAGCCAGCGCGCCGGCATTGCCGCGGCTGGCGCCGGCGGCCAGCCGCTCGCGCTCGATCAGCAGCACCTGCTGGCCGGCCGCCTGCAGGCGCAGCGCGCAGGCCAGACCGATGATGCCGCCACCGATCACCAGGGTCTGCACTGAACGCAAGCCGCCCTCCAGCGGTGGCAGCTGTTCCCAGTCGGCGTTTGTCATGCCTGCAGGTAGCCCGTCTTGACCGTCGTGTAGAACTCGGCCGCCATGCTGCCCTGTTCGCGCGAGCCCAGGCTGCTCGCCTTGCGGCCGCCAAAGGGCACGTGATAGTCCACGCCGGCCGTGGGCAGGTTGACCATCACCAGCCCGGCCTGGGCGCGGCGGCGGAAGGCCTCGGCGTGCTTGAGCGACTGTGTGCAGACGCCCGCGGCCAGGCCGAACTCGGTGTCGTTGGCCAGGGCCAGGCCGGCCTCGAAGTCGGGCACGACCGTCAGGCTGGCCAGCGGGCCGAACGCCTCGACGCGGTCCAGCCGTGTGCCGGGCCGCGCGGGCATCAACAGGGCCGGAGCCAGGAAATGGCCCGCCGTCGGCCGCGCGGGGCGTTCTCCGCCGCAGAGCACCTCGGCGCCCTCGGCCAGCGCGGCCTCGATCTCGCGCTCGACGACCTCGCGTTGCGCGGTATCGGCGCAGGGGCCGACCTGCGTCTGCGCGTCGAGCGCATGGCCGACGCGCAGGGCCCGCGTGGCCTTGATAAGGGCGTCGCGAAAGCGCGCCGCGATGCCGGCCGTGACGATGAGGCGGCTGGAGGCCGTGCAGCGCTGGCCGGTCGAATAGAAGGCGCCCTGCACAGCGCAGTGCACCGCCTGTTCGAGGTCGGCGTCGTCCAGCACCAGCAGCGGGTTCTTGCCGCCCATTTCCAGCTGCAGCTTCTTCAGCCGGAGGCCGCAGTCGGCCGCGAGGCGCCGCCCCACCGCCTGCGAGCCGGTGAAGCTGATGGCCGCGACCTGCGGGCTGTCCACCAGCAGCGGTCCTGCCACGGCGCCGCGCGCCAGCACCAGGTTGAAGACGCCGGGCGGCAGGCCCGAGCGCTGCACGATGTCGGCCAGGGCCCAGGCGCTGGCCGGCGTGCGCTCGGCGGGCTTGAGCACCAGGGCATTGCCGTAGGCCAGTGCCGGGGCCACCTTCCACGCGGGAATGGCGAGCGGGAAGTTGAAGGGCGTGATGAGGCCGACGACGCCGAGCGGTTCGCGCGTGACCTCGACGCGCACGCCCGGCCGCACCGAGTCCAGCAACTGCCCGGCCTGGCGCAACGCCTCGCCGGCAAAGAACTTGAAGATCTGGCCGGCGCGGCCGACCTCGGCGATGGCCTCTGGCAGGGTCTTGCCCAGCTCGCGTGCCAGCAGCCGGCCGAGCTCCTCGCGGCGGGCCAGGATTTCCGCGCCGATGCGGTCCAGCACATCGGCGCGCTGCTGCGGGCCGCTCGCGGCCCAGACGGGCGCGGCCTCGGCGGCGGCGGCGATCGCGGCCTGCACGCCGGCCGCGTCGGTCTCGAAGGCCGTGCCGACGGGATCGGCGAGGTCGGACGGGTTCTCGTTGGGCACGGGCGTGCCACCCGGCCACCACTGGCCGGCAATCAGGCTGCGGAATTGCATGATCAGAAGAGGCTGTGAATGAACTCCACGCGGCCGAGCAGGCCGTCGCGGCGTCGCCAATCTAGGCGCAAAGCGCAGCCGTAGCCGCTGCTACGGCGAGCATTTGCAACGCCGAGTGGCGGCGTTGCGGCGGGAGGAGCGGGCGTGTGGGGTTTGTTCACAGCCTCTCAGGCAGCTTGGGGCGCGTGGCCAGCGCCTTGTGGATGACGGCCTCGACCTGGGCGCGGCGCTCGCCGGCCAGCGGCAGGCGCGGCGCGCGCACGCGCTCGTTGGACTGGATGGCCAGCGCCTCGGCCAGCTTGATGTTCTGCACCAGATAGCTCGACACGTCCAGATCCAGCAGCGGGCGGAACCAGCGGTAGATGGCCAGGGCCTCGGCCAGTCGACCGGCCTTGACGAGGCGGTAGACCGCCACCGTCTCGGCCGGGAAGGCGACGACCAGACCCGCCACCCAACCCTGCACGCCGGCGCACAGCGCCTCGAAGGCCAGGTTGTCGACGCCGGTGAAGACGGCGTAGCGGTCACCCAGCCGGGTCAGGATCTCGGTGCTGCGGCGGATGTCGTCACTGCTTTCCTTGACCGCGACGAAACGGCGGTCGTCGGCCAGTTCCTCCAGCAGGTCCGTCGTCACGTCGACACGGTAGGCGATGCGGTTGGAATAGATCATCACCGGCAGGTCGGCCGCGGCCGCGATGGCGCGCAGGTTGGCGGCAGTTTCGCGCACATCGGTGTGATAGATGGTGCTGGGCACCACCATCAGGCCGTCGGCGCCGGCGCGGGCGGCCTTCTCGGCCAGGGCGCAGGCTTCACGCGTGCCGGCTTCGGCCACGGTCAGCAGCGCGGGTTTCTTGCCCGCAACTTCCTTGGCCAGGCGGAACACCTGCAGGCGCTCGTCGTGGCTGAGCATGGGGCCTTCGCCGAGGGAGCCGCAGGCGATCAGGCCGTCGCAGCCGGCCGCCATCTGCAGCGCGAAGCAGCGCTGCATCTCGGCAGCGTCCAGGCTGCCGTCTTCGTTGAACTTGGTGGTGACTGCGGGAAAGACGCCTTGCCACATGGTGTGGTACTCCGGTTGGGTGATGACTGGCGCGCAGCATATTGCATATTGGATCCAATTTGCAAGGTTGGATCCAATCCTGCCGACCGCGCGGGGTGCCGGTTCACAATGGTGGCATGCCCGACACGCCCCTCACACTCGCCCGCACCACACCCGGCCCTTCGGCGGGCGACCAGGTCTACGAGGCCCTGCACCGCGCCATCATCACGGGCCAGTTCAAGGACGGCGAGCCGCTGCGCCAGGAGGAGCTGGCGCGCCAGTTGCACACCAGCCGCATCCCCGTGCGCGAGGCGCTGAACCGCCTGGAGCAGCACGGCCTGGTGCAGATCAAGCGCTATCACGGCTACACCGTGGCCGGGCACAGCCGCGCCGAGGTCGAGGAGCTGTGCCGCTTTCGCGCGCTGCTGGAAGGCGAGCTGATCCTGAACGCCGTGCCGCGTCTGCAGGCCGGCGCGCTGGCCGAGGCCAAGAAGCGTTGCCAGGCCTTCTCCAAGGAGAGCGACCCGGTGCGCTGGGGCGAGCTGAACCGCGACTTCCACTGCGCTCTCTATGCCAAGGCGGATATGCCCCACCATCTGCAAGCCGCGGTGGCAGCGCTGGACCGCACCGAGCGCTACCTCGTCGACCAGCTGCAACTGACCGACGGCCGAGCCCAGGCGCGTGCCGAGCATCTGGCCATCCTGGAGGCCTGCGTGGCGGGCGACGCCAAGACGGCGGCGCGCCTGACGCGCCAGCACATCCTGGGCGCCTGCGAGCGCTACTCGGCCTATATGCAGGCCCAGGAGGCAGAGCCGGCCGCGCCGAAGAAGCGCCGCGTTCGCGCCGCCTGATTTCTTCGTCCCGAGACATCTCGGGGACTTCCCGAGGATCGCGGCCCTTGTGCCGATTTCCGCGCCGACCAAGCGGTGCGGTTCAAGACGTTCTCGCGGCGGATTTCTAACGTCCGGTGTGTCGGCCGCCAGGGGGTTTCTGGTGGCACTTCGACCCCACCAGACTAAGAGGTCCCCTTGAAGACACCGCAATTCACGCGCAGCACCCTGGCCATCGCCATCGCGCTGCAAGCACTGGCCGCTCAGGCCCAGCAGGCGCCAGCCGACGCCAGGGACCACAAGCTGGACCGCGTCGTCGTCACCGGCTCCAACATCAAGCGCACTGACGCCGAGACCTCGCAGCCGCTGCTGACGATCTCGCGCGACGAGATCAAGGCCTCGGGCGCTCTGACCGTCGGCGACGTGCTGGGCAACCTGACCGACAACGACGGTCGTGCCCTCAGCGACCTGGGCGGCGCCAACTCCTGGGCCAGCGGCGCCTCGGGCGTGTCGCTGCGCAACCTGGGCACCGGCGGCACGCTGACGCTGCTCAACGGCCGGCGCCTGACGAGCTATGGCTTCGCCGACGGCCTGCAGCTGAACTTCAGCAACATCGACGCCATCCCCGCCAACCTCATCGAGCGCGTCGAGATCCTGAAGGATGGCGCCTCGGCCATCTACGGCTCGGACGCCATCGGCGGCGTCATCAACATCATCACGAGCAAGGACTTCCGCGGCGTCGGCCTGGCCGTCAGCGCCCAGCAGTCGCTGCGGCGCAGCTTCCTGGCCAAGGACAAGTCGGGCTCGGTCACGGTGGGCCACGGCAGCCTGGAGGACGACGGCTACAACGTCTACGGCCACCTGGAGCTCTACCAGCGCGGCAGCTACAAGGACTCGGACGTGCGCCCGCTGCTGCCCGGCTGGTACACGGAGCAGAACCCCGCCCGCCTGCAGCTCTCGTCCGGCTCCTTCCCCGGCAACTACACCGGCCGCTACCCGGCCAACTACAAGGACCCGGCACTCGCCGGCAAGAGCTTCACGACGCCGGCCCCGGGCTGCGCGCCGGAGAACCTGGTTGGCGGCGTCTGCCTCTACGACTACTGGAAGGACAGCGACGCCCGCCCCGCAACGGACCGCCTGACTGGCATGCTCGGTGGGCGCTACAAGATCAACAAGGACCTCACGGCCTTCACCGAGCTGCAGTTCGCCGACATCCAGGCCAAGTACTACACCAATGTGCCGCGCAGCCAGGCCGCGGGCACGACGTCGACCTGGTACGACTCGCTGAAGGGCGAGCTGCAGAGCTTCAGCCACCCGGCGCTGCCGGTGGGACACCCGCAGAACCCGTATGACTTCCCGGTCACGCTGGCCTACCGCTTCACCGACAACCCGGACATGTTCAAGAACGTCGGCGCCTCCTTCGACCACCGGCTGGTGATGGGCGTCGAAGGCACGCTGGCCGGTTGGGATATCGACACCGCCGTCGGCGACATGGGCTCGCGCGCCACACAGCGCCAGCACCTCTACCTGGACCGCTTCGGCTATGCCGACGCCATCACCAGCGGGGCCTACAAGTTCGGCCAGGTCAACTCGGCCGACGTGCTGAACAAGATGTTCCCGGAGATGGGCTCCACGGGCCACTACCGTCAGCAGTTCGCCGACTTCAAGGGTTCGCGCGAGATCGCTCAACTGCCGGCCGGCCCGCTGATGATGGCCGTGGGTGCCGAACTGCGCCACGAGGAGTTCTTCCACCGCAGCATGGACAACATCCTGCAGGCGCGCATCGTCGGCTTCTCGGGCGTCAATATCGAGGGCAAGCGCAACACGGCGGCCGTCTTCACCGAGTTCGCGGCCCCCATCACCAAAGAGCTGGAGGCCACGCTGGCCCTGCGCGGTGACAAGGTCTTCAACGGCTTCGGCGCCATCACGCCCAAGCTGCAACTGGCCTTCCGGCCGACGAAGGCCGTGCTGCTGCGTGGCACGCTGACGCAGGGCTTCCGCGCGCCCAGCCTGCCCGAGACCGGCAACGGCGGCGCCTCCTGGTTCAACAACAGCCTCAACGACCCCAAGCGCTGCGACACCGCCCGTGCGCTGCGCGATGCGCTCAAGACCGGCAACGCCGCCGACCAGATCGAAGCCAACCTGGCCTTCAACTCGGGCTGCTCGGTCAGCTTCCCCTCCAGCGTCACGCCCAACCCCGACCTGAAGCCCGAGCGCTCCAACAACGCCTCGGTGGGCCTCGTGGTGCAGGCACTCGACAACGTCAGCGTCTCCATCGACTACTACAACATCAAGCGCCGCGACGAGATCGGCACGCCGGACATCACGCAGATCCTGCAGAACGAGGGCCAGAACCCCGGCCTGGTCCCGCGCGACGCTGTCTCCGTGCAGGACGGGCTCTGGTCGCAGCGCGCCAAGGAGCTGACCGGCCAGACCATCGCCTTCCAGTCCGGTCCCATCCGCACCATGCGGCTGCAGTACCGCAACCTCTACAAGACCCAGGTCAGCGGCTTCGACATCGATCTGCGCAGCCGCTGGGGCCTGGGTGAGTGGGGCCGGCTGGATGTCAACCTGGAGGCCAACATCCAGTCCCGGCTGCTGTACTGGGACACGGATGCCAATGCTTATCGCCCGAACCGCATCGGCTACAACGGCGTGCCGCGCGAGCGCGCCGTGCTCAAGGCCAACTGGACCCGCGGCGACTGGAAGCTGGGCAGCCGCGTCAACTACAGCAGCGCCACCAAGCTGGCCTGGGACGAATGGGACGACGACTACTACCAGTCCCAGGGCTGCGCCGACCGCGGTGAGCCCGAGAGCCACTGCCGTGTCAGCAGCTGGACCAGCACCGACCTGTGGCTGCAGTACAGCGGCCTGAAGAACTGGACGCTGTCGGCCAATCTCTTCAACGCCTTCAACGAGCAGCCGGCCGTGTTCCGCCGCCCGGCCGGCCTGCCCAATCTGAACGGCCGCGTGCTCAAGGTCAGCGCGGAGGTGAAGTTCTGATGCGCGCCCTCGCACTGATCCTGGTCGCGAATCTCGCGGCGGCGGCGACACCGCCCGCCGACATGCCCGACACCTACCGCTGGCTGGAGGATGTCGACGGCGATCGCGCGCTGACCTGGGTGCGCAGCCAGCAGCCGACGCTGTCGCCCGTGCTGCAGGCGCCCGGCTTTGCCAAGCTCGAAGCCGAGCTGGCCGAGGTGATGGCCTCGCCGGCGCGCCTGGCACCGGCTGAGCAACTCGGCCGTCATGTCTACAACTTCTGGCGCGACGCGGAGCATCCGCGCGGCGTCTGGCGCCGCAGCGCGCCCGAGGACTATCTGAAAGGCCAGCCACGGTGGGAAACCGTGCTGGACGTGGACCAGCTCGCCAAAAGCGAGGACGAGCGCTGGGTCTGGGCCGGGGCGAACTGCCTCGCGCCCCAGGCCCGGCGCTGCCTCGTCAACCTGAGCCGCGGTGGCGGCGATGCGCATGTGCTGCGCGAGTTCGACACCGTCGAGCGCCGCTTCATCTCCGCAGGCGAGGGCGGCTTCACGCTGCCCGAGGCCAAGGGCGGTGCGGGCTGGGTGGATGCCGACACGCTGGGCGTCTACACCGACTTCGGGCCCGACAGCCTGACCCGCTCGGGCTACCCACGCCAGTTGAAGCTGTGGAAGCGCGGCGCACTGCTGGCTTCGGCCCCGCTGCTGCTGGAGGGCGGCGTCGACGAAGTCGGCCTGTGGGCCTGGGGCGAGCATCTGGGCGGCCGCCAGCAGTTCGTGCTGGAGCGCCGCACCAGCTTCTTCGCCGGCAAGCAGTACCTGCTGCGCGATGGAGTGCCGGTCGAACTGCCCAAGCCCGACGATGCGCAGGTGCAGCTGTTCGGCAATCAGGCGCTGATCGAGCTGCGCTCGGACTGGGAACGCTACCCAGCGGGTGCCGTGATCACCACGCCGCTGCAGGCCTGGTTGGACGGCAAACCGAAGTTCACCCTGCTGCACGACCCGGCGCGGGACGGCGCGCTGCAAAGCCTGGTGCCGCTGCGTGATGCGCTGCTCATCGTCAGCATGCAGGACGTGCGCCAGCACCTCACCGAATGGCGCCCCGCGGGCCAGCAATGGCAGCGCCGCGCCGTGCCCACCGGTGAGCTGGAGAGCCTGTCCGTCATGGCTCTGGCCGGGCAGACCTCCAACCGCTACCTGCTGACGCGCAGCAGCTTCCTGCAGCCGGCGCGGCTGGAGGCCGCGCAAGTCGGGCAGGCGAAGCGAAACGTCCTGCAGCAGCTGCCCGCGTTCTTCGATACGGCGGGTCTGGAGGTGCGTCAGCTGCATGCCAAGTCCGCCGACGGCACGTTGATTCCCTATTTCATCGTCGCCCCGCGCGGCCCCGTGCCCGAGGGCGGCCGGCCGACGCTGCTCTACGGCTATGGCGGCTTCGAGATCTCGATGCGGCCGGCCTACAACGGCATCCTCGGTCGGGCCTGGCTGGCGCGCGGCGGTGTCTACGTGCTGGCCAATCTGCGCGGCGGCGGCGAGTTCGGCCCGCGCTGGCACCAGGCGGCCTTGCGTGAACAACGCCAGCGCAGCTTCGACGACTTCATCGCCGTCGCCGAGGACCTGCAGAAGCGCGGCATCACGCGGCCCGACAAGCTGGGCATCATGGGCGGCAGTCTCGGCGGCTTGCTCACGTCGGTGGCGATGGTGCAGCGG
The DNA here is from genome assembly GCF_056403315.1 of Roseateles sp. P2_H4. Classification (NCBI taxonomy): domain Bacteria; kingdom Pseudomonadati; phylum Pseudomonadota; class Betaproteobacteria; order Burkholderiales; family Sphaerotilaceae; genus Roseateles; species Roseateles sp. P2_H4. The sequence continues at coordinate 51,881 of NZ_JBFUFR010000032.1, read as the reverse complement.
CCCGAACTGTTCGGCGCCGTGGTCAGCCAGGTGCCGCTGACCGACATGCGCCGTTATCACGAGATGCTGGCCGGCGCGTCCTGGATCGAGGAGTACGGCAACCCCGACATCCCCGCGCAGTGGGACTACATCGGCAAGTACTCGCCGTATCACAACGCCACGGCCGACAAGCGCTATCCGCCGGTGCTCTACACCAGCTCCACGCGCGACGACCGCGTCCACCCCGGCCACGCCCGCAAGATGGTGGCGCGGCTGCAGGAGCAGGGCCACGAGGTGCTGTACTGGGAGAACACCGAGGGCGGCCATGCGGGTGCGTCGACGCCCGCGCAGCAGGCCCGGCTGTGGGCGCTCAGCTACGGCTTCCTGCAACGGCGGCTGATGCCGCCGGCGCCCTAGCGCGGGGCGTGGAGCTGGCGGTAGTGCGATGGCGTCAGGCCCACCGTGGCCTTGAACTGGCGGGTGAAGGCGCTCTGGTCGGCGTAGCCGCAGTCCAGCGCCAGCTCGGCCATGCTGACGGGCTGCGGCACCGCCAGCCGCGCCCGCGCGGCGTTCACCCGCACCTGCACCAGCATCTCGCGCGGCGTCAGCTGGAAGACGCGATGGAACATGCGCTCCACGCGGTCCGGGCTGAGGCCGGCGTCGCGCGCCAGTTCGCCCAGTTGCAAGGCTTCAGCGAAGCGCGTGCGGATGCAGGCGGCGATGTGGGCGATGCACTGGTACTGCGGGTGGCTGTGGTCGGGCAGGCCGAGGTCGCGCGACAAGCCCGCCACGCCGGCCACGCGGCCCGCGGCATCGCGGATGGGCAGCTTGTGCGTCAGGCACCAGCCGGCGCGCAGGTCGGGGTAGACATGCAGCTCCAACTGCCGGTGCAGGGCCTGGCCGCTGGCCATGACCTGGCGGTCCTGGTCGAGGAAGGCCTCGCCCATGGTCGCCGGGAAGAGGTCGCGCGCGGTGCGGCCCATCAAGTCCTCGCGCCCCTGCAGGCCGCAGCGCCGCCACAGGCTGCGGTTGGCGCTGCGGTAGCGCCCGGCGCCGTCCTTCACGAAATACACCACGTCGTCGAGCGGCTCGAACAGATGCTCGAGCAGGCGCAGCGCGTCCTGCCCCAGGTAGGCCACTTCATCGAGCGTCAGCAATTCGGCGGCTTCACTCATCCCACTACTCCATGGACACCATGACTTCCTTCGATGCGGCGCTGAGCGCCTTGCCCGATCTGCGCGCTGGCGTTCAGCCCATCCAGCCCGACGAATACCGCCAGCGCCTGCGGCGGCTGCAGGCGCTGCTGCGCGACCAAGGGTTGCAGGCCCTCTATCTGCATGCCGGCAGTTCGTTGCGCTACTTCATGGGCACGCCCTGGTATCCCAGCGAGCGCCTGCTCGGCGCGCTGGTGCCGGCCGAAGGCGAGGCGATCTACATCGCCCCGGCCTTCGAGCGCGACGCGCTGATGGACCGCTGGGGCCTGCCGGCGCCGTTGCAGCTTTGGGACGAGCACGAGGATCCTTGGGCGCTGCTCGCACGGTTGACGGCCGGGCTGCCCTGCGGCGGCCACGGCCTGGCGCTGGACGGCAGCCTGCCCTTTCACTTCGCCAGCCGGCTGCAGCAGGTCGCGCCGGGCTTGCTGCTGGTGGACGACAGCGAGGCCATCGCCGCGCTGCGCATGCGCAAGTCGCCCGCGGAGATCGCGCTGCTGCAGCGCGCCTTCGACATGACGCTGCGCGTGCAGCAGGCCGCGCGTGAGGTGCTGCGCACGGGTATGGATACACGTGAGGTCGAGGACTTCATCGATCAAGCGCACCGGCGCATCGGCGGTGGCGGCTCGCGCTTTTGCATCGTGCTGTTTGGCCAGGCCACGAGCTATCCGCACGGCGTGAAGAACGCGCAGATCCTGGGCGAGAACGAGGTGGTGTTGATCGACTGCGGCTGCTCCGTCGAGGGCTATGCCTCGGACCTGACGCGCACCTATGTGCACGGCCAGGCCAGCGCCGAGGTGAGGCGCATCTGGGCCATCGAGCACCAGGCCCAGGCCGCGGCCTTCGCGGCGGCCCAGCTTGGCACGCCTTGCGAGGCTGTGGACGATGCGGCCCGCGCGGTGCTGGAGAGCCATGGTCTGGGGCCGGGCTATGAACTGCCCGGCCTGCCGCATCGCACCGGCCACGGCGTGGGCCTGGACCTGCACGAGCATCCCTATCTCGTGCGCGGCAACAGCCAGCCACTGGAGATCGGCATGTGCTGCAGCAATGAGCCCATGATCGTCGTGCCCGGTGCCTTCGGCGTGCGGCTTGAAGATCACTTCTACATGACGGGCCAGGGGCCGCGCTGGTTCACCCAGCCCAGCCCCAGTTTGGAGTTCCCGTTCGGTTGAGCCCCTCGTCCAAGGAGTACCTTGGCCGGGACCGCGCTGCAGCCAGAGGCTGCAGCGCTTCGTCAGGCACAACGCGCCCACTGGGCGCGTTGTGTCCGGACTCAGCCCCTGAGGGGACGGCGATGCTTGCCGGATTGACCGGCAAGCACATCGCCATGACGGGCCGGCTTGGGAGCGGCCCGGCGCTCGGCCCGTAGCGCCATGGACACCTGACATGCTCAGAAGCCCCAGCGCATGKGGTCTGCCGGGTCGAACACGACCCGGGCGTCCAGCGTCACGTGGGCGCGGCCGCGGATGAAGGGATGGATGGCACCGTCTGCGCCGGCCTCGTAGCGGGCCTCGAACACCGAGCCGATCACCGACTCCTGGCGCCAGACGGCGCCCGGCGCCAGTTCGCCGTCCGCCGCCAGGCAGGCCAGCTTGGCGCTGGTGCCGGTGCCGCAGGGAGAGCGGTCGTAAGCCGCGCCGGGGCAGAGCACGAAATTGCGGCCGTTGTTGGCGGCATCAGCGGGCGGGCCCAGCAGCTCGATGTGGTCGATCTCGGCGCCGTCCGCACCGGTGATGCCGTTTCGTTGCAGCGCCGCGCGCAGGGCCAGCGCGTAAGCGGTCAGCGCCTGCGTGCGCTCAGCTGCCAGGGCCTGGCCATGGTCGCCGCACAGGAAGAACCAGTTGCCGCCCCAGGCGATATCGCCATGCACGGTCTGGCCGTCTTCCAGCGTCACCGCGACCTGCCGCGCCAAGCGGTAGGACGGCACATTGGCCACCGTCACCGCGCCGTCCTCGTGCAGCGTGGCCTGCACGGCGCCGACCGGCGTGGCCAGCCGCAGCAGGCCCGGCTCGATGAGGCCGAGGTGGCGCAGCGTGGCGACGACGCCGATGGTGCCGTGGCCGCACATGCCGAGGTAGCCGACGTTGTTGAAGAAGATCACGCCCCAGTCCTCGCCCGGCTGGCGCGGCGCGCACAGCCAGGCGCCCACCAGCACTTCGGAGCCGCGGGGCTCCAGGATCAGTGCGCGGCGCCAGGCGTCGTGCTCGCCGCGCAGCCGTACCAGCCGCTCGGCCATGCTCCCCAAGCCCAGGTCAGGCCCGCCGCTGACGAGCACGCGCGTGGGCTCGCCGCCGGTGTGTGAATCGATGATGCGTGCGCTGCCGTCCATGCCAAGCTCAAAGTGGATCCAATAATTGGATCCAATATACAAGAGCTGCGCGCGTGTTTCACCCCGGCCTGGCCCGAGGTGTGGGGTTGTGTTGCGTGTGCGCGCCGGGGCGTGCCCGGCGCCGCGTCAGCGGGCGCTGAGGACTGCGCCTGCTTTACCGCTCGCGGCCTCGGCCAGCATCAGGGCCAGGCGGCGCAGCGCGGCCCAGGGATCGCTGGGCCAGTCGGGGTGGCGCAGGCCCTTGACCAGGCCGTCGCAGACCTGGGCGGCCTGCACCAGGGCGCCGGCCTGGGCGCTGTCCAGGCGCGGCGCGATGCGCTCGATGAGGCGCTCCTTGGCACCCCAGACGCGGGCTTCGCGCATCGCCATGGGCAGCGGGCGGCCGGCGTCCAGCGCGGCGCGCACGCGAGACAGCGCGCGGGCATCTTCGGCCAGCGTCCAGTGCACCAGCACAGCGGCTTCGCCCTCGGCCTCCAGGCCATCCAGCATGCGCAACAGCCGCGGAATGGCGCCCGACAGCACGGCTTCGCTGAGCTTGAAGACGTCGAAGCGGGCGACGTCGAGCACGGCGGCCTCGATGTGTTCAAAAGTCAGTTCGCCCTTGGGATGCAGCAGGGCGAGCTTCTGCAATTCCTGGTGGGCGGCCAGCAGATTGCCCTCGACGCGGTCGGCGAAGAAGGCCAGGGCCTTCTGGCCGTCCTCGCCCTCGGGCATGGACTGGCCCTGGGCCTTGAGGCGCTGGGCCAGCCAGGCCGGCAGCATGCGGCGCTCGACCGGTTCGACGCGCAGGGACACGCCGTTGCCGTCCAGGGCCGTGAACCAGGCGCTGGAGAGCTGGGTCTTGTCCAGGCGCGGCAGGGTCACCAGCGTCAGCACATCGTCGGGCGCGGCCTGGGCATAGCGCTGCAGCGCGTCGGAGCCGTCCTTGCCGGGCTTGCCGCTGGGGATGCGGATCTCGATGAACTGGCGCTCGGAGAACAGGCTCATGGCCTGGGCCGCGGCCAGCACCGGGGCCCAGTCGAAATAGGCGCCGCTGACGATGAAGATCTGGCGTTCGCCAAAGCCCTGGGCGCGCGCGGCGGCACGGATCTGGTCGGCGGCCTCCTGCGCGAGCAAGGGCTCGTCACCGTGGACCGTGTAGATGCGGGCCAGGCCCTTGTTCAGATGGGCCGCCAGGCCCTCGGCACGCAGCTGCATCAGGTCGGGAGCTTGACGGCCGCCAGGCGGCGCATGACCTGGGCGATGGCGTCGGAATGCATCGCACCGTAGAGGTTGGCGGCCTCCTGCTCCTTGGCCAGGGCGGCCGTCTCGGTGAAGTTCATGTCGCGCGACAGGCGCAGCTCGACCTTGGGCACGAGCAGTTCGCCGGCCGCCGTGCGGATCAGGTAGTCGAACTGCAGGCGCAGCGACCACTCACGCACCTGGCCGACGCTGGTGGACGCGACGACGGTGCGGTCGCGGTACTCGCGCGTCGCCTCCAGCACGACCTGGGCGCGCGCCGGGTCGTCCAGCAACTGCACCGGCGTGCGCTTGATCTGGCGCTTGAGCCCGGCAGCCAAGGGCGACTCGGGTGGGAAGCCGGTCAGCGCCAATGTCTGGAAGGACAGCACCGGTTCGTGGCGCAGCTCGAAGCCGCAGCCGGTGAGGGCTGCGAGGCTGAGCAGGGCGAGGCGACGGTCCATCAGACGACGATATTGACGAGGCGGCCGGGCACGATGACGACCTTCTTGGGCGCCTTGCCTTCGCTGAACTTGGCGAACTCGGGGTTGGCCAGCGCGGCAGCCTCGATGGCCGCCTTGTCGGCCGAGGCCGGCACCTTGACCGCGCCGCGCAGCTTGCCGTTGACCTGCAGCATCAGCTCGATCTCGTCCTGCACCAGCGCGGCCTCGTCGACCGTGGGCCAGGGTGCGTCCAGCAGATCGCCGAGCTCGGCGGCAAAGCCGAGGTCCTGCCAGAGCTGGTGGGCGACGTGCGGTGTGGCCGGGTAGAGCACGCGCAGCAGCACCGAGAAGCCGTCGCGCACTGCCGCCGACTGGCCTTCGGCCTTGAAGGCTTCCAGCGCGTTCAGCAGCTTCATCGCGCCGGAGACGACGGTGTTGTACTGCATGCGCTCGTAGTCGTAGCTGACCTGCTTGAGCACGTTGTGCACCTCGCGGCGCAGCGCCTTGCCGTCGCCGTTCAATGCGGCGTAGTCCTGGCCGCCCGACTTGATGGCGTCGGCATTGCGCGCGCCGAAGTTCCATACGCGCTTCAGGAAGCGGTGCGCGCCTTCGACGGCCGCGTCGTTCCACTCCAGCGTCTGCTCCGGCGGGCTGGCGAACATGACGAACAGGCGGGCCGTGTCGGCGCCGTACTGGTCGATGAGGGCTTGCGGGTCCACGCCGTTGTTCTTCGACTTGGACATGGTCGTCATCTCGTACTCGAGTGGCGTGCCGTCCTTCTTCAGCTTGGCGCCGGTGATGCCGCCCTTCTCGTCGTGGATGACGTCGATCTCGTGATCCCAGTAGTAGTCCTTGCCGCCGCCCTCGGGCTTGTGGAAGAACGCGCCCTTCAGCACCATGCCCTGGGTCAGCAGCTTCTCGAAGGGCTCGCTGATCGTCACCAGGCCCAGATCGCGCATCGCCTTGGTCCAGAAGCGCGCATACAGCAGGTGCAGGATGGCGTGCTCGATGCCGCCGATGTACTGGTTCATCGGCATCCAGTACTTGGTGCCGTCCGCGACCATGGCCTGTTCGTTGGTCGGGTCGCAATAGCGCATGAAGTACCAGGACGAATCGACGAAGGTGTCCATCGTGTCCGTCTCGCGCTTGGCCGGCTTGCCGCATTTCGGGCAGCCGACATTCAGGAAGGCGGCGTGCTTGTTCAGCGGGTTGCCGCTACCGTCGGGGATCAGGTCGTCCGGCAGCACGACGGGCAGGTCCTTTTCAGGGACCGGCACGACGCCGCAATCGTCGCAATGGATGATCGGGATCGGCGTGCCCCAGTAGCGCTGGCGGCTGACGCCCCAGTCGCGCAGGCGCCAGGTGGTCTTCTTCTCGCCCAGTTCCTTGGCCGCCAGCAGCTCGGCGACCTTGTTGACGGCGTCCACATGCGAGAGGCCATCGAGCACGCCGGAGTTGATGCAGCGGGCCTTTTGCTTGTCGCCGTACCACTCGGCCCATTTCTTGTCGTCGTAGGCCTGGCCGTCGACGTCGATGACCTGCTTGATCGGCAGCTGGTATTTCAGCGCGAAGGCGAAGTCGCGCTCGTCGTGCGCCGGCACGCCCATGACGGCGCCGTCGCCATAGCTCATCAGCACATAGTTGCCGACCCAGACCTCGACCTGGGCGCCGGTGATGGGGTGGGTGACGAACAGGCCCGTGGGCACGCCCTTCTTGTCCTGCGTGGCCAGCTCGGCCTCGGTCGTGCCGCCGGCCTTGCATTCCTCGATGAAGCGGGCGACTTCGGGCTTGTCCTTGGCGGCAACCGTCGCGAGCGGATGCTCGGGTGCGACGGCGCAGAAGGTCACGCCCATGATGGTGTCGGCGCGGGTCGTGAACACCCACAGGCGACCACCGCCGCCTTCGATGGAATGCGGGAAGGCGAAGCGCACGCCCTGGCTCTTGCCGATCCAGTTCTCCTGCATCAGCCGCACGCGCTCGGGCCAGCCGGACAGGTAGTTGGGGTCGGCCGGGTCGGCCACCGCCGACAGCAGCTCCTCGGCGTACTGGGTGATCTTCAGGTAGTAGCCGGGGATCTCGCGCTTCTCGACCAGGGCGCCCGAGCGCCAGCCGCGGCCGTCGATGACCTGCTCGTTGGCCAGCACGGTCTGGTCCACCGGGTCCCAGTTGACGACCTGGGTGCGGCGCTCGGCGATGCCCTTCTCCAGCATCTTCAGGAACAGCCACTGGTTCCACTTGTAGTAGCTGGGCTGGCAGGTCGCGACCTCACGGCTCCAGTCGATGGCCAGGCCCATGGCCTGCATCTGGCCCTTCATGTGGGCGATGTTGGAATAGGTCCACTGCGCCGGCGGCACCTTGCCCTTCATGGCGGCGTTCTCGGCCGGCAGGCCGAAGGCGTCCCAGCCCATCGGCATGAGGACGTTGAAGCCCTTCATGCGCAGCTGGCGGGCCAGCATGTCGTTGATGGTGTAGTTGCGCACATGGCCCATGTGCAGCTTGCCCGAGGGGTAGGGCAGCATGGAGCAGGCGTAGAAGTGCGGCTTGCTCGCGTCCTCGGTCACGCGGTAGGCGTCGCGCCCCGTCCAGTAGGCACGGGCGGCGGCTTCGATCTCGTTCGGGTTGTAGCTGGGCGCTTCGGTCTTGGCGTTCATGCGCCAAATTGTAGGTTGCGCATCCTGCGCAACCCTTCGGTCAGGGCGCCGATGCAGCCGCTTGCGCGACGAAGGCGATGCGGTTCAGTCCGGCGGCCTGCACCCAGCCGATCAGCTCGGCCACCTGGCCGTAGGGCACGACGCGGTCGGCGCGCAACTGCACCTCCAGCTGCGCATTGGCGCGGCCGAGTTCGCTGATGCGCTGCTGGAAGGTCCTGGCATCCAGCTCATCCTCACCCAGATGCAGCTTGCCGTCCGGCGTGATCGCGACCGCAATGAAGCTCGGCGCGTCGCTCGGCGTCGCGGCCTCGCTCTTGGGCAGGTCCAGGCGCAGCGACGCCGTCATCAGCGGCGCCGTGATCATGAAGATGACCAGCAGCACCAGCATGACGTCGATCAGCGGCGTCATGTTGATGTCGCTCATGGGCCGGGAGCCCTCGGGCTTCTCGAGGCGGCCAAAAGCCATCAGTCGTGGTCCAGCAGTTCGCGCAGGTCGTGCGCGAAACCTTCCAGGTCCGCTTCACAGGCCGCGACCATCTTGCCGAAGACGTTGTAGGCCAGCACGGCGGGGATGGCGACCGCGAGGCCGGCGGCCGTCATGATCAGCGCCTCGCCGACCGGGCCGGAAATCTTCTCGATGGTGATGTTGCCGGCCGCCGAGATGCTGGCCAGCGCGTGGTAGATGCCCCAGACGGTGCCGAACAGGCCCACGAAGGGCGCCGTGGCGCCGACGGAGGCCAGCAGCACCTGGCCGAACTGCAGCTTGGCCAGCACGGCATGCAGGGCGTCACGCAGGCGGCGGGTCAGGCGGGATTCGCGTTTGCCGGCGGCGTCCAGCGTGGCGCTGCGGGTCTCGGCAGTTGCAGCGTCCAGCAGCGGCAGCAACAGGCCTTCGGTGTCGAAGCTCTGCAGCGCGCTGCGGCCTTCAGCCACACCGGCTGCGCTCCAGAAGGCTGGCACGGCGCGCACCAGGCCCTTGCGGGCGCGGCGCAGCAGCCAGGTCTTCCACAGGATCAACGCCCAGGCACTGACGGACATGGCCAGCAACAGCAGCGCCACCGCGCGGCCGACCAGGTCGCTTTGGGCCCAGAAGTCCGCGAAGCCGCCCATCAGTGCTGCCCGGCCGCCCGAAGGCGCTGATGCGCCCCCCCGGGGGGCAGCGAACGAAGTGAGCGTGGGGGCTTCGTCATTTCAGGTGTTGAGTCCCAAGACGTCGTTCATGCCGAACAGCCCGGCGCTCTTGCCCACCAGGAAGCGCGCGGCGCGCAGGCTGCCCTGGGCATAGATGCCGCGGTTGCTGGCCTTGTGGCTGATCTCGATGCGCTCGCCGGTGCCGGCGAACAGCACGGTGTGGTCGCCGATGATGTCGCCGCCACGCACGGTGGCGAATCCGATGGTCGACGGGTCGCGCACGCCGGTCACGCCTTCGCGGCCATAGACGGCGCAGGCCTTCAGGTCGCGGCCGAGGGCGTCGGCGACGACATGGCCCATCTGCAGCGCCGTGCCGCTGGGCGCATCGACCTTGTTGCGGTGGTGGGCTTCGACGATCTCGATGTCGAAGCCTTCGTTCATCGCGCGGGCGGCCAGGTCCAGCAGCTTGAGCACGACGTTGACGCCCACGCTCATATTGGGCGCAAAGACGATGGCCGTGCGTTCGGCGAACTTCGCGATCTCGGCCTTCTGGGCCTCGTCGAAGCCGGTCGTGCCGATGACGGCCTTGACGCCCAGCTCGGCGCAGACGGCCAGATGGGCCAGCGTCGCCTCGGGGCGCGTGAAGTCGATCATCACGTCGGCGCCGGTGAGGCCGGCGCGCACATCGTCGCCCTTGTCCAGCGTGACGTGCAGCGCGCAGTCGTCGGCGGCCTCGACGGCCTCGATGAGCATCTTGCCCATGCGCCCGGAGGCGCCCATGACGGCAACCTTGATCACGAACCTGCCTTGGCCGGAGCAGCGTCCAGCGGCGGGTAGGTGCGGCCCGGCGCCGGGCCTTCGGCGGCGGCCGTGGGGGCGGCCTCGGCGCTCTTCTTGGGCGGCGGCAGGGCTGCGCGCTCGGCTTCGCTCAGGTCGAGCTTGGGCGACTTGCTGCTGGGCTTGAAGGTGTTGATGGCGGCCACGAAGTCGTTCTCGGCCGGCAGGTCATCAGGCACCGTCAGCTCCTTGAGCTTGTCGCCGTCGAAGACCGCGACGACCAGGCGCTGCTGGTTGGCAGCACCCTGGCGGCGGATCGTGAAGACATAGTCCCAGCGCGACTCGTGGAAGACGTCGGTCAGCAGCGGCGAGCCGAGCAGGTCGCGCACCTGGGCCTTGGGCATGCCGGGCTTGACGCGGGCGACCATCTCCTTGGTCAGCACATTGCCCTGCACCACCTCGACGCGATAGGGCGTCAGCACGCCCAGCACTCTTTCGCCGGTGACGTTGGGCAGGGAATCCCAGGTGGGGAGGTAGGAGCAGCCGCCAAGCAGCGCAAGCAGCGGGAAAGAGGCAAGCAGGGGACGCATGGGCGGCTGACGACAGAGGGCGGGAAGCACCAGTCGGAAGTCCGGCTGGCTATGATCGGGCGGATTCTAGCGGGGCCCTCTCGCCCCCCTTGCCTGCCCGCCATGCCCACCAAGAACCAGACCAGCGACATCAAGAACAGCGGCCTCAAGGCGACGCTGCCGCGCATCAAGATCCTGGAGATCTTCCAGCGTGCGGCGCAGCGACACATGACCGCCGAAGATGTTTACAAGGCTTTGCTCGGCGAAGGCGCCGACATCGGCCTGGCGACGGTCTACCGCGTGCTGCAGCAGTTCGAGCAGGCCGGCCTCTTGAGCCGCAACCATTTCGAGACCGGCAAGGCCGTCTACGAGCTCAACGAGGGGCATCACCACGACCACCTCGTCTGCCTGAACTGCGGCAAGGTCGAGGAGTTCTTCGATCCCGGCATCGAGGAGCGCCAGCACGCCATTGCGAGCGAGCGCGGCTTCCAGCTGCAGGAGCACTCGCTGGCGCTGTACGCGACATGCACCAAGACCGACTGCCCCAACAAGGGCTGATCAGCCGCCCAGCGGTTCAATCCATCGAGCCGTTGTCGATGGCGCGCTGGTGGCGCTCGACGAATTCCTTGTAGGTATCGATACCGCGCAGCTGCAGGATGGTGTTGCGCACGGCGGCCTCCACCAGCACGGCCAGGTTGCGGCCAGCGTCCACGGCGATGACGACCTTGCGCACCGGCATGCCAAGCACGTCCTCGTACAGCGGCTCGTAGGGCAGGCGCTCGAAGTCGCGCTCCATCGTCTCCTTGCGCACCAGGTGCACGATGAGCTTGAGGCGCATCTTGCGGCGCACGGCCGTCTCGCCAAAGATGGACTTGATGTCCAGCAGGCCGATGCCGCGCACTTCCAGCAGATTCAGCAGCAGCTCGGGGCAACGGCCCTCGATGGCGGTCTGGGCGATGCGGAAGAAGTCGACGGCGTCGTCGGCCACCAGGCCATGGCCGCGCGAGATCAGCTCCAGGCCGAGTTCGCTCTTGCCGAGGCCCGATTCGCCGGTCAGCAGCACGCCCAGGCCCAGGATGTCCATGAACACGCCGTGCCGCGTCGTGCGGTTGGCGAACAGCTGGGACAGATAGCCGCGCACCAGGTCGATGACATGGCCGGCGGATTCGTTGGTGCGGAACAGCGGGATCTCGGCGCGATCGCACATGGCGACCAGGCGCGGCGGCGGCACGGTGTCGTCGGCGACGATGATGACCGGCGGCTCCAGTGTGACGATGCGCGAGATGCGGCGGTCCTGGACCTCGGTGCCTTCCTGGCTCAGATAGGCCACCTCGCGGCGGCCGACGATCTGCACCCGGTAGGGATGGATGTAGTTCAGGTAGCCGACCAGGTCGGCCGCGCTCTGGGCGTCGCGCACGGCGGCTTCGTCGAAGCGGCGCTCGGGATGGGCGTGGCCGGCGATCCACTCCCACCGCAGGGCTTCGCGGTGCTCTTCAAACAGCCGCTCGGCGCTGATCGAGGTGGGTTTCATGGAGCCCCTCGGCTGCCGGGTACGTCAGCCGGCCTTGCAGGCCGCGCTGCGGCAGTGGCCGCAGCTCCTCGGTAGGCTTGGCAAGTCCACTGGACTTGCCCAGTCCGACCTCGGCCCCCGAGGGGGCGGCGGGCCGGCTTGGGGCGGCCCGGCACTCGGCCCGCTATCAAGCCATCGCCATAGGGTTTACGCGAGGCGCCAATCAGCGGCATCAAGCGACGGACTTCAGCGGCTCCCAGGCCGCGATCAGCTTGTGCAGGGTGGCGGCGTCGGGCTCGGCCTTGAGCTGCTCGCGCAGTTCGCGGTCGGACAGCATCTCGGCGATCTCGGACAGGATTTCCAGATGACGCTGCGTGGCCGCCTCGGGCACCAGCAGGAAGATCAGCAGGCCGACGGGCTCGTCGTCCGGCGCATCGAAGCCGATGGGCTGGGCCAGGCGCAGCACGGCGGCGAGGGGATTCTTCAGGCCCTTGACGCGACCGTGCGGGATGGCAACGCCATGCCCGAGGCCGGTCGAGCCCAAGCGCTCGCGGGCGAACAGGTTGTCGGTGACCAGCGCGCGGCCCATCTGGTGATGGTTCTCGAACAGCAGACCTGCATGTTCAAAGGCGCGTTTCTTGCTGGACGCATCCACATTCACCAACACATTGTCGGCGGGCAGGATGGCGGCGAGACGGTTCATGGGCTGAGGCCAAGCTTTCGGGGGCGCCTGATGGGCGCGGCCGCTGCCGGGCTGGTGGGTCAATCAGAGCGACAGATTATGGAACCCAGCGCCGTTTTGGGGTGGGCGGCAGACCCTAGACGCGTGGAAAACGCCTCTGCGTACCCATGAATGAGGGTTTTTGCGGCACTGCAGCAACAACCGATTGCCGCGGATGGCGCCCGACGGCGCAGTGCAAAAACAAAAGCGGCCCGCAGGCCGCCGTGAGATGAGCCGGTGGGGCTCAGCGTGCGGGCACCTCGAGGCGCTTGGCCGAGGCGTGGTGGTGATCCTGCACCTTGTCCTTGTGGCGGCAGACCTGGCGGTCCAGCTTGTCCATCAATTGATCAATGGCGGCATACAGATCTTCGTGGGACTGCTCGACAAAGATGTCGCGGCCCTTCACGTGCAGCGTCACTTCGGCGCGCTGGCGGCGTTCCTTCTCCTTTTGCTTCTCTACGGTCAACAGGACGTTGATATCAACAACCTGGTCGAAGTGGCGGGTCACACGGTCCAACTTGGTTAGCACGTACTCGCGCAGCGCTGGGGTGACTTCGAGATGATGGCCACTGATCGTCAGATTCATAAAGCCTCCTTTCAGAGGATGGGACGGAAAACAAACCAGAAAACTGAGACGAAAGGGGGAGGAGGGAGAGGGGTCTTTCGGGTAGCGGAGGTGGGTGGGAGTGGGGAAATGGACGAGTCCAGTTTGCTCGCGAAGCCGCTGCGTGACAAGGGGATGACGGTGACCGTTTGTCGGCTGGAGGGCCTCGTTTTCGCGGCTTCTTTCACGTCTTGCACGGGTGCAATAATCCGCAGATTCCCCCTACGGAGAGTTTCTTGGACTGCGATCACCCTCGGTGACCGTCCACTCGCGCTGCTGGCCTTTCTCAGGCCCGCCCGCCCGGAGTGAGACGGTTGACTGAACCCCGCCACCCCGGACGGCGCCAGCCGTCGTCCTCCTCGCCAGCGCTGCTGGAGACGATGCATGCTGAATGTGTTCACGCTGGACAACGGGCGCCTGAAGGGCGGCCTGTTCCAGGAAGAAATCGAAACCGCCGAAGACCTGGCCCAGTCGCGCCCGGTCTGGGTCGACCTTGAGAGCCCGAGTACCGAGGAAAAGGGCTGGATCCGCGACCGCTTCGGGCTGACCATTCCCGAGGACATCGTCGACGAGGACCTGGAAGAGTCGGCGCGCTTCTACGAGGAAGACAACGGCGAACTGCACATCCGTTCCGACTTTCTCATCGAAGGCGACGAAGGCCCCGACGGCAAGTCGGCGCGCAATGTGCGCGTCGCCTTCATCCTGTTCAACAACATCCTGTTCTCCATCCACAACGAGGACCTGCCGGTGTTCCGCCTGCTGCGGCTGCGCGCGCGGCGCATCCCGGCCCTGATCGAGGATGCCAAGGACGTGCTGCTCAAGCTCTACGACGCCGACGCCGAATATTCGGCCGACGTGCTGGAGGGCATCTACGACAAGCTGGAGGCCGTCAGCGTGCGCGTGCTGAAGAGCGACGTGACCGACGCCGCCGCCGGCGAAGTGCTGTCGGCGATTGCGCGCGAGGAAGACTTGAACGGCCGCATCCGCCGCAACGTGATGGACACGCGCCGTGCGGTCAGCTTCATGATGCGCAGTCGCATGCTGAACGCCGAGCAGTTCGAGGAGTCGCGCCAGATCCTGCGCGACATCGACTCGCTCGATTCGCACACGGCCTTCCTCTTCGACAAGATCAACTTCCTGATGGACGCCACGGTCGGCTTCATCAACATCAACCAGAACAAGATCATCAAGATCTTCTCGGTGGCCAGCGTCGCCTTGCTGCCGCCCACCTTGATCGCGTCCATCTACGGCATGAACTTCAAGAACATGCCGGAGCTGGAGTCGAGCTGGGGCTATCCCTTCGCCCTCGTGCTGATGCTGCTGTCCGTTGCCGCCCCCTTCATCTACTTCCGCCGCAAGGGCTGGCTGAAATAGGCCTGCCAAAAAGAAGGCCCGCGTCGTGATGACGCGAGCCTTGGGTCATAAAAGCGGTCGCAGAACGCCTCGAAGCCAACGAGGGAGGGAGGGAGGAGGAGGAGAACGGCTTGCGAGATTGCAGCTCTGAATATCAGAGAGGTTGCGCGACCTAAATTCCTGGTTGAACGGACAGTACGAGTCGAGGTGGACTCGGGTTTTCACTGGGTGTGTAGCTTGAGAGTGGGCACCGAGTGCGGAATTCCAAGGCGCTGTACCGGGTTCCTGTGACGATTGTTGTCGTCGCCATGGGCTGTCTTGCACCCCTGCGCGCCGCGATGGCAGGATTACAAACAGTAGGACGTGTAAGCCGCTTTGTCGAATATTTCTGGCCGTGTCCTGGGCTGCGGCTTGCGCCAAGGCAGGAAGGCACTGCGTTTGCCGGGGTTACCGCAGGGCGTGCCTGCCTGGATGGCCTTGGCGCCGTAGGGCCGGAAATGACACGCCGGCGCGAACTTTTAGAATCCCACGTCTAAACGAGGACCCGACATGCTTTACCCCGAACTGTTCAAGCAACTCGAAGCCGTGCGCTGGAACATGGACAAGGACATTCCCTGGGACAAGTTCGACGCCAGCCAGCTGACCGATGAACAGGCCCAGACGATCAAGATGAACGCCATCACCGAGTGGTCGGCCCTGCCCGCCACCGAGATGTTCCTGCGCGACAACCGCGAGGACAGCGATTTCTCGGCCTTCATGTCGGTCTGGTTCTTCGAGGAGCAGAAGCACAGCCTGGTCCTGATCGAGTACCTGAAGCGTTTCCGCCCCGACCTCGTGCCCACCGAGGCCGAGTTGCACGAAGTGCGCTTCGACTTCGACCCCGCCCCGGCGCTGGAAACGCTGATGATGCATTTCTGCGGCGAGATCCGCCTGAACCACTGGTACCGCCGCGCCTCCGAATGGCACAACGAGCCGGTCATCAAGGCCATCTACGAGACCCTGTCGCGTGACGAGGCCCGCCATGGCGGCGCCTACCTGCGCTACATGAAGCGCGCCATGGTCAAGTTCGGTGATGAGGCGCGCGCCGCCTTCGCCAAGGTGGGTGTGCTGATGGCCAGCGCCCGCCGCACGGCCCAGGCCCTGCACCCGACCAATCTGCACGTCAACGCCAAGCTCTTCCCGCGCGACACCATCCAGAGCCGCCTGCCCGACCCCGAGTGGCTGGAGCGCTGGCTGGACACGCAGATCCAGTTCGACTCCGTCTGGGAGAACAAGGTCGTCGAGCGCATCCTGCACAACATGAGCCTGCTGATGGACCGCAGCTTCGCGACCGTGCAGGAGCTCAACCGCTTCCGCAAGGAAATGGCGGCACGCATCGTGCCGCTATCGGCTGAAGGCCTGGCCGGCAAGCCGGCCTGATCAGCCTCGTTCAACCACCGCGCGAGCGCTTCACCACCACCAGGGCGAAGCCCGCGGCGGCCACGGCCATCCAGCCGACGAACGACAGCGAGGCCAGTTCCGCCAGCGACCGGCCCAGGTCGGCGACCATCGCGGCCCCCAGGCTGTCCTCGGACTGCAGCGTGCGCATCAGCGCATGGCCGTCGTACACCAGCGAGTGGTTGATGTGCTGGTTCAGGTCCATCAGCGCATTCAGCGGCCAGTCGATGCCATAGACGTTGTGCATCACGGCAGTGGCCACGCCGCCGCCCACCAGCACCAGCGGCACGCCCAGTCGCTTGAGCCAGGCCGAAGCCGCCATCAGCACCATGATCACCGGCAGCAGCCACAGCGTCAGCAGCACGGTGCCAACCATGCCGCGCAGCAGCAGCGGTGTGGCGGCCGCCAGCACTTCGCCCCAATTCAGTCCGAACGCGCTGTCCCAGCCGAACTTGATGCCGAGGCCCGTCAGCGCGATCGGCAGCCCGAACAGCGTGCCGATGATGGCCCCGCCCACCGGGGCCAGCCAGGCATGGGCCAGCACCGTGGAGACGATGCTCTCGCTGGGCCGCCCGGGCAGTGACAGCCAGAACTCGATGGAGCGGTCCTGCGCGTCGCGCCGCGCCAGGCCAGGCAACTGGAACAGCGCCACCAGCAGGCAGATCGCGTAGACGATGCAGCCGCTGGCCACCAGCACGATCAGCGCAATCAGCTCCGGTGGAATGCTGGGGCTGCCGTCCATGTGGCCGAACGGCAGCATGCCCAGAAAGAGGATGGGGGGCGCGAAAGCGGCGATCAGCCAGCCAAGCTTGTGCTGCATCCACTCGCGCAGCAGCAGGGTGGGGATATGGGTTTTCATCACGTTTCCTTCAGGCTTGCTTGCCGTTCAGCGCCGGGTTGCGGGTCAGCGCCATGAAGAGGTCGACGAGGCTGGGGCGCACGCGCTGGCCCAGGCTCGTGATGTGCTCGGGCGGCGCGCCGTCGAACAGCGACGTCGTGCGCCCCTGCTCGCGGTAGCGCAGCAGCGGGTGGGCGGCGGCCATCGCATCGGCGGCGGCCGGGTCGTGGTTCAGCGCCACGAAGCGGCGGTCGATGTCCTCCAGGCTGATGGACAGCGCCACGCGCCCCTCGTCCAGCATGATCACGTCGCTCAGCAGCGCCTCGACCTCCTCGACCTGGTGGGTCGAGATCAGCACGCTGCGCTCGCCATCGCACCACTCGTCGATGAGCATCTCGTAGAAGCTCTTGCGCGACACCACGTCCAAGCCCAGCGTCGGCTCGTCCAGGATCATCAGCTTGGCATCGATGGCGGCGATCAGCGCCAGGTGGGTCTGGGCCACCATGCCCTTGGACAGGCTCTTGACCTTGTCGCCCTCGCTGACGCTGGTGCGCTTGAGCAGGGCCCGGGCGCGCTCGGCGGAGAACTTGGGCTGCAGCCGCGTCATCAGCGTGATCAGCTCATGCACGCGTGCCCAGCGCGGCAGCACGGCCACATCGGGGATGTAGCTCAGCTCGGTCAGCAGCTGCTGGCGGTGCTTGGTGGGCTCCATGCCCAGCACGCTCATTTCGCCCTGCACCGGCAGCAGGCCGACCATGGCCTTCATCAGCGAGGTCTTGCCCGCGCCGTTGTGGCCCAGCAGGCCGACGACCCGGCCCTTGGGCACGGTGACGGAGACGTCGTTCAGCGCGGTTTTCTTGCCGTAGCGCAGCGAGACGTTCTTGACTTCGATGAGGTTCATGTCGACTCCCAGTTCAGATCCTTGGCATTCAGGCCCAGGCGCTTGAGCTTGGCGCGCAGCGCCGGCCAGTCCTTCTGCAGGAACTGTTCGCGTTCCTGGCGCAGCAGGCGCTCGCGGGCGCCCGTCATGACGAACATGCCCAGGCCGCGGCGCGACTCGATCAGGCCGTGGTCGCTGAGCGCCTGCAGCGCCCGCGTGACCGTCAGCGGGTTGATGACGTATTGGCTGGCGAGCATGCGCACAGAGGGCAGGGCCTCGCCTTCCGGGGGGCTGCCGTCGAGCAGTTGCACGGCCAGACGGTCGGCCAGCTGCTGGTAGATCGGCGCCTGGTCAGTCCAGGTGGGAGTCATGGGAGCTCCGAGGTGTGTTGCTGATGTAGCACACCATATCTCCTGACCCGGAGGCGGACCTAACGAAGGGCGACAGACTGCAGATCCGGTGGGATGAGCTGCACGGTTGTCGCTGACGCCGTGTCGGCGCTGCATGTCAGAAACTGATCTAGAATCCTCACAGAGGTTTCCATGACGTTGCCCGAATCGATAGTCGTCCACGCTAAGTCCTTGCCTGAGGGAGGCGTGCTCTCGCCAAAAGAGTTCCTGCACCTCGGGAGTCGAGCGGCCGTGGACCAGGCTTTCTCTCGCCTAACCAAGGAAGGGAAGCTGCTTCGCATCGCGCGCGGGAGCTATACGACGCCGGTGTCAAGCCGCTTCGGCACACGGGCACCAGCGCCTGAAAAGGTGGTCGAGTCGCTGGCGGCCCGAAGCGGAGAAACAGTAGCGCCTCATGGCGCTGCGGCGGCCAACGCGCTGGGACTGACTCAACAGGTCCCGATTCGACAGGCCTACGTGACGTCGGGACGGACGCAACAGCTTAGGCTTGGCCGGTCGGAAGTGACGATCAAGCACGCGCCACGCTGGATGCTGGCCTTGGGGACCGGCCCTGCGGGAGCTGCGGTCCGGGCCCTGGCCTGGATGGGGGCGCCCCACGCCCGCGAGTCGCTGGCGACGCTGCGCCGGACGCTGCCAGAGGCAGAGTGGCGGACTCTGACCGCCAATCGAGCGGCTCTCCCATCCTGGATGGCCCGTGCCATCGGCGAAGAAGCAGCTCGTGGCTGAGCCCTTCTTCGCCCTCGGCGCTGACGACCAGCGCGAAGTCCTGGAAATCGCCCGCGAGCGCACTGGGCGGCCAGCCCACCTCCTCGAGAAGGATGCCTGGGTGGTCTGGGCCCTGAACGCGTTGTTCAGCTCACCCCTCGCCGCCGACTTGACGTTCAAAGGCGGCACATCGCTGTCCAAGGCCTACAAGATCATTGATCGGTTCTCCGAGGACATCGACCTCACCTATGACATCCGCAAGCTGATCGCAGACTTGGTCGATGACGACAGCGCTTTGCCCGGCAGCCGAAGCCAAGCCAGCAAGTGGACCAAGGCCGTCCGTGACCGCCTTCCTGAGTGGATCGACGCCCAGGTTCGACCTGTGCTCGTGGAGGCTCTAGCGCGTGACCGACTCGACGTGAAGCTGGAGATCGGCGGCGCAGATCACGAGAGGCTGCTACTGCACTACCCGGCTCACAAGCTTGGAACCGGCTATGTCTCACCCGTCGTGACGCTGGAGTTCGGTGGCCGCGCTACTGGCGAGCCGCACCAGGTGATGCAAGTCAGCTGCGACATGGATGGACATGTCGATGGTGTCCTGTTCCCTCTTGCCTCCCCGCAGGTGATGAGCGTGGCGCGGACGTTCTGGGAAAAGGCCACCGCCGCACACGTCTACTGCGCGCAGGCCCGGATCCGCGGCGAACGCTATGCCCGGCACTGGCACGACATCGCCGCGATAGGACGCAGTTCGCACTTCGCGGCCGCCATAGATGACCGCGAAGTCGCCAAGGCGGTCGCGGAACACAAGTCGCTCTTCTTCATCGAAAAGGATGCCGAAGGTGCCGTGATCGACTACTTCGCGGCGATCACCGGGAAACTGCAGATCGTGCCCGACGGAACTGCGCGCGATGCGCTGGCGGCGGACTACGACAGCATGCGCGCCGACGATATCCTGGTCGGCAACGCACTGCCCTTCGACGCGCTGATGGATGCGTGCGCCTCCGTCGCACAGGCTGCCAATGCAGCAGCCGCGAACAATTGATCCACTCGCGTCAGGGCGAGGTGTCCGGTGACGGCAGACCGTAGCGACGAACTCACGCAGGAATTGGAACGGCTACGCGACGAGAACGTCCGACTGGCTGCGCTGCTGGACGCGCACGACATCGCCTGGCGGGTATCCAAGCCCGCGACCGCACTCGTTGCGGCCACTACGGCGACACCGCTCACGACCGCCGCCAAGGTCGCGCTCTTTCGCCGCCTATTTCGGGGCCGTACCGACGTTTACCCCGTGCGCTGGGAAACCAAGGCGGGCAAGGCCGGCTATTCGCCTGCATGCGCCAACGAGTGGCGTGTTGGCGTCTGCGAGAAGCCGCGCATCAAGTGCGCCGATTGCGGCCATCGGCTGCTGGTCCCATTGACCGACCAGACTATCTACGACCATCTCGCCGGCCGCCACACCGTCGGTGTCTATCCCCTGCTGGAGGACGACAGTTGCCATTTCCTCGCGGTGGACTTCGATGATGCCGAGTGGCGCAGCGATGCCCGGGCCTTCGTCCAGTCGTGCCATGAACTCGGTGTACCGGCTGCGCTTGAGGTCTCGCGCTCAGGCGAGGGCGCGCACGCGTGGGTGTTCTTTTCTTCAAGAGTCGCCGCGCGGGATGCGCGCCGACTCGGAACTGCCATCATCAGCCACACCTGCGCCCGCACGAGGCAACTGAAGCTCACGTCCTATGACCGGCTGTTCCCGAACCAGGACACGATGCCCAAGGGCGGCTTCGGCAACCTGATCGCCCTGCCGCTGCAGAAGCTACCGCGCGAAAGCGGTGGCAGCGTGTTCGTGGACGACGAGCTGCACCCCTATGCCGACCAATGGGTCTTCCTCGACTCCGTCCCGACCATGGCAGGGCACCACATCGAGCCAACGATCCTGCGCGCCACCGGGAGCTCGCACCCGCTCGACGTCACTTTCACCACCGAGGAAGATCAACAGGAACCCTGGAGGCGGACCGCACCTGCCGGGCGGCGCTTGCCCGGCACAATGCCCGCGTCGCTGACCGTGACCTCGGCCAACTTGCTGTACTTCGACAAGGCTTCTCTGCCGCAAGCGCTGGCGAACCGCCTGATCCGCCTGGCGGCATTCCAGAACCCCGAGTTCTACAAGGCGCAGGCGATGCGTCTGTCGGTGTGGAACGAGCCGCGCGTGATCGGCTGCGCGGAGAATTTTCCCAACCACATCGCCCTGCCTCGCGGCTGTCGGGACGTCGTCGAAGAGCTCCTCAGCGACAACGACATCCGCTTTGATCTGCGAGACGAACGATTCAGCGGTGAACCTCTGGACGTGAGCTTTGCCGGCAAGCTGCGCTCGGACCAAGAGCAAGCGGTCATCGCCATGCTCCGTCATGACACCGGCATCCTTTGCGCGCCGACGGCGTTTGGCAAGACAGTCACGGCGACGGCGTTGATCGCCCGCCGAGGCGTGAACACGCTGGTACTGGTCCATCGCACTGAATTGCTCAAGCAGTGGCAGGAGCGGCTGCAAGGCTTCCTGGGCGTGGGCAGGGGTGTAATCGGAGCCATCGGGGGCGGCAAGGCCAAGCCGACCGGCCGAATCGACGTCGCGGTGATGCAGTCCTTGTTCCGGCAGGGCGAAACGAACGAGATCGTCGAGAACTACGGCCAGGTCATCGTCGACGAATGTCACCATCTCTCGGCGGTTTCGTTCGAAGCCATCATGAAACGGGTGCGGGCCAAATATGTGCTCGGGCTCACCGCCACGCCGATTCGGCGCGACGGACGACAACCAATCATCTTCATGCAGTGCGGGCCCATGCGGCACACGGCCGCACGGCCGGCGGGCGCGCCTCAGTCCTTGGACGTGATCCCCTGCTACCTGTCGGCCCACGTCCGGCTACCTGCCAATGCCAGCATCCAAGATGTCTTCCGGCACATCGCCAATGATGCGGGCCGCATCCAGGCTATCGCGAACGAGGTCGCCAGCGCTTTCGAGCAGGGACACAAGGTGCTTGTTCTGACCGAGCGGACCGACCACCTTGGTGCAATCGAAGCGATGCTGGCGGACCGGGTGTCGACGCTGTTCACGTTGCATGGACGTATGTCAAGGAAGCAGCGCACCGCACTTGTCGGGGAACTCGACGCGTTGCCGCCGGACACGCCACGCGTACTGCTGTCCACAGGCAAGTTGATCGGCGAGGGATTCGACCACGCGCCACTGGACACGCTGGTGCTGGCCATGCCGATCTCATGGAAGGGCACGTTGCAGCAATATGCCGGCCGCCTGCACCGCGAGCATGCGGACAAGACACGCGTGCGGGTCATCGACTTCGTCGACGCGGGTCACCCTGCCCTGTTGCGCATGTGGGACAAGCGACGGCGCGGCTACCAAGCCATGGGCTATCGGATTCCATCGACCGACACATACGCCCCTCTCGACTTCGATGGGCAGACAGACTGCGCCGACTGAAACCGCAAGCCTGCATCGGCGACAGAGGGGCCACTGGTAGCTTTCTTGTCGTGCTTCGCTGCGCCGGTCAGGACCGCTCTCTACAAGCCGATCTGGACCACGCCACCGAAGACGTGCTGCGCTATGTATGGACGAGTGAGTTGGCGACTAGCTCATGCGGTTTTCGTCAAGGGCCAGCGGGTCGATGCGGCGCCGGCGCCGAAAGTTCAACGTTGAGCGCAAAGAAAACCGATAGTTCAAACTTGAGCGAGACGTCGATTCAAAGCTCGCTGGCACGTTCGGGGCTAAGTCGTTGCGCGCCGCCGCATTTCAGTTTTGGGCTGAACGCAAACCGACAACGGTTGCTGTCGGTTCTCACCGAAGGCACGGTTGCTGTGACGGCTACAGCAGATCACTGGGGGTTGAAGGAGACGAGCGAAGAAGAGTCCAGTCCGCCGTTTATGCGCTCGCCCCGGTCATACGGGAAATCGGCTGGGGCCGATAGCGTCAGCGCCGTGCGTGCGCCCCATCGCCAACTGCTGGCGCAGTGGCCTCGCGAAGACGCCAGCGCATCTCAGGAAACAGCAGCGAGACGAATGGGTCGTATCGCCGGTCCGGCAATCGGTGACTGGGGTCGGCAGAAAAGTCCTCGACCCGCTGGTGCTGCGCATCGGTGGCGTCGGGTCGGTAGGCATCCCATGCGATCAGGAAGAGGTGCGTCCACGGCTGCACGGCACCACGCCCCATCTGCATGCCGCTGGCTAGCACTGCGAACGGATCCTGGAGCTTGAAGCCGATCACGCGGTTGTGTCGGATGGACAGCAGCACGCGCAGCACACCCTTGGCACCCCAGAACTTCTCCTCCAGCGCGGGCTCCAGGTCCGGACGCCAGTTCCGGTGCTCGCGCAGGCCCATCAAATGGGTCAGCAACGTGTCGCGGGCCGCATCGTTGGCGTTTGTTGCGTGATAGTCCTCCGCCAGCGTCAACAGCGTCTGCATGGCCATCGCCCAGTCGCCGGGTGGCTGCGCCGGCGCGAGGGTCGACTGCAGCACGCGGTCCCAATGACCATGCGATCGAAGCAGCCCTTCGACGTTCTCGTCCTCAAGTGCGCAGAAGAATCCGCCGCGCACCTTCTGCCAGCCATGTTCGATCATCGTCCGCACGGTGATCTCGTTCTCGAGCAATTCTGCGGCTCTGTAATCGGCCACCTCGTGCTGATGCTGAAACAGGACTCGGATCGGCTCGTGCAGCTTGGTCCACACAGCCCCCTTGCCGTTCATATGCTGGCGGTGCCGCCGAACGAAGTTGTCCGAGATGCCGACGTAGAAGTAGCCGCCGGTCAGCTCCAAAACGTAGAACCACTTGCGCATGCCTAGTCGCCGAGATCGCCGGTCGGGTGGGAGGGGCGCATTCTGTGTGGTCCACCGAGATCCTGGAAGTGAAGCAATCACCACGGCGGGCTCCATCCCTGTCGCTCGGTTGTTCGACGCGAAGGCATGGTGGGCCCGCAAATACCCCGGGACGTTCGACTCGTCCTGCCACGAGCCATTCCAGTGGTCCGGGCAGATCTGCCGCGGGTGCATGCGCAAGGCAGGCGACCCGCGGCGACCGCGCTGTGTGCGATACCAGACAGACGGCCGCGCGATGACCGGCCATGCTGGTCGTTTGCCAAGGACCCAGCATGCAGTTCCGCGTCGGATTCGAGATGGTTCATCACTGCGAACAGCCTACGCCGATGATCCTGCAGCTCAGCATCCACTACTCCCGCGCGTCGGACCTGGTCCGCCCCGACCATCTGCTGACCAGTCCCTCCGTGCCGGTCACTGCCTACCGCGACCTGTTCGGCAACTGGTGCAGCCGCCTCGTCGCTCCCGCAGGGCGCTTCACCCTCAGCACCGATGCCATCGTCAACGACAGCGGCCTGGCCGACATCGTGGCGCCCGACGCGCAACAGAACCCCGTCGAGACGCTGCCGGAGTCGACCTTGGTCTATCTGCTGGGCAGCCGCTACTGCGAGACCGATCAACTTTCAGAGATCGCCTGGAAGCGCTTCGCCGACGGCCCTACGGGCTGGGCACGCGTGCAGGCAATCTGCGATTTCGTGCACGGGCACATCGAGTTCGGCTACGAGCATGCGCGCCGCACCCGTACGGCGCTGGAGGCCTACAACGAGGGCGAGGGCGTCTGCCGCGACTATGCGCATCTGGCCATAGCCCTGTGCCGATGCATGAACATCCCGGCGCGCTACTGCACCGGCTATCTCGGCGACTACGGCACGCCGCAGCCCTGGGGCACGATGGACTTTGCAGGCTGGTTCGAGGCCTACCTGGGCGACCGCTGGTACACCTTCGACGCCCGCAACAACGTGCCGCGCATCGGGCGGGTGCTGATCGCGCGTGGCCGTGACGCCAGCGACGTCGCACTGTCGAGCACCTTCGGCCCCAACCGGCTGGAGAGCTTCCGGGTGTGGGCCGATGTGGTCGAGGCCGCCGAGGCGGGCGCGCAATGACCTACTGTGTCGGCGTCAAGCTGGACGACGGCCTGATCTTCGCCAGCGACTCCCGCACCCATGCCGGTGTCGACAACTACGCCAGCTTCTGCAAGATGACCGTCTTCGAGCGCGCTGGCGACCGCGTGCTGGTGCTGCTCAGCTCGGGCGACCTTGCCGCCACGCAGGCGGTGATCGGTGTGCTGCGGCAGCGGGCAGCGGCGGGCGCGCCGCACATCTGGTCGGTGACGTCGATGTTCGATGTCGCCAACCTGGTCGCCGACGCGATGCGCGACATCGAGCGCCGTGACGGGCCTTTCCTGGAAAGCGGCGGCCTCAAGTTCAACGCCTCGTTCATCCTCGGTGGGCAGATTGCCGGCGAGGACATGCGCCTCTTCCGCATCTACGCCGAAGGCAACTTCATCGAGGCCGGCACCGAGACCACCTTCCTGCAGACGGGCGAGGCCAAGTACGGCAAGCCCATCCTCGACCTCGCGGTCACGCACGGCGCGAGCATGGAAGACGCGACCAAATGCGTGCTCGTCTCCTACGACTCGACGATGCTCAGCAATCTGTCCGTGGGCATGCCCATCGACCTGCTGTGCTACGCGCGCGATTCACTCAACGTCAGCATGAAGCGCCGCTTCGATGCCGGCGACCCGTATTTCGAGGTGCTCAAGCGCCACTGGATTGCCGGCACCCGCCGGGTCTTTCACGAACTGCCTGCATTGGTGTGGTGAGCTGGGGCGATTGACTTCACACCGGGCACGCCGAGCCGCATGGCCGTCGCCTTTGGGATAGTCATGGCGTGCAGGCACGGTCGCCGCAGTTTCCCTCGCGGTTCTCCACGATTGTGTGGATGCCCTCGTCTCAGTCCCCTCCTAGGATGCAGCGCAACAAGGCCCGGACATCACCGTGGCCGTGCACAGGGAGGAAGGCGGCATGCGCATCGACTTCAACGTCAACAACAGCGCAAGCGAGTCAGCTCGCTATCTCACGTGGGCGCCGTCGCCGCTGCGCCTGCGGCTGCTGGAGGCGCCGATCGGCGTGGGCGTGCAGGTGACGCTGTCGGAGGCGCGGCAGCCCGACGGCGGCTCGATCCGCTTCTGCGCCACGCCGGACGGCACGTTCACGACGACGCTCAAGGTCAAGCTGCCCACCAACGGCACGTCGCAGACCGTCTACGTGCGCGGCAAGTTCGGTTCGCCCAGCAAGGCGGACCGCGACGTCAGCATCGTCGTCTCCACGCTGGACACCGAGGTCGGTCGCCTGCCGGTGATGGTCAGGGTGCGCAGGAACGCCGACCTGCTGACCGCCGGCGAGCGCGCCCGCTTCATCGGCGCGATGGCCAAGCTCAACAACAAGGGAACCGGGCGCTTTGCCGACTTCCGCAATATGCACGTGGCGGGAGCGGCGAGCGACCAGGCCCACGGCGCGTCGGGCTTCCTGCCCTGGCATCGCGCCTACCTGCTGGACCTGGAGCGCGAACTGCAGGCCATCGACCGCTCCGTGACGCTGCCGTACTGGCGCTTCGACAAGGCTTCCCCCAACCTGTTCACCCGGGACTTCATCGGTGTGCCTGACTCGCTCGGCACCGTGCAGTTCAGCCCGTCCAACCCGCTGCAGTTCTGGGCGACCGACGGCGTGCAGGGCATCGCGCGGCGCCAGCTCGGTGCCAGCCCCGGCAGTGCCTCCAGCCCCTCAGTCCGCACCGAGGCGCAGACGCTGGCGCTGGGCAACACCTACCGGCTTTTCAAGGCATTGGAGGGCAATCCCCACGGCAGTGCCCACGTCAGCTATTTCAGCGGCAGCATCTCGTCCATCCCCACCGCGGCGAAGGACCCGTTGTTCTTCCTGCTGCATTGCAATGTCGACCGCCTGTGGGCCAAGTGGCAGGCGCAGGATGCGCGGCGCTACAAGGATTCGGAGGCCACGGCCTACGACCCCGGAACCCCTGCTGGCAACCTGCTCATCGGCCACAACCTGCCGGACTCGCTGTGGCCCTGGGGCGGCGACGTGACGGCGCCGCGGCCGTCGACGGCGCCCGGTGGCGCGATGGCGAGCTCGGCCTGCGTCTCGGCGCCCGGCGCCGTGCCGCGGGTCAGGGATATGCTCGATTTCCAAGGCGTTGCGAACAGCGGCGCCAAGCTGGGCTTCGCGTACGACGACGTCGCCGCGGCCTGACACCCCCTGCATTCGGAGCGCAACATCATGGTGACTGCCAAGACCGCAAAGCGCACGGGGGCCAAGACGACGGCCCGCAACAAGCCCGCGGCAAAAACCGCCTTCTCGGGCAATCCAGCGCATCTCAAGAGCGCTGCGCCGAAAGCGACGCCCGCCGTGACCGTCAAGAAGGCTGTCAAAAAGGCGATCGTGAAGGCGGYCGTGAAGAGGGCCGCGCTCCCGAGGCCGATGTCGGCGGCCGATGCGCTGTCCGATGCCAGCGCCACGCTCAAGCAGCGCCTGGCCGCACTCATCCGCCTCGGCCCGGACGTGACCGGCAGCAAGAGGAGCTTTGACGCGGTCTGCAAGCTGCTGCGGGATGGCGGCGGCAACCCGCAGCTGCGCAACGCGGCACTGATGGCCTTGCAGGCCGCGGCCTTCGATCCCGTCACGTTCGCCAAGTACCGGGCCACTTACTTGGCCGTGCTGCGCGAGCTGCGCGGCGACGCCGATCCAGAGATGCGCCAGCGCGCCTTCGGCCTGCTGGCCCGCGAGCAGGACGCCGACACCCAGGCCCTGCTGCTCGACGGACTGGAGAACCCCGCCAGGGCCCTGCTGCCGCCCGAGAAGGCGCTGCAGCTCCTCAGCTACGACCCCCACGCCGGCGCCTACGCGGTGGC
Organism: Roseateles sp. P2_H4; assembly: GCF_056403315.1. NCBI lineage: Bacteria > Pseudomonadati > Pseudomonadota > Betaproteobacteria > Burkholderiales > Sphaerotilaceae > Roseateles > Roseateles sp. P2_H4. The sequence goes on along the minus strand of NZ_JBFUFR010000032.1, from coordinate 24,323 downwards.
GAGGAAGATCGAGAAGCAGCCCCCCAATGCACTGGCCCGGCGCGAGGCATTGCGCGTGCTGGCCGCCGACGGCAACTCGGTGGACCTGTTCGAGGGCGTGCTGAAGGACAAGAAGGAATCCATGGAGCTGCGCCAGATTGCCGCCAGCGCGCTGAACCACCTCGCGCCCCGGCGCATGCAGCAGTGCGCGCGCCTCATCGCGATGGACGACTCCGACAGCGATGACGCAAGAGCCGTCGGCCTCACGGCGCTGTCCCAGTTCGGCGAAGAGTCGGCGCTCGCGTCCGACGCGACGCTGATGAAGAAGGTCGAGACCCTCGGCCAGAACACCGCTGACGCCGGCCTGAAGACGGCCGTCTTGAGCTTCAAGGGCCGCTACAGCTGAGGCCACCGTGTCGACCGCTTCGCTGCCATGGACGCCGGAGCGGTTGAAGGCGGAGGTCTTGGCTGCCTGCGCGCTGGAGACTGCCGGGTCGCGCACGCAGGCGCTCGTGACGCTGCTGCAGGAAGAGCACACCGCCTATGCCGAGTGCAGCTCGGCCGAGGTGGCCCGCCGGCGCGGCTGGGTGCTGGTGGCCCTCGGCCGCGAGCCACTGGGCGACGCGGCCCTGCCCCTGGTGCTGGAGGAGATGCAGACCGGCCACCAGCCCTACGTCCTCGCGGCGGCGGCCCGCGCCCTGCGCAGCGCAGGCCAGCCTCAGCCGGCGTTTGCAGGCTGCCTGCTGCGTGCACTGCAAACCCTGGCCCGCCGTGACGACTTCGTGGACCTGGACCAATGGGGCGGCGCGGCAGCCACCATGGACGCCCGCACCGCCTTGGCGGAAGCCCTCGACACGCTGCGCTGGATGGGCCCGCAGGCGAAGGGCATCAAGCCCGCGCTGACAGCGTTGGCCGCCGAGTCGGCCGGCTTGGCCGACGACCATCGCGAGGCGTTGGCGGGCATCCTTCAGGCACTGCCCGATGCGGCTGACGATGAAGAGGAGGCCAACTGCTGCGCGTTGCCGCCGCTGTGGCGCCGCCGTGCGCGCGAGGCCAGCCTCGCCGCACCGGCGGCATCGGTGAGCTTCGAAGACCAGGATGGCGCCGCCCATGCGTGGAACGACGTTTTTGTCGGCCGACCCAGCGTGGTGGCCTTCTTCTACACGCGTTGCGACAACGAGCGCAAATGCTCGCTCACCGTCGCCAAGCTGGCCCAATTGCAGAAGCTGCTGGCAGGCGCCGACGCGGCCGTCAACCTGGTGGCCATCACCTACGACCCCGAGTTCGACCTGCCGCATCGCCTGCGCGGCTACGCCGAAAGCCGCGGCCTCGTGCCGGGACCGCACTGCCGGCTGCTGCGCTCCACCGGAGGGCTTGGCGCACTGCAGGTCCACTTCGGCCTCGGCGTGGGTTTCGCGGGTTCACTGGTCAACCGGCACCGCATCGAGGTCTACCTGCTCGACGCCAGCGGTCGCATCCGTGCAGCCCATGAGCGCCTGGATTGGGATCCAGCCGAGATTGCCGCCGAGATTCAGCAGCTCACTGTGGCCGCGCCGGCCGCCGAACCCGCCCGGCCCAGGGCGGCGACCGTGGCAGGCGCTGCACCCACGCTGTGGGCGCTGCTGCTGGCGCTGCTGCCCAAGTGTCCCGTCTGCGGCGCTGCTTACCTGAGCACCACGGGGCTGATGGCGTTGCCCCAAGTGCCCGGCTGGGAGCGGTACTGGCCGCTGCTGCTGCTCGCCCTGATCGTGAACCTCAGCGCCATGGCCTGGATCGCGCGCGCGCGCCGGCACTGGGGCCCGCTGGCCTGGACGGTGGCCGGCACCCTGCTGCTCGTCATCGCTGGCCTCGCCCTCGGCCAGCAGGCCGGCCTCATCGGCGGTGCCGCGCTGACGGCCATCGGCTCGCTGCTCGCCGTGGTCGGTGTGCGGCGCTCAGGTGCCGGCCGTGCCGGCCTGACCCTTGGCGACGGCCAGTCAACCTCGCCAACGAGTCCGACATGACGCTGGATGGGCTGTGGACGCTCAACGCGCGCGTGGCCGGCGTCAGCGCCGCGAGCCCGGTTCCCGAGGTGAGCAGCACGGCGCTGCTGATCTCCGGCCTGGCCCTGATGGGGTGGGTCGCAAGGCGTCGTACGCGCTCGTGACAGCGGTGGCTGACGCGTTGTACGCGCAACGGCCGTCGAGTTCCTGGACAGGCTCACCTGGTGAGCCTGCTCCCGGACACGATGGCGGCATGACCGAAGCCCTCAACCCCAGCGTGCCGTCACGTTTCGCCCCAGCTGATCACAACGGCATCCTGGCCCGCGTGCCGGGCCAGTACATCGCCCAGGCCAGCAAATCCCTGCCGGATCCGGCCTGCGCACTCGACGATGAGATGTGCGTCGAGATCGATGCCGCACCGACGGGACGCGTGCGCCTGACTTTCAGGAAGCAGCGCTACAGCAGGCCGCGCGGCAAGATCGCCTACTTCTCCTGGCTCTGCCGCCACGCCGAGCCTGTCGCGCCAGCAGGCGAGTGAGGCCGGGGCTCGAACCTTGCCGGCTCGCCCGGAGCCCAGTGGCTGGCCGCGCTTGACCGTCAGGCCGCGCTGGCATCCGTGGAGAGTGCCATGTCGCTGTGATGCGGCAGCACCAGGCCGGTGGCAGGGTCTTCGTGGGCGGTCGTGCGTATCCACGGTGCCCATGAGTTGACGGTGCCGAAGATGGTGGCGAAGGCGACGTCGGCGGCGTCGCGCCCCGTGCCGAAGCGCACGAGGCCCATCGGGATCGCGGTGCCGGAGGGGTCGAAGATGTACCAGCGCCCGCCGAGATACACCTCGGCATAGGCGTGGAAGTCGGGTGGGCCGAGTGCAGGATCGGCGCCGTAGTCCGTGCCGGTCGCGAACCGGGCGGGGATGTTCAAGGCCCGGCACAGCGCGACCATCAGGTGCGTGAAATCGCGGCAGACACCGCTGCGCTCGATCAGGGTGTCGACCGCCGACGTGGTCGAGGTCGACGTGTTCGACGTGAACGACACCCGGCTCCGTATCCACTCCGCGATGGCCTGCACGCGGCTGTGCCCTGGCGCGATCTCGCCGAACTCGGCCCTCGCGAGCTTGATCAGGCGATCGGACTGGCAGTAGCGGCTGGGATAGATGTACTGCAGCACGTCGAGCGGCAACTGGTGGACCGCGACTTCAGGCAGGTCCGCCGGGTGATCCATGCGATGGGACAGGTCCACGGTGGCCTGATAGCGGATCTCGAGATCCCCGGGAGCCGCCTGAAGGCGCAGGTGCCGGTTGCCGGTGCTGGGGTCGGTCTGAATATTCAACTCGACGCCCTGGTTCACCTGCAGGTCCTCGGCGAAGACCTGCTGGCACGGCGTGTACGCCGGGTGGATGTTGAAGATGAAGTCGGCACCCGGGGCGCTGACCTCGTACTTCAGCTGGACTTCCAGTTCGATGCGAATCATGCGGCTCAGGTCTTGCCACCCTTGAGGGGTTTGGCGGCAGCCATGCAGCGGGCGCGGGCGTCGGCGGCCAACGCGCTGCATTTCTCGGCGGCCGCCTTGTCATCGGCCCCACGGTGCTCATCGACCGGGGCGGCGGTCATGTGCGGGTCCGGCTTCAGGGCGGCCTGGCCTTTGCTGCGCATGGCCTGGGCCTGCCGGGTGCAGGCGCGCTTGGCATCGCCGGTCTTGTCGTTGCACTGCGTGCGGGCAACGTCGTAGGCGGTATCCAGCTTGACGGCAGCCAGGTAGTCCTGTGACTTGCGGGTGCCGGTGCTGGCCACCACGAGTTCAGCGCGGGTCACCCTTTCCTTGGCGAGGGCCTGTTCGCGGCAGACGTCGCGCGGGTTGCCGACTCGCTGATCGCAGGCCGTCCTGGCGGCGGCGAGGTCGGCGGTGGCGCGTGCGAAGCCGGCATGGAGGTCGGCAAGGCCGATCAGTTCGGCGTGGACAGGGGCGGCGCAGAACGCGGTGAGCATGCCGGCCGCGACAAGCCGGCCAATACCGCGCGCGCGCGGTGGCGGGCCGTTCATCAAAGAGATCTTCATGGCGGGTCCTTGGAGTGACCAGCTTGACGGCTTTGCGCCGCCGCGTCGGTTCGATAGCGCACTGAACGCTTTCAAGGGGCGCTTGCGGACCGTGCACCGCTACGTGCGGCAGCGCACCGACGCCCGCAAATCGCGCACGCAGCATGGCGCCGCCGTCGGCCCCGCGAACCGAGAGCTCGGGAACCTTGCCCGGTCTGCCCGGGCCGGTTTGCGCTGGTCGGCGGCGCCACCTTGCCGGAGTCGCCATGTATGCCGTCCAGTCGCGCGCCAACAGCGTGGATCCCCTGCTGCTCGCCTGCGCACAGGTGGAGACTTTCATCGGCCCGCGCGTGTTGACGGCTGCCAGCGGTTTCTTCTTCCAGCGTGGCCCCCATCTGTTCCTGATCACCAGCCGGCATGTGTTGCTGGATATCGGCTCGGACCACCGCCCGCAGCGTGTCGAGTTCTGCCTGCATGCGGCCGGCATCGATCTGACGCATCAGCACCGCATCTCGTTGCCGCTGTATGACGATGGCATACCGCAATGGCGCCAGGCCAGCGACAGCGGGGGCGACGTCGACGTCGCGGCATTGGAGATTCCGGGCATGGCCATGCCTCGCGGCGCGCAGTTCTGCGCCTTCGGCACCCGCCACATCCAGGTGCAGATGCACGCGGTGCGCCTGGGCCAGGCGCTGCTGGTGGCGGGTTTTCCACTGGGCTTCCATGACACGCTGCACCACCTGCCGGTCGTGCGCAGCGCCGTCGTGGCCTCGGCCTTCGGCGTGCGTTTCCAGGGCCAGGGCTGCTTCGTCACCGACGCGCCTTTGCATCGTGGCAGCAGCGGCGCGCCGGTGGTGCGCCACGACCCCGAGGGTGACCCCAGCCTGCCTTGGCAGCTCCTGGGCGTGCACGCGTCGCGCATGGACATGAAGACGCGCGACGCCACCGCGGATGCTTCCCTGGGGCTCAATCTGGCCTGGTATGCCGACGTGCTGCTGGCGCTGACGCAGTGACAGGCCGTTTCCGGGGGGGGGGGGGCTATGTGCGCTAGCGAACACACGGACGGCCGCGCCCTGGCTAGAGTCACAATTTGTCCGTGACCAGCACAAGGGATAGATGCCTGCACCGTTAGACGCTCTTTCACCCCGCAGCAACCGCCTGCTGGCGGCCCTGCCCGACGAGGAATGGGCACGGTGGTCGGGCCAGCTCGAGTGCGTGCCGCTGGAACTCGGCCAGGTGCTGTACGAGTCCGGCCGGCCGCAAAGCCATGTGTATTTCCCCACCACGGCCATCGTGTCGCTGCTCTATGTGCTGGAGGACGGTGGCTCGGCCGAGATCGCCGTGGTGGGCTACGAAGGCGTCGTCGGCGTGTCGCTCTTCATGGGCGGCGAGACCACGCCCAGCCGGGCCGTCGTGCAGAGCGCGGGGGGCTGCTACCGGCTCAGTGCCGCGACCATCAAGACCGAGTTCAACCGCTATGGCGTGGGCATGCACCTGTTGCTGCGCTACACCCAGGCGCTGCTGACGCAGATGGCGCAGACGGCCGTCTGCAACCGCCACCATCTGCTGGAGCAGCAGCTGTGCCGTTGGCTGCTGCTGAGCCTGGACCGCATCGCCGGCGATGAGCTGGTGATGACGCAGGAGCTGATTGCCAACATGCTGGGCGTGCGTCGGGAAGGCGTCACCGAGGCGGCGCTGAAGCTGCAAAAGCTCGGTCTGATCGACTACGCCCGTGGCCGCATCACGGTGATCGACCGCCTGGGCCTCGAAAAGCGCAGCTGCGAGTGCTACGGCGTCGTCAAGGATGAATACGACCGGCTGCTGAACCGACCGCTGCCACCTCATTAGGCAGCGTGCGTTGGCGCACAGCGCCGCGGGCGGGTCGCGCCCAGACTGGCACATGGCCATCAACCAGTTGCTTGCCCACCTGCCCGCCGCCGAGCAGACACGCCTGCTGAAGCAGAGCATCCAGGTGCCTTTGCGCAGCGGCCAGCGGCTTGCCGTCCAGGACATGCCCGCGCGGACGCTGCTGTTTCCGCTGCACGGCTGCATATCGCTGCTCACGCCGCTGGATGCCCATCCTTTGCTGCAGGTGGGCATGGTGGGCAGCGAGGGTGTGCTGGGTGCCCAGCTGTTGCTGGGCGTGGCCGCCAGCCCGGTGACCGTGCTGGTGCAGCAGGAGGGGCAGGCGTGGGCCATGCCCGCCTCGGTCTTGCGCCAGGAGCTGCCCGCCAGCCCGGGGTTGCGCCGGCTGCTGATGCGCTATCTGCATGTGCAGTTGCGGCAATCGGCCACCGCGTCGGCCTGCCTGCACTTCCATGCACTGCAGGCGCGGCTGGCGCGTTGGCTGCTGATGGGGCAGGACCGTTGCCTGGGCGACGGCTTTGCGGTCACGCAGGAAGCCATGGCCCATCTGCTGGGCGTGCGCCGCGTCGGCGTCACCGTGGCGGCAGGCTGCCTGCAGGCGGCGGGGTTGATTCGCTATCACCGGGGCTGGATCACGGTCAGCGATCGCGCCGGCCTGGAAGGCGCGGCCTGCATCTGCTATTTGCAGGACCGCAGGAGCTACCGCCTGGGCATGAAGTTCTCGCCGGACGCCACCCTGGGTGGCGTGGCGCACTGACGGCGGCGCGGACCTCGGGGTTCAGCCTGAAGCAGGCATCAGCACCGTATCGATCACGTGGATGAGGCCGTTGGACGCCTCCAGATCGCGCTCGACGATGCGGGCTTCGTTCACCCTCAAGCCTTGGGCCGTGTTCATGGCGAGCTCGTCGCCCTGCAGCGACTTCAGCGAAGCGGGCGCGTCGCCGGCGGCGGCCGCCTTCACGCGGCGGGGTACCAGGTGCAGCCTCAGGATGGCGGTCAGCCTGGCCTTGCCTTCGGGCTTGTACAGGTCGATCAGCACTTCCTTGGCCAGCTTGCCAAACGCGAAGTCGTTGGGTGCGAACAAGGTATGCGGGCCCGATGCATTGAATGGGCTGGTCAGGCCGGTGGCCTTGATGGCGGCGATCAAGTGCTTGAAGTGGCCGGTCCTGTGCAGCGTGTCCATCAGGTTCTCCAGCGGCGCGGTCGGGGGAGGTGGCGCGGGGCTGGCGGCGGTGAAGCTCGGCATGACCGAGGCGGTGGCGGTGGTGTTGGCGGAGGTCATGACAGCTTTCGCAGAAGATTCCTGGCCGAGGCTGCACGCGAAACCCATCGCGGTCTGTGCGGTGGCTGCGTTCGCCAACGCACAGACGGTGCCCCTGGGGCCGGCGAGCCTGCACGACCCCTCACTCAACGAAACCGGCCACCCGCATGCTCTGGCTGCTCGCTGCTTTGCTTCTTGTGGCGGCCCTGGCGGCCGTGATCACCCTGCTGGGTGCGCGAGGCCATCGACTGTGGTGCTCACGGTCCAGCGCGTTGACGGCCCGGCTCGGCGCCGAACCCGGGCCGGCCGGCGTGACGCATTTCGATCCTGCCGAACTGAACGACCTGCCGGCGCCCGTGCAGCGCTATCTGCGCGCTGCACTGACCGCCGGCCAGCCCATGGTGAGCGGCGTGCACCTGACGCAGAGCGGCTTCCTCAGCCTGTCGCCCGCGAGCGGGCGCTCCCAGCCCTTCACGGCGGAGCAGCATGTGGCGACCCGCGGGCCGGGCTTTCTGTGGAATGCCCGCGTGGGCGTGTTCGCGGGGCTGAGCGTGCGCCTGCACGACGGCTATCTGGCCGGCGCGGGCCTGTTGCATGCGGTGCTGCTGGGTTTCATCGACATGGCCCGCCAACAAGGTGAGGGCGAGCTGGCGCGCGCGGAGCTGATGCGTTTCCTGGCCGAGGCGCCCTGGTACCCCACGGCGCTGCTGCCCAGCCAGGGCGTGCAATGGGTCGCGGTGGACGCGCGGCGTGCCGATGCCACGCTGACGGATGGCGCGGTGTCGGTGACGCTGCGCTTCAGCTTCGGCGACGCGGGCCTGGTGGAGGCCGTGCGCTCCGAGGCGCGCGGCCGCAGGGTGGGCCGGGCCATGGTGATGACACGCTGGGAGGGACGCTGGAAGGACTGGGCGATACGGGACGGCATGCGCGTTCCGCTCGCCGGCGAGTGGGCCTGGTTGCTGCTGGACGGGCGCCGGACCTATTGGCACGGCCGCCTGAGCAAGCTGCGCTACCGCTTCAGCGGCTGACGGCGTTCAGCGTCCGCCCTTCTGGCCTCGGCGACCGGATGACTTGTGGCGCTCCGGCGTGGGAGCCGATACCTTGGGCCCTTCCGGCTTGATGTCCAGCACGGGCGGGTGGCCGGCGGGTTCGGCGGGTTTGCTCTTGGACTTCATCGACTTCTTCATGGGAGCTCCTGGCTCAACGTCCGGCCGTCGAAGGATTTCTGGCCGCGACGGGCTCGACCTTAGAGCGACATGGGACTTTTGACGGTGCGCCAGCGCACGCCTGCGTCGGGTGCGAGGTGGGCTGCCGCACAGACGCGAGCGGTGCCGGCGCGCAGCCTCAGCCTCATCATTCACCGCGGAGCCTTGCATGAACGCCAACGCACCCCGCCAACCTGCCTTGCCCATGCTTTGTGACGCGGAGCTCGCCTACCTGGCGCAGAGTGCCCTGACCTGGAACCGTGAGCTGCTCCCTTGCGGCGTCAGGGCCAGCGCCACGGCCGGCTGGCTGACCCTGTCGGGCGAAGTGCTGTGGAACTACCAACGCCAGGATGCCGCCGAGTGCGTGCGTTATCTGCCCGGATTGGCCGGCGTCAGCAACGACATCACGCTGCGCCCTGCCCACCGCCCTGCAACTGCGGGCTTCAAAGGCGCTCCTTGAAATCGTGAAAGGCGTGGATGAAGGCATCGCGCGTTCGGTCCATGTCGGACACCCACTGGTGCCACGAGGCCTCGCTGGACGTCTGCAAGGCCTCCCACTTCATCCGCGCATCATGTGAATGCACGCGCAGCTTGGCCAACTCGGCGGCGTAGCGTTCGCGCGCGTCCTGCCTGGCGTGGGTCACCTTGGTTTCGAAGGAGCTGAGCTGATCGTTCAGCCCATCGAGTTCGAGCTTGATGTTCTCGACATAGGTTTCTCGTGCGGTCATGGTCATGCCTTTCGATGGCGCTGAAGGCTCAGGCCCAATAGCCCGGGCGTTGATAGTTCGCATGCAGCAGGACTTCGTAGTCGCGATGGATGGTGGCGACATCCTGGTAGACCGGGCTGCGCTTGACCTGCTCCCGCGTCAGCGACACGTGGATGCGCTGGCGGGCCCAGTCGATGCGGTCCACCCAGGGCAGCGCGATCAGCACCTTGCGTCCGCCGGGCCACCAGCTCTGGGTGTCCACGACCAGGTAGCGGATCTGCCAGCTCTCGTCGTCGAACACGAAGTCCTGCACCTGGCCGATGCCGTGGTCGGTGGCCTGGACCTCGTAGCTGCACACCTGCTCGGTGCTGCGCAACTGCATGTCTGCCGGGTAGTTGCCAACCATCTGCTGATCGGCATCGAGCCGCGGCGCGACCGATGGATAAGGCATGGCGCCGAGCGCCCACAGGCCACCGCCGTCCCAGTAGGCCGGGTAGTGGTAGTGGCGCTCGAACGCCTGCTCCTGCTGGCGTGAGACCGGGCGTTCGATGTCCAGCGGCGGGCTGCTGCGTATGAGCCGGCGCGTCAGTGCGACGTTGATCACGCCGTCGTGCCCCACCGGTTGCTTGACGGAGTAGGGCGAGATCAGCACATCGCGTTCGGCCAGCCAGCTGCCCGCATCCACGACGAGATAGCGGATGACCCAGTGGCGGTCGTCGAACAGCGCGTCGTCGATGGGGCCGATATCGCCGTCCACGGCCTTCACATGGGCCGCGGTGACGTGGCTGACGCTGTAGAACATGCGGGCTCCTGGGTGCGGCTCCCATGCTGGCAAGGTATTGCGCGCCCGTCCGTGCGGCTGCGCACGTGGCCGTCGCTCTCAAGCGAAMTTCACGCCGGCCTGGCTTTTGAGCCCAGAATGGAGCCCTGATTTCGTTGGACAAGGATGCGCCGATGCAAGCCGTCGAGCATTTGGCACTGAGCGCATATCTGAAGCGGCGGCGTGGCGTCATCCTGCAGGCATGGCGCGTCGCCGTGACGGCGGACCCGGCGCTCACCACCGGGGCCGCACTGCCCCGCGCCCAGTTGCATGACCACATTCCCGCGCTGCTGGTCGACTTCGAGCGCAGGCTCGCCGGCGGTGGGATGGCGGCGGCCGATGATGAGGAACGCCAGCAGGGGGACGCGGCAGCCCATGGCCTGCATCGCTGGCAGCAGGGATTCGACCTGGCCGAGGTGACCCGCGAACTCGGTCGGCTGAACGAATGCGTTGTCGTGGAGTTGGAAGCGTACGCGGTCGACAACCCCGCCCTCAGTCCGGCCGTCATGGCTGAAGCGCGCCGGATCTGGGCCCAGCAATGCGGCGATGCCATCAGCGCCAGCGTGTCGCAGTATTTCCAGCTGCAGCAGATCGAGGCGACCAGCCACATCCGTGATCTTGAGCAGGCGCTGCAATCCGTGCGCGAGCTGGAGCAGGAGCGCGCACGGCTGTGGCAGCAGGCGGCGCATGACCTGCGCGGCAACCTCGGCGTCGTCGCCACGGCGACCGCGGGGCTGGCCTCGCCCAAGGCCTCCGAGCTGACGCGTAGCAGCTTCCTGCGCCTGCTGGATCGCAATGTCGGCTCGTTGAGCCATCTGCTCAATGACGTGACCAGCCTGGCCCGACTGCAGGGCGGGCTGGAGCACCGCCATCTGGAGGCTGTCGATGCCGTCGCCTTGCTCGGCACCTTGTGCGAGGACCTGCAAGCGCATGCGCAGGAGCGCGGCCTGTACCTGCGCTTCGAGGGCCCGACGGCACTGCCCGTCGAGGGCGACGTGGTCAAGATCCGGCGCATTGCCCAGAACCTGGTCATCAATGCCATCAAGTACACCCACACGGGCGGCATCACCGTCCGTTGTGACGACGGCGTCTCCAGCGATCGGGAGCGCTGGTTCTTCGAGGTGAGGGACACCGGCCCGGGCTTCCATGCCGGCCCGGGCTCCCAACTGGCCGGCGCCCTCGAGGAAGCCACCGATCAATCCAGGCAGGTCGCGAGCGACCATGCCACCGGCGCGATCACCCACGTCAATGTCGACCTGGCCGAGGCCCAGGCGTCGCCCGCGGACAGGCGCCCGGTGCGCCAGCAGGTCGGCGAGGGCATCGGGCTGTCCATCGTCAAGCGCCTGTGCGACCTGCTCGACGCGACCACCGAGCTCGAGTCCGACATCGGCGTGGGCACGGCCTTCCGCATCCTGCTGCCGCGCAGCTATGGCGCCGGCCCGTGACACCGCCCGCCGGCCTCATTTGCCCGATGGCTGCCCCTTGGTGAAAGGCGGGATGCCCTCGATGGCATGGTGAGCGGCCTCGGTGGCATAGGTGAGCGCTTCGGTGGGCGTCGCCCAGGCGTTGTCCGTGGTGGGGCGGTAGCTGTCGTCGCGGCCGCTGCCACCTCCCATGCCCTCCTCGAGGAGGGTGAAGCGACCCTCGAACAGGTCATTGCGGGCAATGGCTTCGGCCCTGAAGCGCACGCCCAGGTGAACGTCGGTCAGGGCACTCGCGATGGGCGAGGCACCTTCAGGCCGGGCCGTCTGGCCGACGTGAGACAAAGGGTTGTTCATCGCTGATCCCTTGATGTTTGCCGGCGGGCTGCGGCGCACAGAAGCGGCAAGGCACGTGCCGGTCCTGCGCCGCAATGGTGTCAAGCCGTGTCAAAGGGCCGGCGGATCGGTCTCGCGCTCAGGGTGGCGATGGCGGGCCAGGCCGCGCAGCAGCGCCTCGGCGCCCGTCGGCGCGTCGGGTGTGACGCTGATGCCGGGGTCCGTGCCGCCACCGGGCAGTTCGTCCGGCACGCCGGCGAGGTCGAGCAGGTCGGCGCCGGTGCCCAGCGCCACGATGGTCTTGCCGTGGCGGTATTGATCGCGGATGCATTCCATCGTGTGGCCGTCGCCGGCCAGCGCAACCACGGCAGCGGCGCCGTCCGGCAGCACCAGCGCGTCGAACAGGAAGCCGGGTTCGTTCTCCAGCGAGGCATCCGCCTGCAGCGCCACGCCGTCCTCGGTGGCGACGGGCCCGATGCGCGGCGCGACGAAGCGCGGCACGGCACCGGCCTCGAACAGCAGGGCATGCAGGTCCAAGGCGCTCTGGCCCACGCAGCCGTCGGCCACGAGCACGGCCACCTTGCGCCCCTTGACTGACCCGTCACCCGGGCGCGCCATCAGCGACAACGCCGGCGACACGGTGATCTCCGGCTTGACCGGCTGCTGCAGCGCTCGCGGCATGGCCTCCGGCAGCGGTGACATGTTCAAGCCCTCGGCCACCTTGGCGGCCAGCGCCTCCGACGCATTGCGCAGCATGGACACGACGCGCTGGCGGATGGCCGGCACCGTGAGCTTGCTCAGTTCGAAGCGGAAGGCCGCGGCGATGTGGGCCTGCTCGGCCGCGGTCTGGCTGTCGAAGAACAGCGCGGCCTGGTTGAAATGCTCGGCGAAGAGCTCGGGCTTGGCCCTCACCTTGCCTTGCTCGTCCTGGACCTGCAGCCTTGTCGCGACCGACGTGAAGCCCTGGGCCGCACCGGCCTGGAAGGGGCAGCCGCCGCCCAGCGAGTTGGGCTCGTAGGCGACGCGGCCACGGTGAATGGCCTGGCGGTGCATGCCGTCGCGCTGGTTGTTGTGCACCGGCGCGAGGGGCGAGTTGATCGGGATCTCGTGGAAGTTGGGCCCGCCCAGGCGTGTGATCTGCGTGTCCACATAGGAGTGGATGCGGCCGGCCAGCAGCGGGTCGTTGGAGAAGTCCAGCCCCGGGATGATGTTGGCGGTGCAGAAGGCGACCTGCTCGGTCTCGGCGAAGAAGTTGTCGGGGTTGCGGTTCAGCACCATGCGGCCGACGGGCTGGATGGGGATGAGTTCCTCGGGGATCAGCTTGGTGGCGTCCAGGATGTCGAAGCTGAAATCGTTGGCCTGCTCTTCGGTGAACACCTGCAGGCCCAGCTCCCACTCGGGGAAGGCGCCGCCCTCGATGCGCTCCCACAGGTCGCGGCGGTGGTAGTCGGGATCGGCGCCGGAGATCTTCACGGCCTCGTCCCAGCACAGCGAATGGGTGCCGAACCTGGGGTTCCAGTGGAACTTGACGAACACCGAGACACCTTCGGCATTGACCATCCGGTAGGTGTGCACGCCAAAGCCCTGCATGGTCGCGTAGCTGCGCGGGATGGCCCGGTCGCTCATCACCCACATCAGCATGTGGGTGGACTCGGGCATCAGCGAGACGAAGTCCCAGAAGGTGTCGTGGGCGCTGCCGGCCTGCGGCATGCCGTGGTGGGGCTCGGGCTTGACGGCATGCACGAGGTCGGGGAACTTCATCGCATCCTGGATGAAGAACACCGGCATGTTGTTGCCGACCAGGTCCCAGTTCCCTTCGTCGGTGTAGAACTTGACGGCAAAACCGCGCACGTCGCGTGCCGTGTCCTTGGAGCCGCGCTCGCCGGCCACGGTGGAGAAGCGCACGAACACCGGCGTGACCTTGCCGGCTTCCTGGAAAGGCGCCGCCTTGGTCAACTGGGGGATGGCGTCGTAGGCCTCGAAGAAACCATGCGCCGCCGAGCCGCGCGCATGCACGATGCGCTCAGGCGTGCGCTCGTGGTCGAAGTGGGTGATCTTCTCGCGCAGGATGAAGTCTTCCAGCAGCGTGGGGCCGCGGGTGCCGGACTTCAGCGAGTTCTGGTTGTCGGCGATGGGCACGCCCTGGTTGGTCGTCAGCCGCTGGCCGCCGCTGTCCACGCGCACGCGGTCCAGCGGAGCCGCCGTGGGGTTGACGCCGTCCTGTGCCGCGCCGCCGGCCTTGCCTGTCGCCGTCGCTTCCGTCAGCGTGCTGCCCGTGGGGAGGCGCGATGGCGGCGGGACGGTGGCGCCGACAGGGGCTTGCGGCTGCTCACCATGCTCCGCAGCCTTGTTGGCGTTGAAGGGCATGGCGGCGGCCATGTCGCCGGTCTCGGCGGTCTTGCGGGAGGCCTGGTCGGTGGGCTGGCCCGGGTGGGCGGCTGCGCTGTCGGTATTGCGGGCGGCGGCTGCCGCCGAGGTCTTGCGAGAGGTGGGCATGGGGGCTTCCAGGGATCGAGGTGGGCGCGACGCCGGCACCTGGCAAACAGCGCGCCATGCCGGGCGGAGGCCTCGGGAAGGCCCGTCTTGATGCCGTCCTCGACGGCAATCAGGTGGGGCTCTTGGAGTCGGCGCCGATGGCGGTGTTCGGTTGCGTGTCGATCGCGTCCTCGTCGTCCTGGTCGGGTGCCACTCAGGCGGCAAGGTCCGCGCCCAGGCGCGCGTCGCGGTGCGTCAGGCCGGTGTGCCGGGCGTAGGGGGCGCTGGCAGTGCAGGGCGCCGGCCTGGCCACCCAGACGAGGGGCGGTAAACGCAGCCGATTCCCAGGGTCCGCGGTCCGCTTTTACCGATATTCGGCAAGCGCTCAGCTGTGGCCCGGTCCCGGGCCGCGTGTCGAGAAGAAGCTGTAGCCGCCGCCGCCGGCATGTTTGCTGCGGTACATCGCCTGGTCCGCGCAGTCGACCAGCGCCTCGATGCCCTCGGCATCGTCGGGGTAGACGCTGATGCCGATGCTGGCCGATACCCGCACCCGCACGCCGCCCACCTGCGTCAGCTGCGCCAATGAGTCCATCAGTTTCTGCGCCACCAGCCCGGCGTCGTGGACGTCGGTGATCTCCGGCAACAGCACGATGAACTCATCGCCGCCCAGGCGGCACACGGTGTCGATCTGGCGCACGCAGCCGACCAGACACAGGCTGACCGCGCGCAGCACGGCGTCACCGATCTGGTGGCCCAGCGCGTCGTTGATCTGCTTGAACCCGTCGAGATCCATGAACAGCAGGGCGAGCCTGCCCTCATGGCGCCTGGCATGGGTCAGGCCCTGAGAGAAGCGATCGATCAGCAACAGTCGATTGGGCAGCCGCGTCAGCGAATCGAGCTCGCTGGATCGCGTCAGCTCGGCCACCAGCAAGGCCGTGGAGTCGGCCATGTCGCGCGAGCGCACGGCGTCCATCACCAGTTGCTCGTTGGCCTCCAGCAACTGGTGCATGGTGTGGCTGCCCAGCTGCTCCCGGGCCTCGACCAGGTCGGCGCGGACGCGACCCAGTTCCGCCTTCGCCTCGACGGTCTGCACCCGCAGCGCGGCAAGCTCCGCCTGCAGTGCGTTCGGGTCCGGTGCGTCGGGAACCGTGGCCATGCCGCGCCCCTGAAATATTGCCCTGCCGGGATGGCAGCGCGTTGCTAGGCCTCGCCGGCGGCGACGCCGCGGGGCCGGGTCGCCGGGCGACCGCCCAGCAGACCCTCCTGTCCAGCAAGCATCGTGCCGATCTCGATGCCCCTGTCGCCGATGCTGTATTCGCGCAGCTGATCCGAATGTCTGCTGTCGCGCACTTTCACGACCGCCAGCACGCGGCGCAGCCGGCTTTCGACCTCGATGTAGCGCTGCACGATGATGGCGTCGGTCATGAAGGCCGTGCCGTAGGGGCTGAAGCGCAGATCGGTGTAGCGGTCCTCCAGCTCCGACGTCATCAGCACGGTGACGCCCAGACCGGCCAACGACGTGACCAGGCGCAGCAAGGACTCGCGGAAATCCTCCTTGAACGACGGCCCCAGCGCCAGTTCGAACCCTGACAGCGAGTCGATGACGACGCGACTGGCGCCCCGCTGGCGGATCTCCGTGGCAAGCATCTGCATGACCTCCTCGATGGAGATGTCGGCCGCGTGGCTCTCGACGAGGCCGATGCGGCCATCCGCGATGTACTGCGCCAGCGCCTTGTTGTGCACGCGATGGGGGCGCCGCTCGAAGGCAGCGATGACGCCGGTCTCGCCGTTGCGCACGCCGGCGTCCAGGAAGGCCGCCGCCAGGATGCTCTTGCCCGACCCGGACGGGCCCGCCAGCAGCAGCGAGTAGCCGCGCGGCAGGCCGCCATCCATCATCTCGTCCAGACCAGGCACGCCCATGGACGCGCGTGGCGCGGTGCTGGCGCCCGTCGTCGTCGGCGGCGGAGCCGATGCCGGCACGAAGACGTGCACGCCGTCGCCGCTGATGCGAAACGAGTGCAGGCCCGGCAGCGAAGGCTGGCCGCGCATCTTCATGATCTCCATCTTGCGCACCATCGCGTTGCGCTGCACGCTCTGACGCATCCAGATCAGCCCATCCGCCACCGTGAACACCGGGTTGGAGTCGGTGTCGGTGAAGTACTCGCCGATCAGGAAGGTGGTGGCCTGCCAGCTCGTCATCAGCATGCCAAGCTGCTGCATGAAGCGCTGCAAGTGGTTGTGCGCGTGGCCGCCCGCATCGGTGGCCAGCACGACGGAGCGGAAGGAATCGACGAAGACGAGTGCCGGCTCGTGCGCGGCGACTTCCTCGGTGATGCGCGCCAGCACCTGGTCCAGGTCACCGGCCATCGCCTCCTCGCAGAGGTTGACGAAGCGCACGCTGCGGTTGATGGCCGCAGGGTCGAAGAAGCTGAACTGCTGCTGGTAGCGCAGCATCTTCAGCGGCGGCTCGCCCAGCACGGTGAAGTACAGCGCCGGGCGCGCCTCGGTGGCCAGCGCGAACATGATCTGGTGCGCCAGCGTCGTCTTGCCGCAGCCGGGTTGGCCGGCAATGAGATTGAACGAGAACTCCGGCAAGCCACCGCCGAGCAGGTCGTCCAGCCCGGGCACTCCCGTTGACAGGCTGTTGATCGTCACTTTGGGAGTCATGGCTTGGGATCCTGCGCCGGGGCAGCGCTCGAAGGGGTCGACCAGACGGCCTGTAGAAGCCGTTCGGTCAGCGGAGCGCCGATCAAGGTCGTCAGCAGCTCGTGGAAGTTCATGAACAGGGCACTGCAAGCCTCCATGGCGACCGCCGGTTGCTGTGCAGCGAAGAGGGTGGTCAGTTCGACCAACCCGGTCGTGGCGTCGATGCCGCCTGACTTGAGCGGTGCAAGGCAGGGGTGGTGTGTGGCCGTCAGGTGTAGCGTGCGCCTGAACAGCGCGGCGACACCACGCTGCCCGAGCACGGGTTGCAGGGCGAACTGGATGTCCGTCCACGTCGCGCCGATCGCGTCGGCAATCTGCAGGGAGCCGGCACCCTCTGCCACGCGTTGGGCCAGAGGAGCCGTAAACCGGCTGCTCTCTCGGCTGTCCATGGGCGGAGGGTTTGGAGCTGATGTGCGGCGCAGTGTAGGCCTCCGCGGCAATCGACGCGCGGGGTTGCCTCGGCTGAATCTCCGCAGGCCCAGGGTCGAATTCTTGTATCGAGCTCTACATCAATGCATTCTTCGCGACATGAATCAATCAAGTGCGCCCTGTTCACCGCCCGGTGAACCGGACCATGAGAGTGCCGGAGCCCATCGTTGTCGCCGTCGCCATCGCGGGGCTGGTGCTCTGTCCGCTTGCCCACCTCTGACGCCTCAGGAGCTTGCATGCCAGGCCAGCCCACCATCGCCTTGCTCTACCCGGGCGACCGCGCCGCGCGTGACCGCAGCGACCCGGCGCAGAGCCGCTTCGCGGCCCTCTTCGATGCCTTCAAGGCCGCCGGCCTGCCCGCCGAGCCGGCCGTCTATCACGACGACTTCGCCGATGAAGTGGCCGCGCAGCTGCGGCGCGTGCAGGCCGTGCTCGTCTGGTGCAACCCCATCGAGGGCGGCCGGCGGCGCGACCGCCTGGACAGGCTGCTGCGCGAGGTGGCTGCGGCCGGCGTGCTCGTCAGCACCCACCCCGACACCCTCCTCAGGCTGGGCACCAAGGACGTGCTCGTTGAGACGAGGGATCTGCCCTTCGGCAGCGATGCGGTGCGTGTGGACAGCCTGGCGCAGCTGGCGGTGGCGCTGCCGCAGCGGCTGCGGCACGGCGCGCGGGTGCTGAAGCAGTACCGGGGCCAGAGCGGCAACGGCGTGTGGCGCGTGGAGTCGGTGCAGGCTTCGCCGCTGATGACGGTGCGCCATGCCCAGCGCGGCGCGCAGGAAGAGACCCTGGACATGGACGGGCTGCTGCAGCGCCTGGCGCCGTATTTCGAGCCCGAGGCCGGCGGCCACATGGTGGACCAGGCCTGGCAGCCGCGCCTGGTGGACGGCATGGTGCGCGCCTACCTCGTCGGCGACCGCGTGGCGGGCTTCGGCCACCAGCACATCAATGCCCTGTACCCGGCCACCGACGGCGCGCCGCCGCCCGCCACCACCACGCGCCTCTACCACCCGGCGGACCTGCCGCAGTTCCAGGCGCTGCGCGAGCGCCTGGAGGGCGGCTGGGTGGAGCTGCTGCGCGAGCGCGTGGGCCTCACGCGAGAACAGCTGCCGCTGCTGTGGGACTGCGACTTCCTGTTCGGCGAGCAGCCGGGCAGCCACGTGCTGTGCGAGATCAACGCCAGCAGCGTGTCGCCGTTTCCACCTTCGGCGATCGAGCCGCTGGTGGCGGCGGTGAAGCGGCGGCTGTCCTAGCGCTCAATGGTCGTGGCCGTGGTGCGCGTCCGGCACGTGCGCATGGCTGTGGCGCATGGGCCGGTGCCGATGCGGGTGGCTGTGTGCGCCCTCGGGCAGGGTGTCGTGGTGATGGTCGTGGTGGCCATCGTCATGTCGATGGGCGTGCTCGTGATCCAGGGCCTCGTGCTCGTGTTCATGTTCGTGCAATTCGGCGAGATGCAGGGCGACGCCCGCGAGCATCAACCCGCCGGCCAGCGCCATGCCCCAGCCGGCCGAACGATCGCCCAGCGCGAAGGCCAGTGCGGCGCCGATGAAGGGGGCGAAGGCGAAGACCGAGCCCGTGCGCGCCGCGCCAAACTCGCGCTGGGCCAGCAGATAGAAGCGCAGGCTCAGGCCGTAGCCGGCGGCGCCCACGGCCAGCAAGCCCAGGACGACACCGGCCGAGGGCAGCGGCTCGCCTGAAGCGAAGGCGAGTGCCGTCGTTGCCGTGGCGCCCAGCGTGGCCTTGGCCAGCACCACCTGGGCGGGGTCGCGCTCGGCCAGCGCGCGCGACAAGGTGTTGTCCATGCCCCAGGCCGCTGTGGCTGCCAGCACCGCCAGCAGTCCGAGCCATGGGCCACCCGATGCCGGCCCCTGGTCCAGCACGAGCAATACGCCACCGGCGAGCAGCAGTCCCATGCCGGCCTGCACGCGCCTGTCCAGGGTCTCGCCGTACAGGCGCCAGGCCAGCACGGCAGTGAAGAGGGCTTCCAGCGTCAGCATCAGGGAGGCCCCGGTGCCGCTGGTGCGCTGCAGGCCCCAGGCCAGGGCCACGGGCCCCAGCAAGGCGCCGAAGAAGGCGACAGCCAGCAGGCGGGGCAGGTCCGAACGCAGCAGCCGGGCTTCCTTCTCCACCCGCTGGCGCAGCAGCGCGCCGATGACGGCGGCCCCTGCATAGAGCAAGGCCGCTGTCGTGAACGGTCCCAGGCCCATGCCCAGCCGCTGCACCAAGGGCGTGCTGATGCCAAACAGCGCCGCGGCCAGCAGGGCCAGCAGGCCACCGCGCAGTGCGGGCAGGCCGTGCAAGTGGGGGTGGGTCATGCCGGAAATGGAGTCGAGTTCGGAGGGCAGACGATACGGGGGGCGCAGCCCCTCCGCACATGCACTTACATGTCCGGCGGCCGATCTTGTCGAGATCGCTCCCGCTCCCTCGTCGCCCA
This sequence comes from Roseateles sp. P2_H4, assembly GCF_056403315.1. NCBI lineage: Bacteria > Pseudomonadati > Pseudomonadota > Betaproteobacteria > Burkholderiales > Sphaerotilaceae > Roseateles > Roseateles sp. P2_H4. The sequence goes on along the minus strand of NZ_JBFUFR010000032.1, from coordinate 4,672 downwards.
TGAGGCGGCGTTGTTGCCGTCCCCCGATGGAGAGACACCATGAACTATGTCGACGGATATCTGGTCCCTGTGCCCGTGGCCAAGCGCGAGACCTATCGCCAGCTGGCGCTGGAGATGGCCGCGCTGTTCAAGCAGCACGGCGCCCTGCAGGTGGTCGAGTGCTGGGGCGATGACGTGCCGGAAGGCAAGCTCACCTCCTTCCCACTGGCCGTGCAGCGCAAGGCCGATGAGGCCGTCGTCTTCTCGTGGGTGGTCTGGCCTTCCAAGCAGGCGCGCAACGCGGGCATGAAGAAGGTCATGGAGGACCCGAGCATGAAGAAGGGGCCGGAAGGCATGCCGTTCGACGGACAGCGGATGATCTTCGGCGGCTTCGAGGTGATCGTGGAGGCCTGATCGCCGACTTGCTAGGCCTGCCGGGCAATCGCCTCGTGCAGGCGCTGATGCGCCGCGCCCTCCCAGGCGACGGGCAACTGGTTCTTCGCCTGCAGGTAGTGATGCGTGAAGACGCCCAGATACGCGTCCAGCGTCTTCTCCGCGCGCTCGTCGCCCGCCAGGCTCAGGCAGCGCGCGGCCACTTCGCTGGTGCAGAAATGGTCGTCGCAGCGTGAGCGGCGCAGCCGGTATTGCGAGGCCCCGGTGGGCGCCAGGTTGAGCACCGGCATGTGGTTCAGGTAGGGGCTGCGGCTGAACATCTTGCGCGCCTCGGACCAGGTGCCGTCCAGCAGGATGAAGAGGGGCCGCCTGGTGATGCCGCCCTGGCCAGGCGCCTGCGGCCTGAGGGCCTGCACCACGCGCTCCGGCGCGGCGTACTGGCCCGGGAAGACGACGTAGCAGTCCCAGGCCGGATCGCTCAGCAGCGCGAGGAGGGTGGGATCGGGCTCGGTTCGCGACCAGCCGAAAGCGAAGGTGTCGGCGACCACATCGGCGATCAGCCAACCGGTGTTGGTCGGCTTCAGCGGCTCGATGTCGGCCATCAGCAGGCACACCGCGGCGCGCGTGGCCACCGACGTGCGCAAGGCGCACATGCAGTGCGTCGGCACCAGCCGGCAGCCTTCGCAGCGCTCCCGCTTGAAGCCACCGCGAGCCGAGAAGGGCTTGGTGGCACTCGCCAGGCGCGCGGCGCGCAGAAGAGACACGGCATGAGACATGCCCCGATTGTCCGGGCAGGCAAGCGGGGCTCGATGGCGCTCAATTCACGAGCAATCCCAACCCAGCCGCACCGCGCCGCAATGCCGGCACACGAATTTGTAGAAGGCGCTGTCGCCTGCGGGCTCGTAGTTGGCCGTCGCGCGGACCCAGTCCTTCTCGCCCAGCCCGTAGCGTTGACACCAGTCCGCCTTCGTGGCCGCGCTCGCGTCCTCCACGTCCTCCTCGGAGGCATCACCGTGGAACTCGCAGGCGTCGTCGCAATGCGCCAGCCACTCCTCCTGCTGCCAGCAGGAGTAGCCCGGCGTCCTCAGGCTCACCTCGTCGACGATCTCTTGCGACACACCGGCCTTCGCGAGGGGCTGCGGGTCCGAGAAGTTCGCCGCAAACTTGCTCGCCGCCGAACCGTCGGCGATGCACCAGGGGCAGAGCTTCTCGTCCAGGTCGGTGGTGGCATACACCGGCTGCACGTAGACGAAGCTGCGCTGCTGGCCGCAACAGACGCATTCGACCTTGCGCTTTTCGATGGCGCCGGTCGCGAGGGGATCGGGGTGGTAGCGGAAGAGGGGCAGGTCCATGCCGCGACGCTACCAGAGCGAGGGTGTGCGCAGAACCGCGCTAGTCGACGATGAACTCACCGGTGCCGGCGCGATAGCTCCCATGGAAGACCTGATGGCCGGCGCCGCGCTGCCGGGCGTCGGCCTGCGCCTCGGCGGCATGGGCATGGAAGCTGACGAAGTCGCCGGGCGGTTCCAGCTTCACCCTCAGCACCATCCAGCCCTGGGACCAGCCTTCGCTCAATGAGTGGGTTTGCGGCATTTCCATGTGCTCTCCTTGGCCGTCGTCGTGTCGAGTTTTTGCCGTATCCAGGTGCTTGTGTGTAGGACAGCGCGAGAGTCCGCGGCGGCTGGGAGGCAGCCCCACGGAGGACCGGGAATTCCGGCCCGGCCAGAATCCTGCCGAGGCCTTGGCGATGACCCGGGCATTGCGGAAGGAAGACGGATGGCCTGGATCGTTCTTGTCATTGCCGGCCTGCTCGAGGTCGGCTGGGCCATCGGCCTGAAATACACCGAGGGCTTCACGCGCCCCTGGCCCAGCGTGGCGACGGCGGCCTGCATGATCGCCAGCCTGTGGCTGCTCGGCATCGCGATGAAGTCGCTGCCGGTGGGCACGGCCTATGGCGTCTGGGTCGGCGTCGGCGCGGTCGGCACCGTCGTGCTGGGCATCTTCCTGCTCGGTGAGCCGGCCAACCCGGCGCGGTTGTTCAGCGTCGCTCTCATCGTGGCCGGTATCGTCGGGCTGAAGCTGTCCTCACCGAGCTGAGACCGCCGTGGAGCTCGCCGTGCATGCGCTGACGCCCGAGCGCTGGCCCGATCTGGAGGCCGTCTTCGAGGCGCGCGGCTGCTCGGTGGCGCGCGGATGCTGGTGCATGTACTACCGCGTCAGCGGCAAGGGTGCCTACACGCGGCCCAGCGATGCGCAGCGCCAACGGGCCCATGACACGCTGCAGGGGCTCGCGGCCCACGACCCACCGCCCGGCCTGATCGGCTACCACGGCGACACGCCGGTGGGCTGGCTGTCGCTCGGCCCGCGCGAGGCCTACGCCAAGCTGCGCAACTCGCCGGCCATGAAGGCGGTGGACGACGAGCCGGTCTGGTCCATCGTCTGCCTCGTCGTGCCGTCGGAGCACCGCAAGCAGGGCGTCGCCCGGGCGCTGCTGCGGGGCGCGGTGGACTACGCCCGTTCACGCGGCGTGAAGCTGGTGGAGGCCTACCCGGTCGACAAGGCGCAGGACGGCGCACCGGACGCGCCCTGGTTCGGCTCGCTGGCCATGTTCGATGAACTGGGCTTCGAGGAGGTCGCAAGGCGCAAGCCGGCGCGGCCCATCGTGAGGCTGAGGCTAGCGCGCTAGGTTCTCGATGGCCGCCAGGTGGCCGAGGTCGCCGCGTGCCTTTTCCCGCGCTTCGGCCAGGCGTGCCGTCAGCCAGCCGACGGCGAACCAGGCGGCGGGGTCGCTGGCCACCAGGGCCTGATAGCGGTCGCGGGCGACGACGAGGTCGTTGATCTCACCCAATGCCTGCTGGGCCGCGGCCAGGGCCTGCAGATGCCGGGCCGCCTGCCTGCGCGGCAGCAGCGGCGCGAAGAATTCGAGCGCATAGCGCTGTCGCTTGGCGTGCTTGCGCAGCGCATGCAGCGCGGTGGGTTCGAGTTCGTCGAAGCGGTGGCAGCCGTCCACCAGGCCTTTGTGCCAGCCGCGCAGCCGCTTGCGCGCCAGGCGCTTCAGAGCATCCAGCGGCTCCGTGAGGGGCTGAAGGCCGGCGCGCCAGGTGATCCAGGCCAGCAGCAGGTGCTGCGTGGCGTCGCTGCGGATCAATGCGGCGAGGTCGGGCGTGTTGCCGTCTGCGCGCAGGGCCAGCGGCGGTGCACCGGCCCGCTGGAGTTCGGCGACGACACCGCTGCCCAACACATCGCTGTCGCGCGCCTTGCCGAGTTCGGCGAACAGCGCGCGCAGGCCCTCCACCAACTCGGCCGGCGCCTCGGCCACCCAGCCGCGGAAGGCTCGCAGCGCGCTGCGCAGCCGGCGGATGCCGACGCGAGCCTGGTGCACATGCTCGGCGCGCAACTCGGGGTCGCCCTCAGCCAGGCCGATGGCGTTGCGGCTGATGTGAGCCAGGCATTCGTCAAACACGGCGCCGAAGGCATCCAGCGTGCTGGAAGCCTTGTCATAGCGGGGCGATTTGGCCTTGCGCAGCGGCGGATGGGGCGAGCCCTCTGCCAGCCGGTGGCCACGCTCCGCCTTGTTGCGCGGGTCGTAGACGAGGCCGAAGCGCTGTCGCCAACGCTCGACCAGCCCCAGCATCGCTACCACCGAGCCCGACACCAGCTCGAACTCGATCTCGCGCAGCGGCAGCGCTTGGGCGCCGGCCGTGAGCCGGCCCTCGTCCAGCGCGATGTCGACGACGGCGCCGCGCGTGCGCACGCGGCGCAGCAGGCGGCGTTGCTGGACCTGGAAGCGCAGGCCGACGTCCTGGCCCTGGGCATGGGCCTTCTCCAACAGCTCCGCCAGCTGCCGGCCGCGTGCGGTTTCGTCATGCGCCTGTGGGTCGAGATGGGCATCGGGACGCAGGACCTCATGCTCGAAGCGCTCCAGCGCCCCTGCCTGTGCGGCCTTCAATCCCTGTACCCAGCGGCGGCCTTCGCGGCGCATGCGCCAGGCCAGACCGGCGCGCGCCAGGCGCTGGTCGGGCGTGTCGAAATAGGCATCGATCAGCGCGACGCGTCGCGCGGTGCCGCGTCCCGTCAGCTCGGCCGCCAGCGCCACACGGGCCGCCGCCGGCACGAGGAACTTCAGTTCGATCTCGGCGTTATCAGCCATCGAGGCAGATGAAACCTGCGGGCCGAGCGCCGGGCCGCTCCCTGGCCGGCCCGCCCTGGCGATGTGCTTGCCGGTCGAGCCGGCAAGCATCGCCGTCCCCTCGGGGGCTGAGGCCGGACACGGCAAGTCCGGTGGACTTGTCGTGCCTGC
>NZ_JBFUFR010000031.1:0-81384 GCF_056403315.1 Roseateles sp. P2_H4 | reverse complement strand
CTTCATCATCCTGCACTACAAGCAGACGCAGCGTGACGACAGCGAGTTCTGGCGCTACTGCGCGGCCATGCCCATCCCGGACACGCTGGCGCACCAGATCGAAACCTTTCGCCGCAACGGTCGTGTCGTCATCCTGGACCGCGACAGCTTCGGCGAGGACTCGTGGTACTCGCTCTACCTCGGCCTGGGCCTGAAGCCGGAGGGGCTGGACCCACTGTTGAAGCAGGTGGACGAGCCGACGCTGCGCGCGCACTTCGAGCGGCTGCGCAAGGCTGTCTCGCTGACGGTTGAAGGCATGCCCGACCACGCGGCCTATCTCGGCCACCTGGTGAGTAATTGAGCCCCTCGTCCAGTCTCGCGCCGCTGAACGTGCGCGCGCCTGCTCGGTTCCCGCGGGATGCCGATGCTCGCGGCATTGAGCCGCGAGCACATCGCCAGACGAACCGGCTTGGGACGGCTCGGCGCTCGGCCCGAAGATCCCTGGCCCTTTTCGCGTTGATTGAGGACGGCCCATCTGGTGAGCCATTGAGCGTGGACAGTGGGAGGCATAGACCCAATGACTGGGGCTCAAGGAGCCGGACATGCGCGCGCGAGAACTCAAGAAGCTGCTGGCCGAGGCGGCAAAGCTGACGCCAGCTCAGAAGCGGGTATTGATGCAAGCGCTGCTGGTTGCGGACGACGCAGCGTGGTTCCGCGCTCTGAACCGGTCAGCTCAGACTCCCGGCAAACCCGCGCCGCTCCTCACGATGCCGTCGGTGCATGACGTCGTCACGAAGCAACGCGCAAAGAGTCAAAAAGAAAGGGCACCGCTTGCGGTGCCCTTTTGCTTGTTGATCAGTGAACGCCCTGGCTCGGCCTGATTCACGTCGTCCCTAGGGGGATACGGCTCGAGTTGTCCACGCCTAGACTGCCTCGGCGGTTGCGTGTGCCGTCGGTAGAAGCGGGAGACCTTCATGATCGAGACGATCCAACTGCGTCCGCTGTTTTCGCTGGCCGCCCTCTGTGCAGGCTTGTTGGCCGGCGCGCCAGCCCATGCCACCGGGCAGATCGGCGGCGTCATCGCTACCTCGTTCGCGGAGGCCTTCGGTGCCTGCAACAAATCAACGCTGGTGCCGCTGGACACCTACCAAGACACTTTTGCGCTCAGTGTGACGGCGCCCTGCGCGGCAGGCTCCGCGGGCGGCACGCTGAAGGGAACGGCAGCCTCAGGCTCAACAGGCCTGATGGTGTACGCGACAGGCACCGGTGCCGTTGCGGCCACGGTTTCTCTGATGGACGTCTGGCTCCTGACTCCCCCCGCAGGCACGCTGCCAGGCGACTATCTGATCCCCGTGCACCTGCATGTCGACGGTTTCAGCCGGCGCGACGTCGCAGCATCCGTCCTTTCTCGAATACAGCCTGTCAATGTTGAACCTGTCTGGGGGCGCTGGTCCGCAGCCCACCTTCTCCGCCAACGACAGCGTTACTGCTACCGGTGCCTACGCGAAAACCTTCAACAGCGCACTGAGCGTGCACTACTACGGCCCTGGCGGCGGCTTGCAGACCACCGTCCAAACAGCGGTGCAGATGATGGTCTTCCAGCTTGAGCACGGCACCGTTGATTTCTACAACACCGCCTTTGCGTCGCTGGATCTGCCGGCCGGTTGGACGGCGGTGACGTCGTCCGGCCTGCCGGTGGTGTCGGCGGTGCCCGAGCCGGGCACCGCGATCCTGGCACTGTGCGGCGCGGCCGCGCTCGTCGCCCGCCGTCGCCTGCTGGGCTGAGCCATCGCGGCCTAAAGCGGTGCCGCCGGGCAGCAGTGCCGGATGAAGTCGGCGTGCGCCGGCAGCCTCGTCGTGCGTCGCACTGCGCTCATCACTTCAGCCTGCAACGGCGCGCTCGCGCAGGAAGTCCGCATAGGCCAGCGCGCTGCGCTTGAGGGTGCGCTGCTGGGTCTCGAAGTCCACATGCACGAGGCCGAAGCGGCGCTCGTAGCCGAAGGCCCATTCGAAGTTGTCCATCAACGACCAGATGAAATAGCCGCGCACGTCCACGCCTTTGTCCATGGCTCGCGAGCATGCCGCGAAATGGGCCTTGATATAGGCCTGGCGTTGCAGATCGTCGACCTCGTCGCCGCTGACCGTGTCGTGGCTCGACATGCCGTTTTCGGTGATGTAGAGCGGCGGCAGATTGGCGTAGTCGCGCTTGAAGGCCTCGAACAGATCCTGCAGGCCCTGGGGATAGACCTCCCAATCCATCGTCGTGCGCTCGACCTCGGGGTGGCGCACCCAATCCATCGTGTCCGCTCCCTTGGAGCGCAGCACGGCGCGGCTGTAGTAGTTGATGCCGAGGTAGTCGATGGGGCGCTGGATGATGTCCATGTCGCCGGGCAGCACCAGCGGCTCGCAGCCCTTCCACAGCCGCCACAGGTCGGCCGGGTATTCGCCCTTGAGCAACGGGTCCAGCACCCATCGGTTCTGGTAGGCCTCGAACAGCGAGGCGGCATCGCGGTCCGCGGCCGTGTCGGCGTCGGCATAGCCCGGTGCGCAGTTGGCGACGATGCCGTGCAGGGCCTGCGGCGCGTTGGCGCGCAGCGCCGGCAGGGCCAGGCCGTGGCCGAGCAGCAGATGGTGCATGGCCTGGGCGGCCCAGCGGTTGGATTTGAGGCCGGGCGCGTGGTGGCCGTCGCCATAGCCGAGATAGGCCGAGCACCAGGGCTCGTTGTGCGTCGTCCAGGCGGCCACATCACCGTGGCCGGCCAGCTCGCGGCTCATCAGGTCGGCGTAGTCGGCAAAGCGGTAAGCGGTCTCGCGGTTCAGCCAGCCGCCCTTGTCCTCCAGATGCTGGGGCAGGTCCCAGTGGTAGAGCGTCACGAAGGCCTTGATGCCGCGCTCCGCGAGGCCGTCGAGCAGGCGTTTGTAGAAGGCCATGCCCTTCGCGTTGGGGCGGCCGGTTTCGTCCATCACGCGCGGCCAGGCAATGGAGAAGCGGTAGGCGTCGACACCCAGGCGCTTCAGGATGTCCAGGTCCTGCTCGAAGCGGTGGTAGTGGTCACAGGCGACGGCGCCGTTCTCGCCACGCAGTACCTTGCCGGGCGTCGCGCAGAAGCGGTCCCAGATGGATTCGAGGCGACCGTCCTCATGCGCGGCGCCCTCGATCTGGTAGGACGAGGTGCCGGCGCCGAAGATGAAGCCAGGGCGGCGCATGGCCGAGCCGGGCGGCGGTGCGACGAGGTCGGCCAGGGAGGTGGGGGGCGGGGTCAGGTCCATAGGGGCTCAGGCAGAGGTCGGCAGCGCATGCAGGGCGGTGCGCCAGGGTTGCAGGGCAAGGGGTTCGGCGGGCAGGGGGCCACGCACGCCGCAAATGAAGGAGGCGTAGCGATTCGCCAGGGCCAGCGTGGCGGGCAGGTCGCGCCCGAGGGCAAGGCCGGCCAGCAGCAGCGCGGTGAAGGCGTCGCCGGCGCCGACGGTGTCGACCATGCGTGGCTGGATGACGCCGGCGCCCTGGGCCAGCAGCACGCCGCCCGGTGCGTAGAAGCGCCAGCCGCTGGCGCCGCAGGTCAGCACCAGGCGCTGCAGCGCAAAGCGCGCCATCAGCGCGCCGGCGCGGCCCACGTCATCGGCTGCGGCGCAGTCGAACCAGCCGGCCAACTGCGCCAGTTCCTCGTCATTCACCTTGACCCAGTCGGCCAGCATCAGCGACTCGGCGGCCAGCAGCCGCGTCTGATCGCCGGGTCGCAGGTTCAGGTCGAGAAAGCGCGTGCCCGCAAAGGGCTTGACCAGCGCACGCAGCGAAGCGCGCGAGACGGGCAGGCGCTGCGCGAGGCTGCCGAAGTAGAGCCACGCCGCGGCTGTTTCGGCCAGGTGAGGGCGGGCCGCCTCGGCGTCGATATGGTCCCAGGCGGCGTCGCCATGGATCTCGAAGCGGTGGCCGCCGGGGCCCTCGTGCACGCTGACGCGGCCGGTGGCGTGCTGCAGGTCGCGCTGCACGCCGACGCTGTCCAGGCCATAGCGGCGTGCGCTGTCGAGCACGAGGCGGCCGTTGTCGTCCTCCGCGCCGATGCGGCTGATGAACAAGGCTGGCGCGCCCAGGGCCGCCAGCGAGCGCGCCACATTGAAGGGTGCGCCGCCCGCGACCGGGCCGTCATGGAATTCGTCGACCAGGGCTTCGCCGAGGACGGCGATGGGGCAGGGGGGCATGTCGGCGGTGCTTGGCGCGTGGTTTGGAAATATTCTATGCAACAGCGATTGTTTAGTGAACAATCTCCAACCTAGGTTTTGCCCCCGGTCCAGCGTGTGGCAGGGGCTCCCTGGGCGCCGATGACACAATCGCGCCCGATTCGGGGTGCTAAACAACAGCGGGAGCGCGGGCAATGGCCGACAAGGGAGTGACGATTCGCGAACTGGCCGAGGCCGCGGGCGTGTCCATCGGGACGGTGTCGCGCGCGCTGAAGGGCCAGCCCGGCCTGTCGGAGCAGACCCGCGCCCAGGTGCTCGGCGTGGCCCAGCAAATGGGCTATGACGTGGGCAAGCTGCGCACCGGCAAGCCGCGCCGCATGCTCTTCCTGTACAGCCGCAGCATCGGTTCGCTGGCGAACAACCCCTTCTATTCCTATGTGCTGCACGGTGCCGAGACGGCCTGCCGCGAGGCCGGCGTGCCGCTGAGCATCATGTCGGTGCTGGCGGGCGATGACGTGGCCGGCCAGGTGCGTCGCCACGAGGCCGATGCGCTGCTCGGCGCCGGCTACTTCGACCCCGAGGCCATGGAGGCCATCCGCCGCTGCGAGGTGCCGCTGGTGCTGGTGGACCACTTCTACCCAGGCGTGCGCTGCGTCAACGACGACAACCAGCTCGGCGCCTGGCTGGCAACGCGCCATCTGCTGGAGGGCCAGTCCCAGCGCATCGCCGCCATCTTCGGGCCGCTGGCCCACTACTCCACCTCGCTGCGCGCCAAGGGCTTCCGCCGCGCGCTGTTCGAGGCCGGCCGGCTGTTCGACCCCGACTACGAAGTCACGCTGGACCCGGCGCTGGAATACCGCGATGCCGGTCGCGACGCGATGAGCCGCCTGCTGGCCCTGCCCCAGCCGCCCGATGCCGTCTTCGCCTACAACGACTCGACGGCCATGTTCGCCATCGAGGTCTGCCACGAACGCGGCCTGCGCGTGCCCGAGGACATCCGCTTCATCGGCTACGACGACATCGAGGAGGCCGCCCGCAACAAGCCGCCGCTGTCCACCGTGAAGATGGACAAGGAGGCCCTGGGCAACGTCGCCGCGCGCGCCCTCATCGAGGGCGATATCGCGCCCAGCGACGCGTCGCTGCCGGTCGAACTGGTGGTACGTGAGAGCTCGATGGTCGCGCCTGCGGCGGAGGCCGAGGCTGCGCCAAGGAAAGCCAGGCGCAAGACCGCCACCGCCTAGGTAGTTGCACCGCCTTTCGTTCGACCGATCAACGAACGAAAATAGGACTGTTTACTAAAAATCAGCCGCGTGACCAGCGCGGCGAAGGAGACAGTCTTGATCGCCGATCCCGAAGGGGCTACCATGCCTCCCGTGCAGCGCCCTGCCGCCGCGTCGCCGGCTGCGACGCCGGCACCCGACCGCGTACCTGCGCGGCAGAAGATCGGCTTCGGCCTCGGCTCCTTCCTCGACATGTGGGGCCACTGGCTCTACCAGTCGCTGGTCTTCCACGTCTTCAACATCTTCCTGGGCGTTGCACCGGGGCTGATCTCGATGGCGCTGGGCATCAAGATCGTCGCGGACGCCGTCTCCGACGCGATGTTCGGCTGGATCTCCGACAACACCCGCACCCGCTGGGGGCGCCGGCGGCCCTTCATGCTGGTGGGTGGCGTGCTGGCAGGCATTGGCCTGCCGCTGATGTTCGCCGTCGGCCGTGGCTGGACGGACACCGAGTACTTCATCTTCATCGTCGTCTCGACCTGCCTCTACGCGCCGGTCATGAGCTGCTTCGCCATGCCCTGGAACAGCCTGGGCGCCGAGATGACGCCGGGCTACCACGAGCGCACGCGCGTGATGTCCATCAAGAACGCGATCCAGAAGATCCCCGAGCTGGCGATGTTCGTCGCCGCCCAGTTCACGACGCTCGCCTTCTTCAACGACGCGAGCGGCAAGCCCGACATCCTGTACGGCGCCCAGGTCTATACCGCCATCCTGGGCAGCATCATGGTCGTCGTGTCGGTGCTGATCTTCTCGCTGACGCGTGAGCGCTACTACGAGAGCTTCGTTGCGCAGAGCCGGCAGCGCGTGCCCTTCAAGGACACCCTCTACCGCACGCTGAAGAACCGTCCCTTCCGCCTGATGCTGGGCACCATGCTGACCTACAACATGGCCACGGCCATGGTCGGCCTGCTGGGCTACTACGCCACCGTCTACTACGTCTGCGGCGGCAACCTCGTCGAGGCCACCAAATGGAACTCGCTGATGGGCGTGGCCGGCCTCGTCAGTGGGCTCATCGGCATCACTTTCGCCGGCTGGGTGGCCCGGCGCCGGGGCAAGCGCAATGCGTTGATGACCGTGCTGTGGCTGGGCATTGCCGCTTTTATCGGCGACTGGTTCTTCTACAACCCCAGCCTGCCCTGGCTGCAGCTGTTCGCCAGCGGCGGCGTGGCCTTCATCGGCGCCGGTTTCTGGACGATCTACGGCTCGGCCATGGCCGACGTCATCGACCACGACGAACTCTCGAGCGGCCAGCGCCGCGAGGGTTCGTTTGCGGCCTGCGGCTCGTGGATCTCCAAAGTCGGCCAAGCCCTGGGCAGCAGCGCCTCGGGCTGGGTGCTGATGTTCACCGGCTTCGACGTCAAGCTGCCCGCGCAGGGCGAAGACGCCATCCTGCTGATCCGCCTCTGCCTGTCTGGCATTCCCATCGTGGGCCTGCTGGTCGCTCTGTTCATCGTGTCGCGCTACTTCCTGACGGAGCAGCGCATGCACGAGATTCGCGCCACGCTCGAAGCGCGCCGCGGCACCGTCTGACTATTTCCGGAGTTTTCGCCATGACTTCAACCTGGCACGGCCGCGCATTGCTGGCCCTGTCTACCTGCGTCTGCATTGCCGGCGCCCAGGCCGCCCCGCACGAGACGCTGAAACTCGACGCCCCCAAGCCCAATCTCGCGCCCACACCGCCAATGGGCTGGAACTCCTGGAACAAGTTCGCCTGCAATGTGTCGGAGCAGCTGATCCGCCAGCAGGCCGACGCCATGGTGGCCTCCGGCATGAAGGCGGCCGGCTACACCTACATCGTCATCGACGACTGCTGGCAGAAGAGCCGCGACGCCGACGGCAACATCCAGGCCGACCCCGAGCGCTTTCCCTCTGGCATGAAGGCCCTGGCCGACTATGTGCACAGCAAGGGCCTGAAGTTCGGGCTCTATTCCGACGCCGGCGCGCTGACCTGCGGTGGCCGCCCGGGCAGCGCCGGCCATGAGTTCCAGGACGCGCGCCAATACGCCAAATGGGGCGTGGACTGGCTGAAGTACGACTGGTGCTACACCGGCCCGCGCAACCCCGAGGCGGCCTACACCATCATGGCCAAGGCCCTGCGCGAATCGGGCCGTGACATCGTGCTGTCCATCTGCGAATGGGGCTCGAGCCAGCCCGGCCGCTGGGCCCACCCGATCGGTCACCTGTGGCGCACCACGGGCGACATCTGGGATGCCTGGAAGGGCAAGAAGGAGTGGTCGCACGGCCTGCTGGACATCATCGACATGAACGCCGATCTGTGGACCGATGCTGCCCCCAACGGCTGGAACGATCCCGACATGCTGGAGGTCGGCAACGGCGGCATGACGACGACGGAGTACGAGAGCCACTTCTCCATCTGGGCCATGCTTGCCGCGCCGCTGGTCGCAGGCAACGACATGGCGAAGATGGATGAGGCGACCAAGCGCATCCTGACCAATGCCGAGGTCATCAAGGTCGATCAGGACCCGCTGGGCCGCCAGGGCCGGCGCATCTGGCGCCAGGGCGACCTGGAGGTCTGGGTGCGCACGCTGGCCGGCGGCGACCGCGCGGCGGTGCTCTTCAATCGCAGCGAGAAGCCGGCCGACATCAAGGTCACGTGGGATCAGCTCGACCTTCCGCCCAGGCTCAAGGCCGAGGTGCACGATCTGTGGTCAGGCAAGAAGACCCGCGGCGTGTCAGGCGAGTTGGGTGGTCGCGTCGCGCCTCATGGCGTGCTGATGGTGCGCATCACCCCGGCGCCCTGAGCGTCTGCACCAGCATGCGCTGCAGGCTGTCCACGGCCTTGTTGCCCTTGGAGGCCTGGCTGCGGTAGACGGCCACCTCCATGGGCTCCAGCGGGCCCAGGCCCTGCTCGGCACCGAGCAACTGCAGATGTGCTGGCACACTGCATTGCGTCAGCACGGCCACTGCGATCCCGCTTTCGACGGCGGCAATCTGCCCCGCCAGATTGGAGCTGTTGTAGACGATCTTGTAGGGCCGCCCCTGCAGGGCCAGCGAGTTGATGGCGCTGCGTCGGCCCAGGCTGGCTTCCTCGTAGACGGCAATGGGCAGCGGGTCGCGGCGCCAGACCTCGAACTGCGGTGAGCCGACCCAGACCATGGGCTCGTGGAAGAGTAGCGTGCCGCGCCGTGCGTGGTCGCGCGAGACCAGCGCGAGGTCGAGATCGCCGCGCGCCACGCGCGGGATCAGCGAGGTCGACTGCTCGCAGTCCAGCTGGATCTCGACGCCGCCGTGCCGCGGCGCGAAGCGCTTGAGGGCCGGCGTCAGGTATTTGCTGGCGTAGTCGTCCGGCACGCCCAGCCGGATGAGGCCGGTGACCTCGTCCTCGCGCAGCGCCGCCTGGGCCTCGGCCTGCAGGTCGAGCATGCGCCGTGCATAGCCGAGCAGGGTCTGGCCCTCGTGGGTCAGCGCCAGCTGGCGTGCATCACGTTCGAGCAGCCGGTGGCCGACGGCCGCCTCCAGCTTCTTGAGCTGCATGCTGACGGCCGACTGGGAGCGGTGGATCTCGGCGGCGGCACTGGACAGCGAACCGGCGTCGACGGTGGCGACAAAGCACTTCAGCCAGTCGATCTGCAGGTCGCGCATGGATTCGTTAAGCGGATGGGTGCTTGCTGAATTATGCGCTTTTCGGATCTTCGAGCCGACGGCACATTGCCGTCATGAAGTACCTTTCCAGCCCCGCCGCCGCCGACATTTCCCCCGTTGCCGCGCGGGCGCCGCTCGCCATCACGGCCGGCCCACTCGATGCCCGCGCCGGCGGCCTGATGCTGTTGTTGTGCTTCCTCTGGGGCCTTCAGCAGGTGTCGCTGAAGGCCGTGGCGGAGCAGGCCAGCCCGATGCTGATGGTGGCCCTGCGGTCCGGCATTGCCTTGCTGCTGCTGGCCGCGCTGATGCGCCGGCGTGGTGAGGCGCTGGATCGCCGCCGCTGGGCGGCCGGCGCCGCGGCGGGCTCGCTGTTCGGCCTGGAATTCCTGTTGGTGTCCGTGGCGCTGCAGATGACGCAGGCGTCGCACGTCGTCGTCTTTCTCTACACCTCGCCGCTGTTCACCGCGCTGGGGCTGCACTGGCGGCTGCCGGCGGAGCGCCTGGACGGTCGGCGCTGGGCAGGCATCGCCCTGGCATTTGCCGGTATCGCCCTGGCCTTTCTGGACGGTGTGGCAAGGGATGGCAGTGCGTTGCTCGGTGACCTGCTGGCTGTGATGGCGGGCTTGGCCATGGGGGCCACGACTGTGACCATCCGCTGCACGCGGCTGGCCGAGGCGCCAGCGACAGAGACCTTGTTCTACCAATTGCTCGGTGCCCTGGTGCTGCTGTTGCCGAGCGCCTGGTTGACCGGGCAGTGGCGCTTCGAGCCGACGCTCACCGTCTGGGCCCATCTGGGTTTCCAGAGCCTGGTGGTGTCCTTCGCCAGCTTCCTGACCTGGTTCTGGCTGCTGCGGCGTTACCTGGCCTCGCGCCTGGGTGCCTTCACTTTTCTGACGCCGCTGTTCGGTGTGCTGCTGGGTGTGTGGCTGCTGGGTGAGGCATTGGCACCCAGCTTTGTCGCAGGCAGCCTGTTGGTGCTGGCCGGTATTGCTCTCGTCAGCAAAGCCTAGGTCGTCGCTGTTCCGGTCCGCCCTCCTGGGCGACTCTTTGTATTGAAAGCGGTGGTGGCCAGCTATCACAGGCCAAGTGCTAACGCCGCAACCAATTGAAAAGCATCCGTGAGATTTGGTGCCCTAGGGGGTGCCGCAAGCATTGGTAGTTTTTACTACTCGGGCTGCCATAGAGTTGCTCTCGCCTAACTGCGCAGTCTTGCGTGTAGGCCCTCAGGGAGAGACTGGAATGAAGATCAGCACGGTCATCGTGTCGCTATGGACGCTTGTGTGCGCGCCACCAGTGTTTGCGCTCAAGTGTCGGATAGGTGGTTGACAGACAGTGCTCCGATGCAAGGTCGGCTCAAGCGTGGGGACACGCACATCTGAGTGTGTGAAGTAAGACTTTATTGGGAGTTTCAATGAGAAGTTTGATAGTCAAAGCAGGCGCGGCGCTGGTCATTGGTTTCGGCGCAATTGCCGCCCATGCCGCTCAGGATTTTTACTACCTCGGGACGCTGTACGGTTCTGACGGCACCATCGCCACATACCGGACGCCCTTGACCGGTTCAATCTACAAACCCATGGTGGACGCGCAGCAAACCATGATGTCGCAGCTGCGTGCCTATCTGGTGCCGCAGCTGATGGCGCCGCTGTCCGGATTGCCGGGCTATCAAAACGGATCGGCAAGCGTCGATGGCCCGCTGTCGCTGACCTATAGCAGCGGGGACGTCACGTTTTCAGGCCTGCGGATCGTGATCAACGCGACGGCGAAGCAGTCTTATGCCGGCGTGACCGCCACCTGCAATATCAATCTTTCGCTGGATCCTGCAACGACAATTGTGGGACGACTGGACATCGTCTCGGGATTGCTGGTAGCCAAGGAAATCAAGAATTTCAAACTGAACCCCAGCTACTCCTGCCAGACGAATCTGGATTGGATTCCTTTTGTCAATACCTTGGTGGATGCTTTCATCTCCTACAAGATCGACGGATTGATCGCTGAAAAGATGCAGTTGGCACACAACGCGATCGCCAATCTCGATGAGTTGAAGCCCTTCACTTTCATGGGCTTGAACGCGATTCCGGATTCGGTGTTCGGAGCGCCCGGCCTGAACTTGGCCCAGCTCAAGAACAAGATCGCGGGCGGCTTCCAGAACCTGCCTGCCATGAGCGTCGACATCGGCGACCCGAAGCGACGCGTGTATGGCCCACAGGGCTACCCACATCAAGCCGGTTCTCACGACCTGATCATGTCCATTGCCATCGGCAATCTCCGATTCGAATTGGGAGAGCATCGGATCTACTACGACGAGATGTATTGCCCGCCGGAGGCCTCTGGCCGGTCCTGCTTCCCGTTCTGAGCGGCGCGACAAGCTCCTCCAGAGAAAAACGCCCTGGAGCAATCCAGGGCGTTTTGATTTTGGGGAGGCCGAAGCCTCCCCAGAGCTACGTTCAGAAGTCGTAGGACGCGCGCACGTAGTAGGTGCGGCCGATGGCGCTCGTGTAGCGCGGGTCGTAGCCGGCCTGGAAGACCTGCGTCTGGTAGCTCAGCGGCGGATCGCGGTCGGTCAGGTTGTGCACTCCCAGCGTCAGCGTCGCGCCCTTCAGCGGCTTCCAGGAGCCAAACGCATCCAGCGTGGCGTAGTTGCTCACGTGGTTGGTCGGGTCCGAATCGATGTAGCCAGACTTGTAGTGACCCGTCAGGCCAGCCGAGAAGGCATCCTTGGCCCAGATTGCCGTCAGCGTGTGCTGCCAACGGAACACCGGACCGGCGCCCGAATAGATGCCGACGTTCTGGTTCCACGGGCCGCCGGTGTAGTCCTGGTACTCATACTTGGCGACGTAGGTGGTGTTCAGGCCGAAAGTGAACGTACCGATTGCCGAGGGCAGGCGGTAGTTGGCCGTGATGTCCACGCCATTGGTGTTGGTGCCACCGAGGTTCTGCTGGCGCACGTCCACGTAGCCGCAATTCGTGCCCGGGCACTGGTTGCCGTTGGTCGACAGCTGGCCGGCGCCATTGCGATGGAAGTAAGGGCCGAAGAGGCCGTAGTTGGCGGGGTCGAACAGCGAGTCGTCACCGACCACGCCGATCTGGTTCTTCAGGCGCAGCCACCAGAAGTCCAGGCCCACGCTCAGGTCGGCCACCGGCTGGACGATGAGGCCCAACGTGGCGTTCTTGCTCTTCTCGGGCTGCAGCGTCAGGTTGCCGCCGTTCAGCACCATGAACTGGGCCTTGCAAACGGCCGGGCTGCCCGTGCCCGAGGGGCACAGCAACGGGTCGTTGACCGTGCCTGAGTTGGTGTACGTCTGGGCGGCGTTCAGCTCATACAGCGACGGTGCACGGAAGCCCGTGGAATAGGAGCCGCGCACCAGGACTTCCTTGCTGGGCTGGAAGCGGAAGCCGATCTTGGGGTTGGTCGTGTTGCCGAAGTCGTTGTACTTGTCGTAGCGGACCGCGGCCGTGATGTCCAGGGACTGCAGCAGCGGCACGTTCAACTCGGTGTACAGCGCGCTGACCTTGCGCGAGCCGGCGCTGTAGGTGGCCGGGTCAATGCCGGTCGAGTCGACGACGATGGTGGCGTAGGCCGGGTTCGCCTGTTGAACGAAGTTTTCCTTGCGGTACTCGGCGCCGACGGCGATGGCGGCCTGGCGGCCAGCCTTGAACCAGTCGCCGATCTCGCGGCTGGCGTGGGCGTCGACGTTCGTCGTCGTGCCCTTGGCAAACATGATCAGACCGGTCGCGCCGGCCTGGTCGAGCAGGGCCTGGCCGGCCGCGCTCTGCGCGCCAAAGGGGTTGATCACGCCGGTCAGCACGCCTTCATAGACCAGCGGGCCATTGGCATAGCCACTGATCAGCTTCTCGTCGACCTTGTTCTGGTTGCGGCTCACGCCCACGCCGTAGTCCCAGCCTGCAACTGTGCCGTCCAGCGACAGCGTGAAACGCTGCTGGGTGTTGGTGTTGCTGTCGCCGCGCTGGCCGTTGGGCATGTCGCGCCAGCGCGCGATGACGTAGCCGGGCTGGATCTGCGCGCCGCCGTCGGTCATCGTTTCACCCACCAGACCATCGTTGAAGGCCGGGTCCAGGGCGGGGTTGGTCGGGAAATAGGGATTGGGCGTGCCGTCCGGGCGCAGGCGGTTCATCGGCAGGAAGCCGAAGGGCACCGGTGCGATCAGGGTCTTCACGTTGCTGCGCGTGATGAAGTACTCCGCACCCAGCGTGTGGTCGTTGCCCAGCTTCACATCGCCCTTGACCATGCCGGATGCGCGTTCGCTCTTCGGGATGTAGTCCACGAAGTTGGACGTCGTCATGTAGCAGGACGTGCCGTCCCCGGCCGGGATGATGAACGTGCCGTTCTTGCAATCCGGCGCGGCGGGGTTGTACCAGACGTCCGGGTTCTGGTAGTAGTTGGCCGGCGAAGGCGAGCCGGAGATGCCGCCGTCATAGCGACGGTTGAACGAGCGCTGCGAGCCGGTGATGCGGTCCTGCTTCTGGAAGTCGACGAAGCCGAAAACGTTGTAGCCCTGGGCTTCCAGGTCGCCGAAGCCGAAACCGGCGTTGGCATTCTGCGATTTGCCACCGGCATGCTGGGGGATGTCCGTGCCCACCGTCACGGTGCCGCCCTGGTAGTCCTTGCGCGTGATGAAGTTGATGACGCCGCCGATGGCGTCCGTGCCATACAGCGCCGAAGCGCCGTCACGCAGCACCTCGATGCGCTCGATGGCCGCCATCGGGATCATGTTCAGGTCGGGCGCAGAGCCGTCGAAGGCGTTGTTCGCGATACGGCGGCCATTCAGCAGCACGAGCGTCTTGTTGGCGCCAACACCGCGCAGGTCGGCGAACGAAGCGCCACCCGTTGAGGAGCCCACGGCCTGGTTGGTGCCGGTGCTGGTCTGGCTGGCGGTCAGCGTGCTCAGGATCTGTTCGACGGTCGTCAGGCCTTGCTGCTTGATGTCCTTCATCTTGAACACCGTGATCGGCACCGCGGTCTCGGCATCAAGGCGCTTGATGGCCGAGCCGGTCACGGTTACGCGCTCGATCTGCTGCGGTTCGGCGGGGGCCTGTTGGGCCCAGGCACTGAAACCACCGACGGTCAACAGGACCGCGGCGGCGATTTTGGTTTGCTTATGCATCTCTGCTCCAGAAAAAACGTGGCAAGCGGGTGGCTTGCCATCGGATTCAGCCGATTGAAAGCGCCGGATCGGGCGCTGGCTGTCGGAGCAAATTTTCTGGCCTCGGGCAAACCCGAGGTGTCTAGGGAATCCCTGGGGGGTCGCGTAAATCTCTGTGCGAGGGTGCCGGTGGATTCGCTAATGCCTTGATGCAGAAAGGATTTCTGGCAATTCCAGGGGGGCTTGGCGGGCTTTTGGCTGATGCGTTTTACCAAATAGTAAAACTGCTTCACATTACTTATCGGCGGGGCAATGGTTGTAAGTAAGAAATCGAATCATTTATGGTTATTTTTGGATGATTCGGCTATTTATGGTTTTCCACTAGGCATAAATTGCCTGCAAACCGATGGTGAGCGCCGCTTAACCCTGGAAATTTGCAATCTCTAAATTGCAAAAATAGTTTGCGGTGTTTATCGAAAAATTGCCTGTCGCCAGCCTGTCCGGCGCGCGGGCAGCGGCGGGTCAGTGGCCCAGCCGGCGCGACAGCAGGGCGGCTGCCTTGCGCAATTGCGTGACCAGTGCACCGTCCAGCGCGGTGTCGAAGCCGGCGCTTGAGCCGATCGCCGTCAAGGCCAGCACCAGCCGCCCCGAAGCTTCGAAAACCGGCGCCGCCGCCGCGCTGACGCCGGCGACGACGCCGTCGCGCGAGGTCGCCAGGCCGTCTTTGCGGACGGCGTCGGTGACGCGGGCATCCGGCAGCGCTTCACCCAGCGCCGCGGCTTCTTCGGTGCGCCAGGCCGCGAACAAGCGCCCCGACGCCGTTCCGGCCAGGCTCATCACCGTGCCGTGGCGCATGCTGATGTGTACCGGGGCCGGCCCTTCGGCCACGCGCACGATGGTCGGCCCGCGCGTGCCCCACACGGCGATGGCCACGGTGTGGCCCAGTTGCAGCGCCAGCTCCTCGATGACCGGCGTGGCCAGCCGCACAGGGTCGTACTGCTGCAGGCTGATGAGACCGAGCTGCAAGGCCAGCGGGCCCAGTGCATAGGGCCCGCTGCCGCCGTCCTGCTCGACGAGGCCCAGCTTGATGAAGCTGACCAGATAGGGGTGGGCCTTCGCCGGGGTCATGCCGGCTTCCCGCGCCAGATCCTTCAGCGCCATCGGCCGGCCCTGGTGGGCCAGGGCCAGCAGCAGCTGACCGCCGACTTCGATGCTTTGGATGCCTCGCGGGGCCTTGGGCTCAACCATGCGGAAAATTCTATATTGGTGAATTGATTTGGAATAGGCTAAATTTCGGCTTCGACGCTGGAGACCCGCATGACGACGAAAAAAGCCTTTGCCTCGCAAGCCGACCTGGAAGAGAAGCAGGTCACCTTCGAGCGCCTGTCGGCGCACGCCTGGGCCTACACCGCCGAGGGGGATCCGAACACCGGCATCGTCATCGGGCGCGACGCGGCCATGGTGATCGACACCCAGGCCACGCCCGTCATGGCGGCCGACGTGATCCGCCGCATCCGCGAGGTGTCGGCTGTGCCCATCAAATACGTGCTGCTGAGCCACTACCACGCGGTGCGCGTGCTCGGCGCGTCGGCCTTCAAGGCCGAGGGCCTGGAGCAGGTCATCGCCAGCGATGCGACGCTGGCCCTGATCAAGGAACGCGGCGAGCAGGACAAAGCCAGCGAGATCGGCCGCTTCCCGCGCCTGTTTCGCAATGTCGAGTCCGTGCCTGCAGGGCTGACGTGGCCGACGCTGACGTTCTCGGGCCGGCTGACGCTGGACCTGGGCGGCGTGAAGGTCGAGATGTTCTCGCCCGGACGCGGCCACACGGCCGGCGACACCGTGGCCTGGTTGCCCGAGGAGAAGGTGCTGTTCAGCGGCGACCTGGTCGAGTTCGACGCGACGCCCTACTGCGGCGACGCGCATTTCGCCGACTGGCCCGCGACGCTGGACGCCGTTGCGGCGCTGAACGCTGCTGCTCTCGTGCCCGGCCGCGGCCCGGCGCTGAAGGGCGCCGAGCAGGTGGCAGCCGGCCTGGACGGCACGCGCGCCTTCGTCAGCGAGCTGTACGCCGCCGTGCAAGCCGGCGTGAAGGCGGGCGAAGAACTGAAGGCCGTCTACCAGCGCACGATGGCGGCGCTGCGGCCCAAGTACGGCCATTGGGTCATCTTCGATCACTGCATGCCTTTCGACGTGACGCGCGCTTATGACGAGGCCGGCGGCACTTCGCATCCGCGTATCTGGACAGCAGAACGTGACGTGGAGATGTGGAAGTCGTTGGAAGGGGCCTGATGGACCTGCCGCGCTACCCGTATCACCAGTCGCTGGAGCAGCGCTCCGGCCAGCCGCAGCGTCGGCCCGTCGTCATCGTCGGCGCCGGTCCGGTGGGCCTGACGCTGGCGCTGGACCTGGCGCGCCGCGACGTGCCCGTCGTCGTCATCGATGACAGCGACCGCATCGGCGAGGGCTCGCGCGCGGTCTGCTGGGCCAAGAAGACGCTGGAGGTGTTCGACCGTCTCGGTGTCGGCGAAGCGGTCGCGCGCGAGGGCGTGCGCTGGCAGCGTGGCCGGGTCTTTCACGGCGAGCGCGAGGCCTATGCCTTCGACCTGCTGCCCGAGGCGCATCACAAGATGCCGGCGATGGTGAACTTGCAGCAGGACCAGGTGGAGGCACGACTGATACGCGCCGTGCAACTTGATCAGCGCATCGAGCTGCGTGGCAGGCATGAGCTGATCGGCCTGGAGCAGGACGACGAYGGCGTGACGCTGAATGTGCGCACGCCCGATGGCCTGTTCGACATGCGCGCCGACTGGGTCGCCGCCTGCGACGGCGCGCGCAGCCCAACGCGCACCTTGCTGGGCCTGAGTTTCCAGGGCCAGGTCTTCGAGGACCGCTTCCTGATCGCCGATGTGCGACTGGGCGCGGGCGTGCGTCCGCGCGGGCTGGATCCCGCCAGACCCGAGCGCTGGTTCTGGTTCGACCCGCCTTTCCACCGCGGCCAGTCCGTGCTGCTGCATGCGCAGGCGGACGGCTTGTGGCGCATCGACTTCCAGCTGGGCCGCGATGCCGATGTCGAGGCCGAGCGCGACCCTGAGCGCATCAAGGAACGCGTCGCGGCCATGCTGGGCACGCAGGGCTTCGAGCTCGCCTGGTCGTCCATCTACCAGTTCTGCTGCCGGCGCGCCGAGCGCTTGCGTGTCGGGCGCGTGCTGCTGGCCGGGGACACCGCTCACCAGGTCTCGCCCTTTGGCGCACGGGGTGCCAACAGCGGCGTGCAGGATGCCGACAACCTCGGCTGGAAGCTGGCCGCCGTCGTGAAGGGGGAGGGCAGCGAGGTGCTGCTGGACTCCTATGAGTTCGAGCGCATCGAGGCCGCCGACGACAACATCGGCCACTCGACGCGGGCGACCGACTTCATCAGTCCCAAGAGCAGCCTGAGCCAGCGCCTGCGCAAGGCCGCACTCGACCTCGCCGCGCGCACCGACTTCGCCAAACCCCTGGTCAACAGCGGGCGCCTGTCCACGCCGACCGAGCATGTCGATTCGCCGTTGAGCACGCTGGACACGGAGGCCTGGACGGGCGGTCCCGCGCCCGGCTGCCCGGCGCCGGACGCGCCACTGGATGGCGGTGGCTGGCTCGGCGAGCAGTTCGGCGCCGGCTTTGTGCTGCTGGCCTTCGGCTGGCCGGTGGAGGCGCCCGATCTGCGCGTCATCGGCTTGCCCGGCGAGGGCCTGGCGGCGACGCGCTACGGCGCACGTCCGGGCAGCGTCGTGCTGATCCGCCCCGACGCGGTCGTCGCCGCGCGCTGGCATCGCTTCGACGCCGATGCGGTGCGCTCAGCGCTGGCTCGTGCCCATGGGAGAGCGTCATGAATAAATTGAACCTGACCCCAAATTTCGGCCGCGAGGCGGACGCCTTCTACGCCGAACTCATCGCCGCCCAGGCCGCCCTGAGCGACGAACAGGCCGCCGACTGGCTGGCGCGGCTGACCCTGATCCTGTGCAACCACATCGGCGACCGCGAAGTGCTGAGACAAGCCTTCGCACTTGCCCATCACGAACACCATGACTGAACTGACCTATCTGACTGGTTTCGGCAACCAGCACAGCAGCGAGGCCCATCCCGGCGCGTTGCCGATCGGCCGCAACAGCCCGCAGAAGGCGCCTCACGGCCTCTATGCCGAGCTGCTGTCCGGCAGCGCCTTCACGGCGCCGCGCGCCGACAACCATCGCACCTGGATGTACCGCCGCCGGCCGTCGGTCGTCGTCGGTGGCTATGAGCCGCTGGCACATGCGCTGTGGAAGAGCGGTGCCGCGGAAGGCGAGTGCGCCTCGCCCGACCCACTGCGCTGGGGGCCGACGCCGCTGCAGGGCGATGGCGATTTCGTCGACGGCCTGCGCAGCTATGCCGTCAATGGCGAGACCGGCATCGGTGGCATGGGCGCACTGGCCTATGTCGCGACGCGTGCCATGGGCCGCCGCGCCCTCGTGAACGCCGACGCCGAGATGCTGCTGGTGCCGCAGCAGGGCCGCCTGCTCGTGACGACGGAGCTCGGCCGCCTCGTGGTGGCCCCCGGCTTCATCGCGCTGCTGCCGCGCGGCATGGCCTTCAAGGTCGACCCGCTCGACGTGCCCGCGCGTGGCTATGTCTGCGAGAACCACGGCGCGGCCTTCCGCCTGCCCGAGCTGGGCCCCATCGGCTCCAACGGCCTGGCCAACGCGCGCGACTTCGAGGCGCCGGTGGCCTGGCATGAGCAAGAGGAGGGCGAGTACGAGATCGTGAAACGCTATGGCGGCAAGCTGTGGCGCGCGAAGCAGGCGCACAGCCCCTTCAACGTCGTCGCCTGGCACGGCAACCTGGTGCCCTACCGCTGGGACACGGCGCGCTTCATGACGATCAACACCGTCAGCTTCGACCACCCCGACCCCAGCATCTTCACGGTGCTGACCAGCCCCAGCGACACGCCCGGCTGGGCCAACGTCGACTTCGTCATCTTCCCGCCGCGCTGGATGGTGGCCGAGGACACCTTCCGTCCGCCCTGGTATCACCGCAATGTGATGAGCGAGTTCATGGGCCTGGTGCTGGGCCAGTACGACGCCAAGCCCGAGGGCTTCAAGCCCGGCGGCGCCAGCCTGCACAACAGCTATGTGCCCCATGGCCCCGACACCGAGGCCTTCGACAAGGCCAGCGGTGCCGACTTGAAGCCGCACAAGCTGGACGCCACACTGGCCTTCATGTTCGAGACGCGCTGGCCCCTCAAGCCCACCGCCTGGGCGCTGAAGGATGCACCGCTGGAGACGACCTACGCCAACTGCTGGCAAGGCCTGAAAGACGAATTCAAAGCATGAGCATGATTGACCACACCCATGACGCCGCGGCCCTCTCCTGGGTCGCTTCGGCCAACTCGCCCGAAACCGATTTCCCGTTGCAGAACCTGCCCTTCTGCAGCTTCCGCCGCGCCGGCTCGCTGGAGCCCTGGCGTGTCGGCGTCGGCATCGGCGACCAGATCCTGGACCTGAGCGCCTGGGGCATCACCGACCTGAACGCGCTGATGGGCCGCCCGAGTGCCGAGCGCCTGGCATTGCGCCATCGCCTCTTCGACACGCTCAAGGCCGGCGCGCCCCAGGTCGACCTGGTGCCGCAGGCCCAGGCCGAATACACGCTGCCCTGCCGCATCGGCGACTACACCGACTTCTACACCGGCATCCACCACGCCCGCGCCATTGGCAAGCTGTTCCGCCCGGACAACCCGCTGCTGCCCAACTACCAGTGGGTGCCGATCGGCTATCACGGCCGCTCCTCGTCCATCGTCGTCAGCGGCACGCCGCTGCGCCGCCCCAGGGGCCAGGTCAAGCCGCCGGACGCCGAGGTGCCGGTGTTCAAGCCCAGCGCCCGCGTCGATTGCGAGCTCGAGTTGGGCCTCTTCGTCGGCCCGGGCAATGCGCTGGGCGAGCCCTTCGGCATCGACGAGGCCGACGAGCACGCCTTCGGCCTCACGCTGCTGAACGACTGGTCGGCCCGCGATATCCAGCCCTGGGAATACCAGCCGCTCGGGCCCTTCCTGGCCAAGAACTTCGGCACGACCATCTCGCCGTGGATCGTCACGATGGAAGCGCTGGAGCCCTTCCGCATTCCGTTCACACGGCCTGCAGAAGACCCCCAGCCGCTGCCCTATCTCGACTCGCCGGCCCACCGCGCCAACGCGAGTTTCGACATCGAGATGGAGGTCTGGTTCAAGACGCCGACGATGAGCGAGCCGACGCGGCTGTCGCGCTCCAACCTGCGCCATGCCTACTGGTCGCTCGCTCAGATGCTGACCCACCACGCCAGCAATGGCTGCAATCTGCAGCCGGGCGATTTGCTGGGTACCGGCACCATCAGCGGCCCCGCGCCTGAGGAGGCCGGCTCCCTGCTGGAGCTGACCGGCGGTGGCAAGCAGCCGATCACGCTGCCGAACGGTGAACAGCGCACGTTCGTCCTCGATGGCGACACTCTCGGCCTGCGCGCCTTTGCGGAGAAACCCGGATTCCGGCGCATCGGTTTCGGGGCCTGCGACGGGCAAATCACCCCCGCGACCTGACCCAGCATTGCGCCAACGTAACGTCGGCGCAATGAAGTCCAACAAAGCGCAACGCCTTGCTCCAGGCGTGAGCGCCGCCGCTAGATTGCGGGCACTGGCCAGGGTCTGACGACAAGAGACAACGCAGCTCTGGCCTTCTGAGTTGAGCCTTGCCCGTCGGCACACCCGCCGCGGGGACGGCTACTTGTTGTCCAACAGAACTCGTTGCCCAGGAGCACCTACGTGGCCAAGCCTCACTTCAAGCCCCTTCCCCTTCTTTTGCCCCGCCTCATCGGCCTCGCACTCGGCGCCACCGCACTCGGCGCCATGGCCCAGGAGGCCGCCCAGCAACTCGACACCGTGGAGATCCGCGGCGTGCGGGCGACGCTGAAGAAGAACCTGGCGGAGAAGCGCGAGTCGCAAAACATCGTCGACTCCATCAGCGCCGAGGACGTGGGCAAGTTCCCCGACAAGAACGTGGCCGACTCACTGCAGCGCGTACCCGGCATCTCGGTGGACCGCATCTGGGGCGAAGGCAAGGCCATCTTCGTGCGCGGCACGGACAAGAACCTCAACATGACGCAGCTCAACGGCCAGTCCGTTGCGTCATCGGAGTGGTGGCTCAACGAGCCGCAGACGCGCAGCTTCAACTACGACGTGCTGCCCTCCGAGATCGTCGGCAGCCTGGACGTGTTCAAGAGCCCGTCGGCCGACCTGGACGAAGGCAGCATCGGTGGCCTCGTCATCGTCAAGACGCGCAAGCCCCTGGCCTTCAAGGACCAGCTGACGCTGCAGGCCTCGGCCGAGGCCATGTACAGCAAGCTGCCCGGCAAGACCGACCCGCAGGTCTCGGGCCTGTTGAACTGGAAGAGCGACGACAAGACCTTCGGCGTGCTGCTGGCCATCAGCAGCCAGAAGCGCCACATGCGCCGCGACGGCCTGGAGCAGTTCTCCGACGGCAAATACGACGTCAAGGACCAGAACGGCGTCGTCACCAACGCCTATGCCTCCTGGGGTGGGGGTTCGGCCATCTTCCGCCAGGAGCGCGAGCGCACCACCACCAACCTCGCCCTGCAGTTCCAGCCCAACCCTGCCACCGATCTCGTGCTGAATCTGATGGATTCGGACATGAAGATGAACAACAACAACCAGAACTACCTCTGGCAGGCCGGCGGCCTGGCGGTGGGTGGTGTCATCAGCGCCGTCGACCCGAAGTTCATCACGGTCAGCGACGGCAGCAAGGCCCTGGTCGGCGGCACCTTCGGCCCCAAGACCGGCGTGTCCTTCGAGCCCATCTACCGCGAGAGCTACATCAAGTCCCGCGTGGCGGACCTCGACGGCAGCTACCAGGGCGGCAACTGGCGCCTGCATGGCCAAGTGGGCACGACCAACAGCTCGGGTGGCAGCTCGCATGACCGCCATTTCTGGATGGAAGGCGACACGCGCACGACCATCACGCTGGGCCCCGATCACTACGGTGTGAAGTACCTGGACATCAGCCCTCTGGACCCCAAGGCGCTGACGCTGAAGGCCGGCGACGACCGCATCCGCCGCATGGAAGCCAAGGAGAACTACGCCCAGGGCGATGTGACCTTCGACCTCGACGGCGGCGTCATCAACGCCGTCAAGCTCGGCGTCAAGCTGCGCGACAACACGCTGAAGAACTCCCGCATCCAGGGCACGGCAGGTCCCGGTTCCAACGGCTGGCAGTCCTTCAGCCTGTCGGACCTGTCCTCCGGCCCGTCGCCACTGCTGAGCCAGCAGGCCGCCACGTCGGACGCGCTGACGCAGTACGCCTGGTACGACGACGGTCTCGTCGCCAGCAAGGGCATCCCGATGTTCGACAAGGCGATGACCTACAAGGACGTGCTCAACGAGAACTACAAGATCCACGAGCGCATCTCGGCCCTCTACGCCAAGGCCGACTTCTCGGTGGCCAAGTTCCGCGGCGACTTCGGCCTGCGCTTCGTGCGCACGCAGCAGACCTCGGACGGCTATCTGGGCAACGCCAGTGGCGGCTTCTCGCCCACCAGCGTCGGCAACAACTACACCGATGCGCTGCCCAGCCTGAACGTGGTCTACGACCTCAGCAAGGAGCTCATCCTGCGCGGCTCGGTCTCGCGCGCCATGGCCCGCCAGACCTTCGACCTGCTCAGCCCCGGCATGCGCCGCGACGGCACCGTGCTGTCCAAGGGCTATGCCGGCAACCCGATGTTGAAGCCGGTGCATGCCAACCAGGCCGAGATCGGCGCCGAGTGGTACTACGCCGACGCGGCCCTGATCTCGGGCACCTTCTTCATCAAGAAGCTCGACACCTTCACCTACAAGGCCTCCAAGTCCGAGCAGGTGGGCAGCGAGACCCTGACCATCGAACGCCCCTACAACGCCGACAACGGCGCCGACATCAAGGGCTTCGAGCTGCAGTGGCAACAGCCCTTCGGCAACACCGGCTTCGGCACCGTCGTCAACTACACCTTCACCGACGCCAAGGCCGGCGCCGTGGCCGGCCAGCCGCGCCTGAAGGTGCTGGGCAACTCGCGTGATCAGTTCAACTTCAGCGGCTACTACGAGCAGGGTCCCGTCATGCTGCGCGTCTCGTACAACTTCCGCTCCAAGAGCTATGGCAACGTCGAGATGGGCGGCCAGGTCGTCAACAGCGCCTACGGCCAGTGGGATGCCTCGGCCAGCTGGGATGTGACGAAGCAGATCGCGCTGTACGCCAGCGCCGTCAACATCAACAACGAAGTGATCAAGTCCAACACGGTGGACGGCATCCCGGTCGGCGTCTATGAGAACGGTGCCCGCTACAGCATCGGTGTCCGCGCGAAGTTCTAAGTAAGGTCCTGATAGCCGAGACCCCGGCAGCGGTGTACACCACCGCTGCCGGCCCTTGCTTCACGCCCATCGTCCATGCAAACCAAAACCCTCACACCCACGGCAGGCCAGGGCGTGCTGCTGCCCATGCTCTTCATCGGGCTGATGTTCTTCATCCTCGGCTTCGTGACGTGGCTGAACGGCTCGCTGATCCCCTTCCTGAAGATCGTCTGCGAGCTGAACAACTTCCAGGCGCTGTGGGTGGCCTTCGCCTTCTACATCGCCTACACGGTGATGGCCCTGCCGTCGGCGGCCATCCTCGCGCGCATCGGCTACAAGAACGGCATGACGGCCGGCCTGGGCCTCATGGCCATTGGTGCGCTGTGCTTCATTCCAGCGGCCAAGTCCGGCCTCTACCCGGTATTCCTGCTGGCCCTGTTCACGCTGGCCAGCGGCATGACGCTGATGCAGACGGCCATCAACCCTTACATCGTCTGCATCGGCCCGCGCGAGAGCGCCGCCATGCGCATCTCCATCATGGGCCTGTTCAACAAGGGTGCCGGCATCGTCGTTCCGCTGGTGTTCTCGGCGCTGATCCTGTCGGGCATGGAGCGCTTCTCCGAATCGGCGCTGGCTGCTCTGGATGCCGCCGGCCGTGAGGCGCTGCGCAACGAGCTGTCGCAGCGCCTGGTCTTCCCCTACGCGGTGATGGCCGTGGGCCTGGTCATCTTCATGGCGCTGATCCATTTCTCGTCGCTGCGCGAGCCGGAGCTGGAGGCGGCGGGCGAAGCTTCAGGCACGGTCAAGCGCTGGGGCGTGTTCCAGCACCCGCAGGTCGTGCTCGGCGCGATCGCGCTGTTCGGCTATGTCGGTGTCGAGGTCATCGCCGGCGACACCATCGGCCTGTACGGCCGCCAGCTCGGCGTGGCGCACTACGGCGTGCTGACGTCCTACACCATGGGCTTCATGGTGCTGGGCTATCTGCTCGGCGTGGCGCTGATCCCGCGCTGGTTGTCGCAGCGCGCGGCCTTGATCTTCTCGGCGGTCAGCGGTATCGCCTTCGTGCTCGGCGTCGCCATGTCGTCGCCAACCGAGTCGGGCATTTCGCAGGCTCTGCTCGGCTGGGCTGGCGTGCCGGCTGTGCCCGACACGGTGTTCTTCCTCGCCATGCTGGGCCTGTCCAACGCGCTGGTGTGGCCGTCCATCTGGCCGCTGGCGCTCGAAGGCCTGGGCAAGTACACGGCGGCGGGCTCGGCCCTGCTCATCATGGGCATCGCCGGTGGCGCGCTCATCCCCATGCTGTACGGCCACTTTGCCGACGTGTGGACGCCGCAGAGCGGCTACTGGGTCATGCTGCCTTGGTATGCGCTGATCCTGGTCTACGCGCTGTTCGGCAGCCGACTCAGGCGCTGGTGAGCGGTGTTTGGGCGTCTCGCTTGACGCTGGAATACCCCCGGCGAGGCTCTGTCGGCCGCTGACAGAATCGGCGAGTCGCACTCAATGCACGGAGTTGCCGTCATGACTTGCCGAACCCTGCGCCTTCTTGCTTCGGCGCTTCTCGCTGTCCTGTGCATCGGTGCGGCCCGACCCGGCCTGGCCCAGGCCGCGGGTGCCGCCACCTGGCGTGCTCAGGTCGTCGAGATCATCGATCGCAAGGGCTTCGAGAAGCCCTTGACCGCCATGACCATCATGGTGCCGGCCGGCTGGCGCGCGCAGGGCGAGATTCAATGGCGTGGACTGTCCTGCGGACGTCTCTACCAACCCACGTTGCAGGCGCGCGCGCCGGATGGCCGCAGCGCCATCGAATTGACTCCCGGCGAGGCCTGGATCGGCAGCGGGCCCAATCCCTCAGTGCCGTGCCTGCGTGCGTCGTTCGCCAATACCGAAAGCTATCTGAAAGCCTGGGTAGGCAGACACCGGCCCGGCGCGCAGTGGCTCGACTACCGCATCCGGCCCGAACGCGGCCGGCCGCCCACGGACATGCCGTTCCCGGGCGGCGGCGGCACGCGCAGCTGGGCCGAAGTTGGCCAGGCGCTGATCGGCTATGAGCAGGGCGGCCAGGCGATACGCGAATCGCTTGCGGTCGCGATTTCGTTCAGCGTCACGCGGATGGCCCTGCCCGGCATGGCGCCGATACAGACGTCGCAGGGCGAATCGTTCGGCGTGCTCAGCTGGCGTGCGCCCGACGGCCAGCTCGATTTCCGCCAGTTCGATGCGATGTGGCAGACGCTGCGTAGCGACGCGGGCTGGCAGGCCCGCATCGACCAGGGAACGGAAGCCACCAACCAGGCCATCGCGCGCGACAACGCGATCACCGCCGGCAAGATCGCGGCGATCAATGCCGAGACCTCGCGCCAGACGCTGGCGGCGATCAAGCAGCGCGGCGAGATCGCCCGCCAGTCGCGCGAGGAGGTGGCCGCCATCAACAACGGCGTGGTGCGCGACCGTGCCGCCAGCATCGACCGCACCCACATCGCCAACGTGCGCAGCGTGCGCGAGGTCGAGCTGTACCGCGGAAGCAGCGTCGGCGGCAACGGCACGGTCGAGCTGCCGAACCACTACCAGCATGCCTGGCGGTTGCGCGACGGCACCTACGTCATGACCGACAGCCCGAACTTCGACCCCAATCGTGAGCTCGGCGTGCCCGGCGAGCAATTGCAGCGCACCCGATGAGGCAGGCCACGATGAGATTTCCTCTGCAAGCGCTTTGCCACTGCGTGCTGTTTGCGCTGGCGTCGCTCGCCGGCACGGCCGCGTCGGCGCAGAACAGCTTCGGCAGCGCCACGCCGCCGCCACCTCAGCCTTCGCCGAACAGGGTCGATCCTCGGCGCGCCGCCCCGGCCGCCGAAGGCCAGGCGGGCCTGCCGCGCACCGACCCGCAACGCCTGGCCCAGCTCGAAGGCAAGGAGCGCGCAGATCACGGCGTGCCGGCCAGCACTGCGTTGCACAGCGGCGCGATGCACGGCGCGACACCAGCTTCGATCCCGGGCGGTCAGGTTGTGACCACGCGCCAGCTCGTCGCCACTCTCGACGCTCGGCGCGAGGGCGGTGCGAATGCCCTGCCGCCGCTGCTGTTGTTCGACGTGCTGGGCGGCGTCGAACGCCTGCCCGGCGCGCTCAATGCCGTGCCTGCGCACCAGGCCGGCAGCTTCGACGACCATGTGCAGCGTGAGTTCGGCGCCTATCTCAAGCAAGTGACGCAGGGACGTCAGGACCTGCCGCTGGTGTTCTATTGCGCGAGCACGATGTGCTGGATGTCGTACAACGCGGCGCTGCGCGCGATCCGCATGGGCTACCAGAAGGTCGGCTGGTACCGTGGCGGCGTCGAGGCCTGGAAGGAGGCCGGACTGCCGATCGAGCGCGCCGGCGCGCCGGGCCAGCGGCCCGGCAACTGAGCGGGGCCGCGACCGGTGTCGCGTCCTTACACTGAACTGCGTCGTCCGCCCATTTCCGTTGGTGCAGCAACGGGCTTCCGACCCGTTGGGCGCGCCCCTCCAATGCTGTCGCCGTCCAGCTTCACTACTACCAAGGAACGACCATGACCAGTCCGATGTATACCTTCGCCGTTCCCGTCTTCAAGCAAATGCTGCTGGCGCTCAAAGCCGAACTGGCGCAGGCCAGTACGCACGCCTCGGCCCATTCGATTGAGCCCGACGCCTTGTTGCAGGCTCGCCTGTATCCGGACATGTTTGCGTTGGCCAAGCAGGTGCAGATCGCAGCCGACTTTGCGCGCGGCGTATCGGCACGCCTGGCGGGTATCGAGGTCCCCACCCAGGAGGGACAAGAGAAGAGCTTCGCTGATCTTGACGTGCTGTTGGCCCAGACAGTGAGCTTTCTGGATGGCCTGAGCGCATCGCAGTTCGAAGGCAGCGAAAGCAGAGAGATCATTCTGCGTCCCGGTACACCCAAGGAGAAGCGGCTGATCGGTCAAAGCTATCTGGCCAACTACGGCCTGCCGCAGTTCTTCTTTCATGTCACCACTGCCTATGCCATCCTGCGCCACAACGGGATCGCCATCGGCAAGCGTGACTACATGGGCGTGTATTGACCGGAGCTGCTACTGGGTCATGCTCCCTTGGTATGCACTGATCCTGGGCTATGCGCTGATCGGCAGCCGGCTCAGGAATTGGTGAGGCCCTGCAGCAGCGAGCCTATTGTTCCGATGATCCCTTGGCCAGCAAGGCCTTGATGACCACGGGGCGGGTCGACGAGGCGCTCGCCGTCATTTGAGATTTGCCCGCTCTCAAGGCCGCGCTGTCGGACATGATGTTGACGGCCTCGTTCAGGAGGACGTCGTTGACGGCGTCCCTGGCCTTTTCTGCGGCGAGATCCTTGCCGAGCTTGCGTTCATTGAACTGCAGGCCATCGTCTGCCAATGCACTGCCCGCGCCCGACGCAGCGCCGGTTCCGGCGCCGCCCGCCATCGCGGCCAAGCGCTTCTCCAAAGCGGCGCGTTCCTTGCGACGAACCCCTTCGTTGAGTGAAATGACATTGTTCTTGCGCAGGTCCCGTGCCTTTGCAACGTCCTCCAGCAGGCCCTGGTAGTCACGGTCGCCCCGGACGCGGCTCTCGTGCCATGCCAGCAGGCGTGGCAGCTGTGGGGTCATGTCGCCCACGGGCGTGTAGTCGGCCGCCTTGACGCGGGTCCACGGCAAGGCGTTGCCGTAGCTCGCCTCGCCGAACTGGTTGTCGTCGCCGGTGGTCGGGTAGCGGATGTCCGGCGTCACGCCACGCAGTTGCGTCGTCCCGCCGTTCACCCGGAAAAACTGCGCGATGGTCATCTTCAGGTCGCCAAACACCGGCGTGGCGTTCTTGGCGATTCTGTCGAGGCTGGCGACGGTCTGGACCGTGCCCTTGCCGAAGCTGGGCTCGCCGATGACCAGGCCGCGCCCATAGTCCTGAACCGCCGCCGCGAAGATTTCCGACGCTGAAGCCGACCCCCGGTTGATCAGCACGCCCAACGGTCCGTCCCAAGCCAGGCCGGTGTCGACGTTTGTCGCCACGCTGATCTCGCCTTTGGCATTGCGTGTCTGAACCACCGGCACCTTGCCGATGAACAGGCCCGTCAGGTCCACTGCTTCGCGCAGCGAGCCCCCGCCGTTGTTGCGCAGGTCCATCAACACGCCCTCCACCTTTTGGGCCTTCAAGTCCTGCAGCAGCCTGGCCACGTCGCGCGCCGCGCTGCGGTAGTCCTTGTCGCCCTTCTGCAGCGCGCCGACATCCTCGTAGAACGAGGGCAAGGTAATCACGCCCACCAGGCGTTTGCCCTCGCCCGTCGTCACCGAATAAACCTTGGCCTTGGCCGCGCTGTCCTGGATCGCGATGGTGTTGCGGACCAGGGTCACGGTCTTGATGGAGGGGTCAGGCCCGCTGTCGGCCGGCAGGATGTCCAGCCGAACCGTCGAAGCCATCGCGCCGCGAATCAATGCCACCACGTCGTCCAGGCGCCAGCCGACCACATCGTCCACCGGGCCCGCCGCGCCCTGGCCGACGCCCACGATACGGTCGCCCACCTTCAGTTGTCCCGACGCGATCGCGGGCCCGCCCGCCACCAGCTCCCGAATGGTGGTGTAGCCGTCAATCTCGGTCAGAAGTGCGCCGATACCCACCAGCGACAACCGCATCGCGATATCGAAGTTCTCTGCGGCGCGTGGCCCCATGTAGTTGGTTTTGGGGCTCGATCGCCATCGTGTAGGCGTTCATGAATGCCTGGAAGGCGTCGGCGCTGGAGATCTTGCCGATGCGCTTGGCGGTGCTGTCGTAGCGCTTGTCGAGCACCTTCCTGATGGCCGCGTCGTCCTGGCCCGCGAGCTTGAGCCGCAACCAATCATTCTTGACGCGCTTGCGCCAGAGGTCGAGCGACTCGGCTTCGGTAGCTGGCCAAGGCTGGTCCTTGCGGTCGATCATCAGCGTCTCGTCGCGCTCGAAGTCGAACCCCTTGGCCAGCAGGCTGCGGGCAAAAGCCATGCGCTCGACCGCCCGGCGTTCGTACAGGTTGAAGATCGCGAACGGCGCGCGCAGGTCCTCGGTCAGGATTGCATCGTCAAGCCGGCTGCGGTCCACCGCCAGGCGGTCGATGTCGGACTGCAGGAAGTACAGCTTCTCGGGGTCGAGCGACTTCAGGTACTGGTTGAACACCTTGCCCGACAAGGCATCGTCGAGGGGGACGGCCTTGTAGTGGTAGCGCGAAAGCAGTTCTGCAGCCAGGCGAGCCGCCTTGGCCTCCTGCGCCGTCGGCTGCAACAGCGGCGGATATGCAAGCTCCGTGTCCGCCTTGGCAACCTGCAGTGCGGCCGCCAGGACCCACACGAACCCGATCAGCTTCTGTCTCAATCTCACTCCACCACGGTTGAACGGCCCATGAATGCTGGGCAGGCGTGGATGGTGCCACGTCACGGGCCAAAGCCCGTCAGATGACTGCGGTGGGAGCCGAATGCCCGCGCCATCTGGTTCAGGCGCTCCTTGGCCTGGGCGGCCGTGACGGCCTGAGGCGCCGCGCGCAGCTCCGCCGGGAAGCGGCCCATGCCGGCAAACAGGCAATACCAGGACGGGCGCAGATACATCAGCCCGGCGCCATGGCGTTCCAGCTCGGCTTCGAAATCGCCGCCACGGTCCCAGACATCCAGCAGGCTGGCTAGACGGTCGGAGATGTTGCGGTTGGCGCGGTTGGCCCGCCAATAGTCGGTGTCGCGCCGCGTGTTGAGCTGGTAGTGGGCGACGACATAGTCGCGCACGCCTTCGAACATCGCGTTGACGCGCTCGTTGTAGGCCGCCTGGCGTGCGCGGCCGAAGCCGTCGCTTTCGCAGTCGGTGATGAACTGCTCGACGCTGAGCTGGATCAACATCAGCGCCGTCGCCTCCAACGGCTCGATGAAGCCCTGGGCCAGGCCGATGGCGACGCAGTTCTGGCGCCAGTGCTGCTTCACACGGCCGACGCGCATACGCAGCCGGCGCGCGGTTGCGCCTTCAGCTGCGGGGCCCAGCTGCTCGCGCAGTTCGCGCTCGGCCTCGTCGTCGCTGACGAAGTCCGAGCTGTAGACATAGCCATTGCCATAGCGCGTCGTCAGCGGGATCTGCCAGGCCCAGCCGTGGCGCAGCGCCGTCGACACGGTCTCGCAAGGGATGTCATCACCGTCGACCAGCGGCGTCGGGATGGCGATGGCGCGGTCGTTGAAAAGGTTGTCGCGATAGGCGTGGAAAGGCTCGCCGAGCGTCTCGGTGATCAGCAGGCCCTTGAAACCACTGCAGTCCACAAAGAGATCGGCATCGATGCGGGCGCCGCTCTTCAGGTGTACGGCCGCGATATCGCCGTTCTCGCGCTGTTCCACACGCGCCACCGTGTCGACGACGTGGCGCACACCCAAGCCGACGGCGTGCGCTCGCAGGAAGCTGCCCAGCTTGCCGGCGTCGAAGTGATAGGCGTAGTCCGTGCCCAGCGGCGCACGGCGCTGGCGGGCCAGCTCGGCCGCGAGGAAGAAGTCCTGCGGGTTGGCGTCCGCGGCCTGGCCACGTCGGCGCAGGCAGGCATTGGTGAAGAAGAGGTTGCCCAGCTCACGGTCCGCTTCGCTGAAGAAGGGGTGGACATAGCTCTCGTAGCCGGCCACGCTGCTCCAGCCGGGGAAGCGGATGCTGCTCTTGTAGGTCGCGTCGCAGGCCGGCATCCAGTCGCGCTCTTCAATGCCTAGCGTGCGGAAGAAGTGGCGCAGGAAGGGCGTCGAGCCCTCGCCGACACCGATGGTCCCGATATCGGCCGACTCGATCAACGTGACCTCGACGCCGAGCTTGGCCCAGCGGTGGCGAAGCAGATTGGCCGTCATCCAGCCGGCCGTGCCGCCGCCGACGATGGCGATGTGCTTCGGTGTGGTCATGCAGCGGGCAAAGCGAGGCGGACTTCAAAGCCGCCGTTGGGGTGATTCCGGAAGCGCACGCTGCCGCCATGGTCGGCGACGATCTCGCGCACGATGGAAAGGCCCAGGCCGAGGCCTTCCTTGCGCAGCGCGGCACCGTGGTCCAGGCGTGTGTAGGGCTGACCGAGCTTGGCGAGCGCACCCTCAGGCACGCCGGGTCCATGGTCGCGCACGGTCACCAGCACCAGGCCGTCCTCGTCACTGCCCACGCTCACTTCGACCGGCCGCTCGGCGTCGCCGTAAAACATCGCGTTGTCGAGCAGATTGCCGATGGCACGCTTGAGCGCCAGCGGCTTGCCGAACACGGTCAGCGGCTCGTTCTGCAGTTCGATCTTGTGCCCGCCCATGCGCGCGTCCCGCACCATCTTCTGCAGCACGAGATCGATGCGCAGCGGCGCGCGGTTCTCGTGGATATCGGTGTCCTTGACGATCTGCAGCGCCGTCTTCACCATCATGTCCAACTCGTCCAGGTCCTCGTGGAACTCGTCCTGCACGGCGGTGTCGTCCAGCAGTTCGCTGCGCAGCCGCAGCCGCGTGATCGGCGTTCTCAAATCATGAGAAATGGACGCGAACAGCCGCTCGCGGTCCCCTATGTAGCGGCGGATGCGCTCCTGCATGTCGTTGAAGGCCTCGATGGCCTGCCTGACCTCCTGCGTGCCGCTGACGCGCAGCGGCTTGGGCGCCACGCGCCTACCCACGCGCGCCGCCGCCTGGCTCAGGCCGGCCAGCGGCCGCGTGATGGCGCGCACGGCGATCAGCGTCAGCAGCACGGCCAGGCCCAGGGCCAGCAGTTGCGGCGTCAGGCGCTGCCAGGTGAAGAACTCCAGCTGCTCCAGGAAATAGGGGTCGGGCAGGGTGCTGCTGAGGTAGAGCCATTGGCCCGGTTCGGTCTCGGCCTGGATGACGAGGAAGGGTGCAGGCCGCTCGGCGGCGATCAGGGACGGCTCGACCCAGCTCTCGGGCAGATCGCTCAACAGCGCGCCGCCGGGTGACACGGCCAGGCCGATCGGCGAGGCAAGCACGACGCGCACCGTCGTTCCCTTGGGCAACTGGGCCGTCAGCTCCTGGGTGACCTGCTGCTCCAGCATGCGGGCCATCGGCTGGTCGGGCAGCGGCGCCACGGTCACGGCGGCGCCGTTGAAGAAGACGAGGAAGCGCGTGCCTCCCATGGTGCGAAGTTGCTCGATGAGCAGCGGTCGGTAGGCCGCCGGCAGCTCGCGCAGCGCGCGCACCGCGCCGATGGCGCCGCTGGCGACGTGGTGGGCCGCCAGCTCGGTCTGGCGCCGCACGCGCTGCTCTATCTGGCTGTACCAGACCAGGTTGACGGCGAGTTGGACGAGCGCCAGGCCGCCCAGCATGGCCAGCACGAAGCGGCCTTGCAGGCTGTCGAACAGGAAGCTGCCAAAACGCTGCGGCCAGCTGCGCATTCGCGCAGGCGGCCCCACGTCCTCGGCCACCTCAGAGAGCATGCCGCGGCGTCACGGTCGTGGAAAAAACATAGCCGGAGCCGCGCACGGTCTTGATCAGCGCCGGCTGTTTGCCGTCGTCCTGCAGGCGCTGGCGCAGGCGGCTGACCTGCACGTCCAGCGACCGGTCCAGCGGGCCGAGGTCGCGGCCGCGCGTGACCTCGGCGAGGCGGCTGCGGTCCAGCACCTCGCCGGGGTGCTCCACCAACAGCTTCAGCAGCTGGAAGTCCATGCCCGAGAGCGCCGTCGCCGTGCCGTCGGGGTCGATGAGGCTGCGCTCCAGCAGGTCCAGCGTGAAGCCGTTGAAGGCGTAGTAGCGCGGCTCCTTGGTCTTCTCCTGGCCGGTGCGGCGCGTGATGGCCTTGATGCGCGCCAGCAGCTCGCGCGGGTTGAAGGGTTTGCCGAGGTAGTCGTCGGCGCCCAGCTCCAGGCCGACGATGCGGTCGGTTTCATCGGCGCTCGCCGTCAGCATGATGACCGGCACCTCGGAGCGGCGGCGCACCGACTGGCACAGCGTGAAGCCCTCGGTGTCGGGCAGCATCACGTCGAGGATGCACAGGCTGATCTCGTCGCGGTGGCGCTCGAACTCGGCCATGAAGCTTGCGCCGTCGTGGGCCAGCAGCACCTCGTACTGGTTCTTCTCGAGGTAGGTCTTGAGCAGGCTGCGGATTTTCTGGTCGTCGTCGACGATCAGGATCTTGCGCGGGGTCATGGTGTGGCCTTGGAGTTCTTGGGGGCGAGGGCGCGCAACAGGCCCTGCAATTTGCGCTGGGCGGCGGCGGGCGTCTGGCTCGGGTCCAGCGCAAAGCGGTGGACGGTTTCGATGATGGCGTTCTTGCCGATCTCGCCAAAGGCCATGCGGTGCACGAGGCTGGGCACGCGCGGCGTGTTGGGGTTGGCGAAGAGATGGAAGGAGGCCTGCGCGCAGGGGTCCAGCTCGTCCACCGGCACGTCGCGGCGCACGGGGATGGAGCCCTTGATGCGGTTGTAGCCCAGCTGCAGCGTGGCGCTGCCGAGCAGCTCGGCCATCTTCTCCTGGTCGGCCTGGCTGCCGCCGTTGCCGGCCAGCATGGCCAGGGTGTCGATGCTGTAGAGATGGGCCTGGGCGGTGCCGGGCACGGCCTTGCAGCTGAAGTCGCGTTCGCCCTCCAGCCCCATGGCACCGAGCTCGCCGCGGGCCCAGTCGCCCATGATCATCATGGCGGCGCGCTCGTTGGCAAAGTCGGCGACGACGTCGGTCCAGGGGCGCTCGCCCGGTGCGGCGCCCCCTGCCGAGTTCGCGGGCAAGGCGAGATTGCGCCAGTTGCGCAGGCGCTTGAGTGCGCGCTCGAGCGCCGGGTCGTCGAAGGCGCTGAGGTCGCGCTGCTCAAGCATGCGGCGATACAAGGCCGGGCCGGCCTCGCTGAGCAGCATGGCCTCGAAGATGGTGGCCACCTGCCAGGGCTCGTCGCTGAAGGCCACCGGCGTGATGCCGGCCGCGCGCAGCTTGACGGCGGCGCGCTCCAGGCCGTCCCAGTCGTTCGGCGGCTCGATGCCGAGGCGCTTGAACAGCGCCTTGTTCAGGTAGAGGTTGTTGATGCGCTGGATGCCCAGCGGCGCGGCGACGATGTGGCCGTGCACGGTGACCTGGGCCATGACCTGCGGGAACATGACCTTGGACCAGTTGCGCCTGGCTGCGACGCCGTCGAGTTCGAGCAGCAGGCCCATGTCGGCCCACTCGTTCATGGACGCGCCATTGAGCTGGGCCACCTTGGGCGCCATGCGGCGCAGGATGCGTTCGTTCAGCACCTTGATGGCCGGGCCGCCGCCGCCGCCGGCCACGGCACCGTCCACCCACTTCAGGCCGTTCTCGGCCATGCGTGCGGCCACATGGTTGGCCGCGGCGCGTTCGCTCGCCGACGTCCACCAATGCAGCACATTCAACTCACCGGCGCCCTCGACCGCGGGCGTGGCCGCCGCTGGGCCGGCCGCCATGGCCGCACAACTCCAGGGCAAGACCGCCAACGCCAACATGCGACGCATCTTGCGGGCCGCCCGGCAGCGCCAACCTTGCGTTGTGTACGACTTCTGTAATGTTGTGTGACTCAAGGACAACCGCCACCTGCCGGGAGGCGGAGATTGTCTTGTTCAGCGTCGCAAAAGGCGATTGGGGCTTACCGTGACTCTCAGTTGTAAGCGAGGGCTTGCGCAGCCGGAATCCGCAGCGCGCGACGCGCAGGCAGGGCGCAGGCGATGAGCGAAATCAGCGCCATCAAGCCCAGCCATCCGAAGGCCACGCCAGCGCTCGGCACCAGCCGCCACGGCACGCTGAACATGATGCGGCCGAAGGCCACCTCGAGCAGGGCGCTGATGGGCAGGGCCAGGGGCAGCGATGTCAGCCAGGCGAGGGCGACCAGCGTGAGGCCTTCGACCTGCACCATGGCGAGGATGGCGCCATCGCGCGCGCCGATGGCACGCAGCACGCCGATCTCGCGGCGGCGCTCCAGCACGGCCAGGCCCATGGTCGAGGCCAGGCCCATGGCGCCGACGGCGATCATCACCAGGCCCATGGCGCCGAGGAAGTCGACGACCATCAGCAGGTGGTCCTCGACGACGCGGCGGCTCTCGGCCTGGGACTGTGTGGCGGCGACGCTGATGCCGGCTTCGGTGAAGGCCTCGCGCAGCTGGCGCGCGGCGTCGAGCAGGGCGACGGATGATTCGGGGCGGTCCAGGCGCAGCACAAGGCTGGTGGCGAGCTCATTGCCGGCCAGCGCATCCAGCGCGGCACGCGATGCATAGGCCAAGGCCTGCGGGCCGGCTTCGACAATACCGACGACGGTCCAGTCGCGCTCGGCGATGCGGTGATGACTGCCGACGCTCAATGCGGGCTGCTGCCTGAGCAGCAGGCGGCTGACGACGAGTTCCTGGGCGGCCCCGTCGCCCAGCCAGCGGCCTTCGACCAGGTGCGGTGC
This sequence comes from Roseateles sp. P2_H4, assembly GCF_056403315.1. Classification (NCBI taxonomy): domain Bacteria; kingdom Pseudomonadati; phylum Pseudomonadota; class Betaproteobacteria; order Burkholderiales; family Sphaerotilaceae; genus Roseateles; species Roseateles sp. P2_H4. Next base: position 45,547 of record NZ_JBFUFR010000031.1, on the reverse strand, counting down.
TAGCAGCCGGCCGGCGGACGGCACGCCGAGCAGCGTCAGGGGTTCGGCCCCCAGGCTGGTACGCAGACCGCGCCAGGCTTCGGCGCCTGCAATGCCGGGCACGTCGGCAGCCAAGGCCTCCAGCCGGGCCGCCGGCGTCGGCACGCCGACGCGCACCTGCAGCTGATAGCGCTGCGCATCGAAGAGATCGTCCACCGAGCCGCGCACGGCGCTGCGCAGATTGGCCGCACCCAGGTACACCGCGCCGCCGCTGGCCAGGGCCAGCATGGTCAGCAGCATGCGCTGGCGGCGGCGGAAGGCATTGCCGATCGACAACAGCAGCGGCCGCGCCCAGCCGCCCAGCAGCGGCACCATCCGGGCCGCGAGGGCGCCGCGCTTCAGACCCAGGGCCTGGCCTTCGCGGGTGATGCCGATGTCGCGCAGCGCCTCGCCCACGGGCCGGCGCAGGGCCGCGCGCACCGGCAGTGCGGCCGCCGCCAGCGGCAAACCGACGCCGACCACCAACTGCAGCGCGACCGCCCAGACGGGCGTCGCGACGCCGTCGAGCGGAAAGTTCAGCAGCTCGGCCTTGAGGCCGCCGTAGATGCGGCCGAGCCAGAGCGCGGTGGGCAGGGCGATGGCCGACGCCAGCAGACCCAGCGCCCCGGCCTGCGCCAGCACCATCGTGCCGATCTGCGCGGGCGAGCCGCCCAGCACCTTCATGACGCCGATCTCGCGCGTCTGCCCGGCCAGCATCGCGCTGACGAGGTTGACGACCAGGAAGCCGCAGGCCAGCAGCGCCAGCAGGCCGAAGGCGCCTTGCGTCATCAGCAGCGAGTCCATCTGCGCGGCGTGGATGTGCTGGCCGGGCTCTGGCACGTCGATGCTCTTGACCGTGTAGCCGCCTGCGGTCAGCGCGGCTTTCAAGGCATCGACGGCGCCACGCACCTCTGCGCGCGTGGCGTGCTCGTCGCGCACGCGGAACTGCAGTTCGTTGAAGCCGGCCGGCGCACCAAGCCGCGTTAGCACGGCCTCGCTGCCATAGAGATAGACGAGGTTCTCCATCCAGCCCGGCGCCTGGCTGACGTCGCGCACCAGGCCCTTGATGTCGACCGATGCGGTCTCGGCGCCGGCCAGGCGCAGCGACACCGGCTCGCCGACACTGGCACCCGAGAAGTCCAGCGAGGAGCGCTCTATCCAGAGCCCGCCGTCGGTCGGTGGCGTGTCGAGCTGCAGCCGCCCGATGTCGGCGCGCTGGAAGTCGTCCATGGCGATGACGACGGCGTTGCGCGAGCGGCCATTGGCCTGCACGGCCGCCATCACGCTGCGCCGCAGCCGCGCGGCGGCGACCTGGGGCAGTGCCTTGGCAAGGGCCAGGGCCTGCCCATCGGCTTTATCCAGCACCAGCGTGGCCGAGACCGGCATGCTGGCGCGATAGCCCTGGTCGGTGGCACGCTCAACCAGCGCCCAGGCGTTCAGGATGATGCCGGCAGCGGTCAGGCCGAGCGCGACTGCAAGCACGACGAGCAGGCTGCGTGCGCGGTGCTGCCAGAGGTCGCGCCAGCTCTTGAGCGCAGGGGAGCGCTGGATGAGTCTCCGCGATGCGGCGCGCCCCGGTTCGGGATGAGCTGCAAGGCGCAAACCGGAGTCATAGCTCTGGCTATGGCGAGGATTTGCAACGCGGCAGATCGCCCAAAGCAGGGATGCGCAGCGCGCGAGGGACTTGTTCAGCGCTTCCCTAGTCATGACGGCGGTCCTCGACGAGGCGGCCGTCGCGCAGGCGCAGGCTGCGCTGCACCTGGCCGAGTGCGGCGGCTTCATGCGTGACCATGACGATGGTGACGCCCTGTTCGCGCGCCAGCTCGGCCAGCAAGGTCAGCAGCGCCTCGGCGTTGACGGAGTCGAGGTTGCCGGTCGGTTCGTCGGCCAGGATCAGCGCCGGTGCGTTGGCCAGCGCCCGCGCCAAGGCCACGCGCTGCTGCTGGCCACCCGACAGGGCCGCCGGGAATTTGTCGGCCTGGTCGGCGACGCCCAGGCGCTCGAGCAGGGCCCGCGCCCGCTCGGGCCGCTCGGCGGCGGGCCATTGGTCGCAGAAGTCCATGGGCAGCATGACGTTCTCCAGCGCCGTCAGCGTGGGCAGCAGCTGGAAGAACTGGAAGACCACGCCGACGGCCTTGCCGCGCCAGCGTGACAGGGCCCGTTCGGGGAGGGCGCGCAGGTCCTGGCCGGCGACGCTGAGCTCGCCGCTGCCGGCGCGATCGATGCCGGCGAGCAGGTTGAGCAGGGTCGACTTGCCGCTGCCCGAGGGGCCGACGACGGCGACGAATTCGCCGCCCTGAATGTCGAGGTCGAGGCTGCTGAGGGCGTGGAATTCACCGCCCGCGACGGGGTAGCTCTTGCCGACGCCGCGCAGGCGGATGAGTGAGGTTGGGGTGTCCATGGCGGCCAATGTAGGAAGCGGTGGGGCCGGTGGCGCGCCGTTCGACGGCGTGGTTCTGCCACTCGGCGAATCGCCCCTCGCCAGGCGTCGCGCGTGTCGCGATGCTGGCGCCATCCCTTACCTGGAGACACCATGAAAGCCCTTGTTCTCTCGCTCGCCCTTGTCCTGACCGGCGTCGCCCATGCCCAGCATGGCGGTGGCGCGCCTGCCGTGACCGCCGCCGTGCCGGCCGAGGCCGCGCAGTTCGATTTCCTCGTCGGCCAGTGGGAGCTGGAGGTGAGCCCGAAGGTCAACGGCCTGGCCGCGATGATCCACGGGGCGCCGAAGCTGGTGGGCAGTTGGAAGGCCTGGAAGGCCTTCGACGGCTATGGCCTGGACGACGAGTTGCGCATCCTCGACGCCTCGGGCAACCCGGTGTCGCTGAACCACAGCCAGCGCATCTTCGACAGCAAGACCAAGCGCTGGCTGGTCAACGGCCTGGATGTCTATCGCGCCCGCTTCGGCAGCAGCACGGGCCAGTGGCAGGACGGTGAGATGCGCCTGGAGGGCAGCAGCCAGAACGCCGAGGGCAAGACGGTGACGACACGCACGCGCTACCTCGAGATCACGGCCGACCGCTTCAAGATGCGCCAGGACCGCTCCTATGACAATGGCGCAACTTGGGAGGAAGGGACGCTGACGGTGGTAGCCAAGCGAGTCTCACGCAAGGCAACTCGATAAGCGAAGCAAAGATGGGGCGAGCCTGGATCTGGGTGCAATGGCTGATCGGCTGGCTGCCGGTGGCCGCGCTGTTTGCGGTGCTGATGATGACGGTGCACGGCGCCGGCATTCATGAGGCGCTGCATTACTCGCTGCGGCTCATGGCGACGGCGGCCGTGCTCGGCCTCGTCGTGCACCGGGTCACCGCTCGCCTGCCCTGGCCGCATCCGATGCGGCTGGCCTTCCTGGCCAAGCATGCGCTGGGTGCAGCCCTGTACGCCGTGGCTTGGGTGCTGGCCAACAGCGCCGTCGAGAGCCTCATGGTGGGCCGCACCGTGCTGGTGATCGGGCCTGGCATCGCGGCCTACCTCGTCACCGGCGTGTGGTTCTACGTGATGATTGCCGGCGTTGCCTATGCCCAGCGCGCCGCCGCCCGCAATGCCGAGCTGGAGGCCCTGCAGGCGCGCAGCCAGCTCGCGGCGCTGCGGGCCCAGCTGCACCCGCATTTCCTGTTCAACGCCCTGCACACGGTGGTGCAGCTGATCCCGCTGGACCCCGAGCGCGCCACGCGCGCGGCCGAGCAGCTCGCGGCCCTGCTGAGGGCGAGCTTCGACAACCCGCGCGAGCTGGTCACGCTGCGCGAGGAATGGAAGGTCGTGCAGCTGTATCTGGACATCGAGGCGATCCGATTTGGCGAGCGCCTGCGCGTCGTCACCGAGTTCGAGGAGGCGGCGCTGAACGAGCTGCTGCCCAGCTTCGCGCTGCAGACGTTGGTGGAGAACGCGGTGCGCCATGGCGCCGCGCCGCGGGTGGAGGCGACAACGGTGCGGGTCAGTGCGCGTGTCGAAGGCGAAACCCTGAGGATCGTCACGGCGGATGACGGCATGGGCGCCGAGCCCGCCGCACTGGAGGCCGGCGGCACCGGCCTGCGCCGGCTGCGCGAGCGGCTGGGTTGGCTGTACGGTGCCAGCGCTTCGCTGACCGTGCAGACGGCGCCCGGCCAGGGTCTGCGCGCCGAGCTTTGCCTGCCGCTGAAGGACGAGGCGTGAGCGCCGCGTCGGGCCGCCCCAAGCAAGCTCGCTCCCGCTTGGCGGAACAGGCCGTAGGCCGAAGGGTGCGCCAATGAGCGAAGCCGCCGTCACCGCCCTGATCGCCGACGACGAACCCGTCGCCCGCGCCGGCCTGCGCCATCTGCTGCGTGGGCTGCCTTGGCTGCACTGCATCGGCGAGGCGGCCGATGGCCCGGCGGCCCTGGCCGAGATCCAGCGCTTGAAGCCCGAGCTGGTCTTCCTGGACATCCAGATGCCGGGTCTGCTGGGCACCGAGGTGTTGCGCCGCCTGGCCGAGTCCGGCACGCCGCCGCTGGTCATCTTCACGACGGCCCATGCCGAGCATGCGATCACGGCCTTCGAGCTGGGCGCGCTGGACTATCTGCTCAAGCCCTTTGGTGCCGAGCGCCTGAACGCCACCTTGGAGCGCGTGCGTGCGGCCCTGGGCGAGCCCGTCCCGCCGGCGCTGGAGCGTCTGGCCGAACTGCTGGGCCGTGGGCCGCTGACGCGGCTCTTCGTGCGCAGCGGCGCGGCCATCGTGCCGGTGGCGGTCAGCGAGGTCAGTCATTTCGAGGCCGTGGGCGACTACGTGGCCGTGCATGCCGGCGGCGCCGAGCATCTGCTGCACCTGGCGCTGGCGCGGCTGGAGGAGAGGCTGGACGCCGAGCGCTGGGTGCGCATCCACCGTGGCTGCATCGTCAACCTGGATGCGGTGGCGCGCTTCCGGCGCCTGGCCAACGGCCAGCTCAGCGCCGAGCTGAAGGACGGCCGGGCGCTGATGGTCAGCCGCAGCCGGTCCCAGGTCTTGCGCGGGCTGGCTGGCTGAATCAAACCGGGGCGCGGCTGGCCCGTTTCCGTGCGCCGACCCGATGCTGCAGTACACCAACGGTGCGAAATGCACCGTGACAGGGCTGTCATGGGCGGTAACCGTGCGACGGGGAGGGCGGTTGCGGGTGTGACGAAGTGCACAAAGCTGGCACGAGGCTTGCGCTCTTGCCTTCCGGCTACTCGACCCCCTCACCCCAAAACCCGGAGGACTCCCGATGCTTCGCCGTTCTGCCCTTGCGCTGGCCGCTGCCGCCAGCCTGTTCGCCCCCACCGCCTTTGCCGCCGACACCATCAAGGTGGGCGTGCTGCACTCGCTGTCCGGCACCATGGCCATCTCCGAGACGGTGTTGAAGGACACCGTGCTGATGGCCATCGACGAGATCAACGCCAAGGGCGGCCTGCTCGGCAAGAAGCTCGAGCCCGTCACCGTCGACCCAGCCTCCAACTGGCCGCTGTTCGCCGAGAAGGCCAAGCAGCTCATTTCGCAGGACAAGGTCGCCGTCGTGTTCGGCTGCTGGACCTCGGTGAGCCGCAAGTCGGTGCTGCCGGTGTTCGAGCAGACCAACTCCCTGCTGTTCTACCCGGTGCAGTACGAGGGCGAGGAGCTGAGCAAGAACGTCTTCTACACGGGTGCCGCGCCCAACCAGCAGGCCATCCCCGCCGTGGAATACCTGATGAGCAAGGACGGTGGCGGCGCCAAGCGCTTCGTGCTGCTGGGTACCGACTATGTGTACCCCCGCACCACCAACAAGATCCTGCGCGCCTTCCTGAAGAGCAAGGGCATCCCCGACGCCGACATCATGGAGGACTACACCCCCTTCGGCCATGCGGACTATCAAAGCATCATCGCCAAGATCAAGAAGTTCGCCGCCGAGGGCAAGAAGACGGCCGTCATCTCCACGATCAACGGCGACTCCAACGTGCCCTTCTACAAGGAACTGGGCAACCAGGGCCTGAAGGCGACCGACGTGCCGGTGGTGGCCTTCTCCGTGGGTGAGGAAGAGCTGCGCGGCGTGGACACCAAGCCGCTGCAAGGCCACCTGGCCGCGTGGAACTACTTCATGTCGATCAAGGCGCCGGCCAACGACGCCTTCATCAAGAAGTGGAGCGACTACGCCAAGGCCAAGGGCATCGCCGGCCACAAGGACAAGCCGCTGACCAACGACCCGATGGAAGCCACCTACATCGGCATCAACATGTGGGCGCAGGCCGTCAAGAAGGCCGGCAGCACCGACACCGACAAGGTCATCGCCGCCATGGCCGGCCAGACCTTCACGGCGCCGTCGGGCATCACGTCCAAGATGGACGAGAAGAACCACCACCTGCACAAGTCGGTCTTCATCGGCGAAGTGAAGGCGGACGGCCAGTTCAACGTGGTGTGGAAGACGCCCGGCCCGGTCAAGGCCCAGCCGTGGAGCCCCTACATCCCCGAGAACAAGGGCAAGAAGGACGAGCCCACGAAGTAAGCCGCAGCGAAGCTGCGGGGCGCCGCCCGACCGGCCAGGCCGGGTTGGGTGGTGCCCGCTGGAGAGGCGCGCGTGCTGTCGCACCGCGCTGGTTTTGACTCGGCTGGGCCTTCATGATCAAGCGACTTCTTTTCGGTTGGCTGCTGGCGCTGTCTGGCCTTCAAGCCTGGGCAGCGCTGCCCCCCGAGCTGCTCACGCGCATCGCAGCGGGCGAGGGCGACGAACGTGTCGCCGCCCTCAACGAGGCCGTGGCCCAGGCTGACCCGGCGCTGGCGGACTATCTGCATGCCCTGCTCGACGGCCGGGTGCGGCTGCGCGAGGGCAAGGCGGTCGTGGCCGCCGAGGGTGCCGCGCCACCTGACGGTGAGGAGCCCATGCTGAACAACCGCCTGCGCCGCGAGATCGACTCGGCGCTGGCGGGGCTGGCCTTGCTGTCCAAGGACCGCGATGCGCGCGCCAAGGCGCTGGTGACGCTGCGTGAAGACGCCAGCGCCGCCAAGCTGCCGCTGTACGAACGTGCGCTGGCTGCCGAGACCGATACGGAACTGCGCAGCCAGTTGAGCGCGCTGGTGGCCGGCGCCAAGCTGTCGTCCACCGATCCAGGTCAGCGCCGTGCCGCGGCGACCGAGCTGGCCGGCAGCGCGGACCCCGCGACGCGCGCCCTGCTGCTGGAAAGACTGGGCGCCGAGACCGACCCCGGCGCCAAGGCCGCGATGCAGTCGACGATAGCCGCGATCGGCGACCGCCTCGCCTGGGGCGAGCGCGCCCAGTTGCTGTTCTCGGGCCTGAGCCTGGGCTCGGTGCTGCTGCTGGTGGCCCTGGGCCTGGCCATCACCTACGGCCTGATGGGCGTCATCAACATGGCCCACGGCGAGCTGCTGATGGTGGGCGCCTACGCGACCTACTGCGTGCAGCAGGGCTTCCGCGCCTGGCTGCCGGCGGCCTTCGACTACTACCTGTGGATTGCGCTGCCGGCGAGCTTCGTCGCCGCCGCCCTGGTGGGTGCCGCCATGGAGCGCACCGTCATCCGCTGGCTCTACGGCCGGCCGCTGGAGACGCTGCTCGCGACCTGGGGCATTTCTCTGGTGCTGATGCAGGCCGTGCGCACGCTGTTCGGCGCGCAGAACGTGGCGGTGGAGAACCCCACCTGGCTGTCCGGTGGCTGGGCCCTGCTGCCCAATCTGACGCTGCCCTACAACCGCCTCGCCATCCTCGCCTTCGCGGCCCTGGTGCTGGGCGGCATGGCCCTGCTGCTGGCCAGGACGCGCCTGGGCCTGATGGTGCGCGGCGTGACGCAGAACCGCCGCATGGCCGCCTGCGTGGGCGTCAACACCGCCAAGGTTGACACGATGGCGTTTGCGCTCGGCTCAGGCATCGCGGGCTTGGCCGGCTGCGCGCTTAGCCAGATCGGCAACGTCGGCCCCGACCTGGGCCAGAGCTACATCGTCGATGCCTTCATGGTGGTCGTGCTCGGCGGTGTGGGCCAGCTTGCCGGCACCGTCTACGCCGGCCTGGGACTGGGGGTGCTGTCCAAGCTGCTGGAGGGCTGGCAGGGCGCGGTGCTGGCCAAGATCGCGCTGCTGATGCTGCTGGTGCTCGTCATCCAGAAGAAGCCGCAAGGCCTGTTCGCGCTGAAGGGCAGGTCGGTCGAATGAAGAAGCCTCTTCTCATCGCGGTGGCCGTCCTGCTGCTGCTCGTGCCGCTGCTGCACCTGGCCTTCCCGCCCGGCCATGCGCTGCATCTCAGCGAGTTCTACGTCGGCCTGCTCGGCAAGTTTCTTTGCTTTGCCATTTGTGCCCTGGCCTTGGACCTCATCTGGGGTTTCGGCGGCATCCTGTCGCTGGGCCATGGGCTTTTCTTTGCCCTTGGCGGCTATGGCATGGGCATGTATCTGATGCGCCAGATCGGCCGCGAAGGTCAGTACCAGTCGGACCTGCCGGACTTCATGGTCTTCCTGAACTGGAAGGAGCTGCCCTGGCACTGGGCGCTCAGCGATTCGCTGGTCGGCCAGATCTTCCTGGCGCTCGCGGTGCCCGGCCTGCTGGCCGCGGTGTTCGGCTACTTCGCCTTCCGTTCGCGCATCCAGGGCGTCTACTTTTCCATCATCACGCAGGCGCTGACGGTGGCGGCCATGCTGCTCTTCTTCCGCAACGAGACCGGCTTTGGCGGCAACAACGGTTTTACCGACTTCAAGCGGCTCGCGGGCATGCCGCTGAACACGCCGGGCATGAAGGTGGGCCTGTGCGTGGCCAGTGGTGTGGCGCTGATCGTTTGCTACCTGATTGCCCGCGCGCTGACGCAAAGCCGCTGGGGCCGCATCCTGCAGGCCATCCGCGACGCCGAAGGCCGCGTGCGCTTCCTCGGCTATGACCCGGTCGCGTTCAAGCTCAGTGCCTACGTCATCTCCGCGCTGATGTGCGCCCTGGCCGGCATCCTCTATGTGCCTCAGGTCGGCATCATCAACCCGGGYGAAATGAGCCCGGCGGCCAGCATCGAGATGGCCATCTGGGCGGCCGTGGGCGGCCGCGGCACGCTGATCGGGCCGGTGCTGGGCGCCTTCTTCGTCAACGGCACCAAATCGGTCTTCACGGCCTGGTGGCCAGAGGGCTGGCTCTACATCCTCGGCGGCCTCTTCATCGCGGTGACGCTGTTCCTGCCGCAGGGCTTGATGGGCTTGGCGCGGAGGTTCAAGAAATGACGCCAGAACTTCTCGAAGCCGGTTCCGAGGCGCGCTCGCGCGCGCTGACGCGCATCGCCACGGCCGGCGAGCCCATCTTCAACCAGGGCGTGGCCCTCTACGTCGAAGACCTGAAGGTCGCCTTCGACGGCTTCCAGGCGCTGGGCGGCCTGTCGTTCACGGTCGGCGTGGGCGAGCTGCGCTGCGTCATCGGCCCCAATGGCGCCGGCAAGACGACAACGATGGACTGCCTGACCGGCAAGACGCGGCCCGACAGCGGCCGCATCTTCTTCGGCAGCAACCTCAACCTGCGCCTGATGAGCGAGCAGCAGATTGCCCGCGCGGGCATAGGCCGCAAGTTCCAGAAGCCGACGGTGTTCGAGGCGCTCACGGTGACGGAGAACCTCGAGCTGGCGCTGGCAGGGGACCGTCGCGCGCGCTTCGCGATGCGTGCCAGGCTGAACGGAGAGCAGCGCGACAGGTTGGATGAGCTGCTGAAGACCGTTCACCTCGCCGAGGAAAGCGGCCGCGTTGCCGGACTGCTGTCGCACGGCCAGAAGCAGTGGCTGGAGATCGGCATGCTGCTGGCCCAGAACCCCAAGCTGTTGCTGCTCGACGAACCCGTGGCTGGCATGACCGACGAGGAAACCGAGCGCACCGCCGAACTCTTCCTGAGCCTGGAAGGCAAGCATTCCCTCGTGGTCGTCGAACACGACATGCTTTTCGTCGCGACGCTGGCCGGCGCGCATCGCACGGTCACCGTGCTGCACGAAGGCCAGACGCTCGCCGAAGGCACCATGGTGGCCGTCCAGTCGGATGAAAAAGTGATCGAGGTCTACCTTGGCCGATGAAATTCTTCGCGTCGAGTCGCTTCACCAGCACTACGGCGGCTCCAACATCCTGCGTGGCCTGAGCTTCGACTTGAAGCCCGGCGAGATCACCGTCGTGCTGGGCCGCAACGGCGTCGGCAAGACGACGCTGCTGAAGAGCCTGATGGGTGTCGTGCCCGTTACCTCAGGCAGCATCACGTTGGCCGGCGAGCCCATCAACAAGCTCAAGACCCACCAGCGCGTGCGCGCCGGCCTCGGCTACGTGCCGCAAGGCCGAGAGATCTTCGGCCGGCTGTCGGTCATCGAGAACCTGCAGATGGGTTTGAGCAGCCAACCCGCCGGCACACCACTCTCGCCCGAGCTGTTCGAACTTTTCCCCGTGCTCGCGAAGATGCGCTCACGCCGCGGCGGCGACCTGTCGGGCGGCCAGCAACAGCAGCTCGCCATCGCCCGCGCGCTGGCACCGGGGCCGAAGGTGCTGCTGCTGGACGAACCGACCGAGGGCATCCAGCCCAACGTCATCCAGGACATCGGCCGCGTCATCAAGCACCTGGCCCACGACAAGGGACTGTCGGTGGTGCTRGTCGAGCAGTTCTACGACTTTGCCGAAGAGCTGGCCGACCAGTATTTGCTGATGCAGCGGGGCGAGATCGTCATGCGCGGGCGGGGCAAGGACATGGCGGCGGATGGGGTGAGGGAGAGGTTGGCGATCTGATGCTGGCCGATGCGTGCCAGGTTCAGGCAGGTGTCACACGCTCGGTGGAACCCTGTGATTGCCTACCCCGATATTGCGCTCGGTTCGCCCACAATTCGGTCTGAACAAGTAGGCGTCGACCTGAGTTGACCGAAGCGGGAGGAGCGCAATGTCTGAAGAGAATGGCACGGTGGCATCGCCAGCGGAGATCACCAAACCTCTGGCGGTCTCGGACGCGGAGTTGCCTGGCGCCAACACAGCGCTGAATCACGCCCGGAACTGTTTTGCGGCATGCCTTGTCAGCTACTTCGGTGCTGCCTTTGTCGGGGCTGGTTGGGCTGCGCTGGTGCCGATCGTCATCTTGGTGTTGCTGGTGTTGGCCTATGTCTTCCTCGGCGTGGCGGCTGCACGCGCCGGGAAAAGTTGGGTTGTTTACGCCATCCTGCCGCTGCTGGTTCCAGGCCTCGGTGGACTCATTTCATTCGGCGTCTTGCGCAGCAAGGTGCCGCATGTTGACGACTGATCAAAGGCAGCCCGGCGCGACGTGAGATCGTCATGCGCAGGGCTAGCATGGCCACTGATGGCATGCGGCGGGGCCGGCGATCTGAGCATCGCCGCCAGTGAGCCCCCGCGGGATGTCCTGCAACTCAGAGGTGCCATGCGAATCACTGCTGCGACCCCGTCCGACATCGAGCCCGCCGTGAGCTGCCTGGCCACGGCCTTTGCGGACGACCCGATCACTGGTTTTCTGCTCCAGACGGGGGCGGGCTATCACGAGCGCGTGAGCTGGTTCTTCGCGCTGCTGATGGGGGCGCGCCTCGCTCTCGGCATGCCGGTGCTCATGGCGCGAGATTCGATCGGCATTCACGGCGCGGCGATGGGCTACACCACAGCCCGGCCCGAATGGCCGAAGCGCTTTGCGGATGACTGGGACCGTTTCGAGAACACTATTCCCGGCCTGAGCGAGCGCATGGCAATCTACGACGAGATCGCCGACAAGAGCAAGCCGACCGTGCCCCACTACTACCTCGGCGTGCTCGGCCTGGACCCGGCCCTGCAGGGGCGAGGCGTCGGGATGCAGTTGCTGCGGTCCTTCTGCGAACTCTCGGCTGCGGACCCGCTGTCTGCCGGCGTCTACCTGGAGACGGCAAATCCAACGAATGTCAGCTTCTACGAACGCGCTGGCTTTGAGCAGACCGGCCGAGGCCGCCTGGGTGACGCGACGTTGTGGTGCATGTTCCTGCGCCACAACGTCTAGGCGCTCTATTCGCCGCCTTGCGCCGCCTCCAGCCACAGCACCRCAAACCACCCGTTCGCGTCTGTCCACACCTTGCCCGGCCTGAAGCCCGCGCGTTCGGCCAGGGCCTGGAAGCCTGACACGGTGTATTTGTGCGAATGTTCGGTATGCAGGGTCTCGCCCTCGCTGAACGCGTAGACCTCATCACCCAGCCGCAGCTCCAGCGGCCGGGTCGCGCGCAGATGCATCTCGATGCGGCGGTAGGCGGGGTTGTAGAAGGCCAGGTGCTCGAAGCCGTCGGGCGGGTACTCGGCGCCCAGTTCCTGGCGGGCACGCTTCAATACATTGAGGTTGAAGGCCGCCGTGACACCCGCTGCGTCGTTGTAGGCCGCGTGCAGCACATCGTGGTCCTTCACGAGATCGACGCCTATCAGCAGGCCGCCACCGGCCAGCTCGCCGGCGGCCAGGCGCAGGAAGGCGTCGGCCTCGGCCGGTGTGAAATTGCCGATGCTGGAGCCCGGGAAGAAGCCGACGCGGCGGCTGCCGTCGGGGCAGGGCGGCAGCGTGTGTGGCCGCGTGAAGTCGGCCACCAGCGGCTGGATGGCCAGGCCCGGGTAGTCGCCCGCCAGGCCGTCGCAGGCGGCCAGCAAATGCGGGCCGGAAATGTCCACGGGCACGAACTGCACGCTGTCGCGCGGGATGGCGTCCAGCAGCAGGCGCACCTTGCGCAGCGCGCCGGCACCGTATTCGACGAGCTGCACCTGGCCGCCCATCTGCGCGGCCATGTCGGCGGCATGTGCCTGCAGCAGCGACAGCTCGGTGCGCGTCGGGTAGTACTCGGGCAGGTCGCAGATCTGCTCGAAGAGTTTGGAGCCAGTCTCGTCGTAGAAGTATTTGGGCGAGATCGCCTTGGGCGCGCGGCTCAGCGCCGCATGCAGGTCGTCTGCAAACTGTTCGTTGTCGGCCGCCGCTCGCGGCTGGCGCCATTCGATTCCTGGTTTCATCTTGCGAGCCTCAATCCACTGAATTGCCAGCGCGCGGCTGGCGGAAAGAAATTGCGGTAACTCGGCCGCGCATGGCCGGTTGGCGTGGCGAGGCTGCCGCCGCGCAGCACCTGCTGGCCGACCATGAACTTGCCGTTGTATTCACCCACCGCGCCTGCCGCCGGCTTGAAGCCGGGGTAGGGCGCATAGCTGGAGCGCGTCCATTGCCAAGCTCCCCAGGCTTGGTCGGCCGCCTGGTGGAAACCTTGCAGGGCCGATGCGGCCTCCCACTCGAACTCGGTCGGCAGCCGTGCGCCAGCCCATTCGGCAAAGGCACAGGCCTCGTAGAAGCTGAGCTGCATGACGGGCGCGCCCGGGTCCAGGGGCTGCACGCCATGCAGGCCGAAGACGCTGCCGTCTTCCTGCCAGTAGGCCGGCCGCTGCCAGCCCTGGGCCTGTACGGTGGCCCAGCCGTCGGACAGCCACAGCAGGGGCTCGCGGTAGCCGCCGCTGGCGATGAAGTCGGCGTATTCGCCGCAGGTCACGAGGCGGTTGCTGATCTCAAAGGGCGTCACCAGGGCTTGGTGGCGAGGGCCCTCGTTGTCGAAGGCGAAGCCGTCGCCCCCATGGCCGACGTCGACGATGCCGCCTGCGTGCTTCAGCCAGACCTGATCCGGCGCTATCGCTTTCTGCGGCGCTGAGGCGTCATAGGCCGGCRGCAGCGGGTTGCAGGAAAAGGCATGCAGGATGTCGGTCAGCAACAGCTCCTGGTGCTGCTGCTCGTGGTGACAGCCCAATTCGATGAGGCGGCGGGCCTCGTCGGCGGCCGAATTTTTCAATTGAGGCAGCAGATCGGCCAGCGCCGCATCGACATGGGCGCGATACGCCTTCACTTCATCCAGCGACGGCCGGCTCAGCAGGCCGCGCTGCGGGCGGGCATGGCGCGGGCCCAGGCTCTCGTAATAGGAGTTGAACAGGCACGGCCAGCGCTCGTCGAAGACTTCGTAGTCGGGCAGATACGGCAGCAGCACCAGGGTCTCGAAAAACCAGGTCGTGTGCGCCAGATGCCATTTGGCGGGGCTCGCGTCGGGCATGGACTGCAGCTGAGCATCCTCGTCGGACAGCGGCGCGGCCAGTGCCAACGACTGGGCGCGGGTGGCGCGGAGAAGGTCGGACAACATGGGTGGAACCGTATCGCAAGCTGCTGCCAACGGTATGTCAGTGCAGGGGCTTTGGCTGTAGGACGAGGCCGGTGCCCCCCACGTTCGGCCTAGGGTGGCTGCGGAGGGCTCGGCGTTTTCACATCCCCTAGGATGAAGGCACACAACAAGGAGACCGGGCATGAAAGCAATCGCCTTCATCGCCGGCCTGCTGGCCGCGACCGCGGTGCAGGCCAACGAGCCGATCACGCTCAAGGTGCATCACTTCTGGCCGCCTGGCGCCATGCCACCGACACAGATCCTGGCGCCCTGGTGCGACAAGATCGCCGCCGACTCGGGCAATCGCCTCAAATGCCAGGTCTACCCGGCCATGCAGCTGGGCGGCACGCCGGCCCAGCTCATCGACCAGGTCAAGGATGGTGTCGTCGACATCGCCTTCACGCTGCCGGGCTACACGGCCGGGCGTTTCCCCATCATGGAGGTGTTCGAGCTGCCCTTCATGACGAACTCGGCCGAGGCCGCCTCGCGCGCGGCCTGGGATTTCTACGGCAAATACGCCGTCAAGGAGTTCGCGACCGTCAAGCCGCTGATGTTCGCCACGCATGACGAGGGCTATCTGCACACGCGGGAACGCCAGATCAAGACCCTGGCCGACTTCAAGGGGCTGAAGCTGCGCGCGCCGACGCGCCAGACCAACAAGCTGCTCAGCAGCCTGGGCGCCTCGCCCGTGGGCATGCCGCTGCCCGCCGTGGCCGATGCCGTCAGCAAGGGCACCATCGACGGCTTTGCGCTGCCCTGGGAGGTCATCCCATCGGTCAAGCTGCACGAGATGGTCAAGTACCACACCGAGACCGACCCCAGCCGGCCGGCCCTGTACAGCGCGGTCTTCGTGCTGGCCATGAACCCGGCGCGCTACGACAGCCTGCCGGCCGACCTGAAAGCCGTCATCGACAGGAACTCCGGCGCCGCGCTGTCGCAGGCCGCGGGCCGCACCTGGGACGCCAGCCAGGCGCCCGGTCGCAAGCCGGCGGTAGACCGCGGCAATGTCTTCTACACGGTGCCTGCCGCCGAGGTGGACAACTGGATCAAGGCCAGCCACCCGCTCTACGACGACTGGGCCGCCGACATGGACAAGCGCGGCCTGCCCGGCAAGCAGATGTTGAGCGAGGCCCAGGCGCTGTTGGCCAAGTACAAGAAGTGAAATGGCTTGAGAAGCTGGCGGCGGCCTTCGCGCTGCTGGGCGGCCTGTGCGCGCTGCTGGTGGCGGGCATGACGCTGTGGAGCGTCATCGGCCGCAACCTGTTCGCGCATCCCATCCCGGGCGACATCGAGCTGAGCCAGATCGGCGTCGCGCTGGCCATCGCGCTATGCCTGCCCTGGTGCCAGTTCAGGCGCGGCAACATCATCGTGGACTTCTTCACCCAGGCCGCGCCCGAGCGCGTCAACGGGGGGCTGGACCGCTTCGGCGCGCTGCTGCTGGCCGTCATGCTGGGCCTGCTGGCCTGGCGCACCGGCATGGGCGCCGTGGCCATCGACGAGGCCGGCGAGCAGACCATGATCCTGGGCCTGCCGATGTGGTGGGCCTATGCCATCCTGGCGCCGGGGCTGGCGTTGACGGCGGTGATCGCGGTGGCGCAGGCGGTGAGGCGATGACCCTCGGGCTCGTCATCTTCGGCCTGATGCTCGCGCTGATGGCCCTGCGCGTGCCCATCGCCGCGGCCATGTTCATTCCCGGCGCGCTGGGCTATGCCTGGATGAGCAGCGACGCGGCCCTGCTCAACCTCATCAAGGGCTCGGCCGTCGCCCGCCTGACGGTCTATGAGCTGTCCGTCATCCCGCTCTTCCTGCTGATGGGCCAGTTCGCGACGCAAGGTGGGCTGTCGAAGGCGCTGTTCCGCGCCGCGGCGGCCTGGGTCGGGCATTGGCGCGGCGGCCTGGCCTTCGCCGCCATCCTGGCTTCGGCCGCCTTCGGCTCGGTCTGCGGCTCGTCGGTGGCCACCTGCGCCACCATCACCCAGGTGGCCTATGGCGAGATGAAGGCGGCCGGCTATCACGGGCGGCTGTCGACCGCCGTGCTCGCCACCGGCGGCACGCTCGGCATCCTGATCCCGCCCTCGGTGCCGCTGATCGTCTATGCCATCCTGACCGAGCAGAACATCGCCAAGCTGTTCGCCGCGGCCTTCATCCCGGGCCTGATCGCAACGGCGGGTTATCTCGCCGTCATCGCCATCACCTGCCGGTTGCGGCCCCACCTGGCCGTGCCGGGGCCGCGCCACAGCTGGAGCGAACGCTGGCGGGCTCTGCTGGGCGTGTGGCCGCTGCTGGCCATCTTCGTCGTCGTCTTCGGTGGCATTTATGGCGGCCTGTTCAGCCCGACCGAGGGCGCGTCCATCGGCGCGCTGGCGACGCTGACGAGCGGCCTGCTGTCGGGCGAGCTGCGCGGCGAAGGGCTCAAGCGTGCGCTGCTCGGCACGGCCGAGACGACGGCCATGGTCTTCATGATCTTCCTCGGCGCCGACATGATGAATTCGGCCCTGGCCCTGACGCAGATGCCRACGCATCTGGCGCAATGGGTGGGCGGCCTGCCGGTGCCGCCGCTGGCCATCGTGGCCGGCGTGCTGGCCTTCTACGTCGTGCTCGGCTGCGTGATGGACGAACTGTCCATGTTGCTGCTGACCATCCCCGTCATCTTCCCGACCATCATGGGCCTGGACCTCTGGGGCCTGGCGGCCGAGCCCAAGGCGATCTGGTTCGGCATCCTGGTGCTGATGACGGTCGGCATCGGCATGCTGGCGCCGCCGGTGGGGCTGAACGTCTATGTCGTCAACGGCATGGCGCGCGAGGTGCCCATGAACGAGACCTACAAGGGCGTCATGCCCTTCCTGGCCAGCGACGTGCTGAGGCTGCTGCTGCTGCTCTTCGTGCCCGCCGTCAGCGTCGGCGTGCTGCGCTGGCTGTGACGAACCAGGCCACGGCCAGGCCGAGGGCAATGCCGACGCTGTCGGCCACCACGTCGTGCCAATCGGCCTCGCGCGGCGGCAGAAAGCTCTGCGCGATCTCGATGGCGATGCCGTAGCCGACCAGCGCAATCGCCAGCCAGATCCACTGCCGCGGCCGCTGCCACAGCGCCCAGACGCTGCTGAAGGCCAGCGCGGCGAAGGCGAGGGCGTGGTTGGACTTGTCCCAGCCGGTGGTGAGGGTCTTGGGTGGCACCGGGCTCAGGGCCAGCCAGGTGATGACGATGAGCAGCACGGCGAGCAGGGCGCGCCACAGAACGCGGTGCTCGGGGGCGGTGCAGAGATTCAGGATCAGCTTGGGCATGGCGGGCGGCATTGTGGCGTGCCCGCCTGCGGCCCTCACTTCATTTGCAGCATCCAGGCCTTGGCCTGGCGCAGGTGGGCCGCCAGCTGGGCCTGGGCCGCACCGACGCCCGGGTCCGTCGGGTTGAGTTTCTCCATCAGGGCCGCGTCGATCAGTGCACGCGAGTCCGAGTTCAGCATCCAGTTCATCGAGGGCTGGCGCTGGCTCGGCACGGCGGGCAGGCGCAACTCCGCCACCTGGCCGCAGCCGCCGATGCGCTTGATGAGCTCGACGGTCGAATCCCGGCCGCGGGCGCCGTTGCTGTTCAGGATGCCTTGGGCCGGTGCGACGACCTCGTTCAGGCCCATATGCGTCGCGCGGTAGCGGCGCCCGTCCAGCGGCTGGGCATCGGCGGCCGTGGGCGCGTCACGGCACAGCCAGTCGTCGACCAGGGCCGGCGTGTTGCCCAGCAGCAGCAGGCGCAGCCGCGAGCGGTCCAGGATGCCCTGGCGGGCGCAGTCGTCCTCGGGCTTGCAGACCTTGAGCCGGCCGCTGGCCTCCAGGTCGCGCAAGAGATCGGAGAGGGTCAGTGTCGCGCTGGCCTCCACATAGCCGCCGTCACCCAGGCGGTCCCAGACGCGGCCGACATCGCCGTTCTCTTCGTCCTTGTGCGCCTCCTTGAAGATCACAGCCGCTGCCGGGCTGATGTAGGGGAAGCGCGCGCTGTTGTGCACGGCCTGGGCCAGCGTCATGCGGTCTACATCCAGGCCGAGCGAGGGGTCGAGCAGGTCGATGCCGTCGCCATTGGCCAGCAGGAAGTCGGATTGGTAGACACGCTGGCCGCGCGACAGGGCCGTCGTGTTCAGGGCCAGCAGCGGCAGCCATTCGGCCGGGGTGGCACGGCCGTGCAGGGCCGTCACCGGCTCGGCCCAGGGGTTGGGGCGGGCCGTCGGGCGCAGTGGGCATTGGCGGGCCAGGCTCTGCGGCCAGTCACGCGTCCAGGCACGCTCCAGGCCGAGTGAGCGGTCCGCACCGGCAACGGCCACGGGCAGGAAGCGCTGCACGAGGTCGGGGTAGAGCATGTCGCCCACCGGCGTGGCGAGGTGATCGCGACCCGTGAAGTCGCGCACCAGCTTCCAGGGCGTGCATTGAGCGGCGTCGATGGCCTGGCGGCGCGCGTCCACGGCGGCGACGAAGCTGGCCGCACCCAGGGCCCCGCCGGAGGTGCCGCTGATGGCGAAGACGGAGTCGGCGAAGTTGACGCCTTGCAGTTCGCCCAGCTCCTGCAGGCGCGCCAGCGAGGCGCTGCCCCAGTACGCGGCACGCGAGGCGCCGCCGGCCACGGCGACGAGCACGAGGGGGCGTTTGCCGTCGGCACCGACGCTGCTCATCCAGGCCTGCAGCCAGGCGTCGGCCGGCTGACGGGGCGCGACGGCGCTGCGCGCACTGCGGTCGGGGTCGGCCACGCGGTGGTTGTCGTTCAGCGGCGCGAAGGCCACGAAGAGCAGCACCGGCAGGGCGGTGAGCGGCATGCGGATCAGCGCCTTGGGCACATAGGTCAGCAGGATGCCGCCGAAGACGATCCAACTGCCCATGGCCAGCAGCACCAGGGCCGGCGAGCCGATGGCGCGCGCCGTGGCCTCGGGCCAGGTCACGAGGGCGGCGAACAGGCCCCATTGCAGCAGCAGCACCAAGGCGATGAGGACGCGCGACGGCGTGCCCATGCGGTCCTCGCGCTCCAGCAGGGCGATGGCCTCGCGCCGGCCGTCGAGTGCGAGGAGGCGCGCCAGCCGCGAGCCCGTGCCGAGCTTGAGCAGCCAGGCACGGCGCTTCCAGACGAAAAGATAGAGGGCCAGCGTCACCGCCAACAGGCCGACGCCGATGAGGCGTTCACGCTCCTGCATCAGGAAGAAGGCCGCGATGGGCAGGCCGCCGCCGAGGATGAGCCCGCGTGGCAGCCAGCGGCGCAGGCGTTCGGCAAAGCGCGGGTTCATGCACTCGCCGAGCGTGTCGGGCTTGAAGCGGCGGTCCAGCAGCAGCCGGCTCACATACCAGGCCAGCAGCAGCCACAGGCCGAAGGCGAAGACGAGAACGGCCGTCTGCGCGCTGCCCACCTCCAGCGACAGCAGCGTCTCGCGGGCCTGCTCCAGCCCCAGCAGCACGGCGATGCCGGCGATGACGATGCCGACCGGGAAGGCGCACAGCCCCAGCACGCGCAGCAGATACAGCATCCACGGCACATCGCCCTCGGCTGCGGGCGCGGCGGAGGGCGGTTCGGGCGGAGGAGGGGGCGTGGGTTCCTCGGACYTTGGCGGCGGCGGCGGGGAAAACTGGGGCGGCGGCGCGGGATCGCGGGGTGGGTAGACGACCGGAATCAGCATGGCCCGCACTCTAGCCGCGGGGCGCATGCCGTCCAAGGCCGGCGCGGTACCGTGGTGCCCCCTGGGAAACCCTGGCTGGCAGGCGCTGCGCCCGCAGACCGATACAGTCCTGGGGGACAACGGTGTCGGGGAGAGAAAACATGGACAACGGTCAACTGTTGCAGCTGGTGGGCAGCGTCGTCGTGGGCGGCGTGCTGGGCGGGGGCGCTGTCTACGCCTGGGCAGCCAAGCGACTCAAGCGTGAGCACGAGCGCGTGACGCATGTGGAGCAGTCCCGCCAGCTCGGCGCCCAGCAGCTCACGCAGGCGCGCAAGCAGGTCGAACAGCTGCAGCGCGAATGCCACGAGCTGCGCCTGGCCGTGCGGCCAGGGGCACGCCCGGCGCCTGCACCGGAAGTGCCACCGGCGGTGGACCCCGCCGTGGCTGCGCGCCTCTATGCCGAGTCCAAGCTGCAGCCGCCTGCCGCGCCGGATGCGCCCAAGCCCTTCAAGGACACGGTAGTGATGCCACGCTCCCAATACTAGGGAAGCGCTGAGCACACCCCGCGCAGGGCCTTGTCACTGCCGGGACAAGACTGCTGCGAGCACGCTGCCTAGAATCGAACGGTCGTTCTATTCTGGGCCGGCTGCAGCAGACGCAGTGGGCCCGCCAACCGAGGTCGTGCCCATGACAGCCCATTACGAAGTTCGCGGCAGTGTTGCCGTGATCACGCTCGACAACCCGCCGGTCAACGGTCTGGGTTTCGCCACCCGCGCCGCCGTCGCCGCTGGCGTCGAGCGCGCCGAAGCCGATCCGGCCATCACGTCGCTCGTCATCACCGGGGCCGGCAAGGCCTTCTCGGGTGGTGCCGACATCAAGGAGTTCGGCTCGCCCAAGGCTCTGGCCGAACCCAATCTGCTGAGCCTCATCTCGGTGGTCGAGAACTGCAGCAAGCCCGTCGTCGCCGCCATCCACAGCGTCTGCATGGGCGGTGGCCTGGAGCTGTCCCTGGGCTGCCACTACCGCGTCGCGCAGACCGGCACCAAGGTCGCGCTGCCCGAAGTGAAGCTGGGCCTGCTGCCTGGCGCCGGCGGCACGCAGCGCCTGCCGCGCGCCCTGGGCGTGGAGCCCGCGCTGAACATGATCGTCAGCGGCGAGCCGGTGGAGGCCCAGATGCTGGCCATGGTCCCGGGCCAGAAGCTGTTCGACAAGATCGTCGACGCCGACGTGGTCGATGCCGCCGTCAAGTTCGCCGAAGAGGTTTCCGAGAAGCGCCCGCTGCCCAAGGTGCGTGAGCTCAAGGCCCGCCACCCCAACGCCGAGGCCTATTTCCAGTTCGCCCGCAACATGGTGGGCGGCATGAGCAAGAACTTCCCGGCGCCGCTGCGCTGCCTGGAAGCCGTGGCCGGTGCCGTCAACCTGAAGTTCGACGACGGCATGCGCGCCGAGCGCGAGGGCTTCGCGGCGCTGATGATGACACCCGAGTCCAAGGCGCTGCGCCATCTGTTCTTCGCTGAGCGCGTCGCCAGCAAGATCGCCGACGTGCCCGAAGACACGCCGCTGCGCACCATCGCCAAGGTCGGCGTCATCGGCGCCGGCACCATGGGCGGCGGCATCTCGATGAACTTCCTGAACGCCGGCATCCCGGTCACCATCCTGGAGACCAAGCAGGAAGCCCTGGACCGCGGCGTCGCGACGATCAAGAAGAACTACGAGGCCCAGGTCAAGAAGGGCAAGCTCAAGGAAGACAAGTACGCCCAGCGCGTGGCGCTGCTGAGCACCACGCTGAGCTACGACGACCTGAAGGACTGCGACCTCATCATCGAGGCGGTGTTCGAGGAGATCGGCGTCAAGGAGGCCGTGTTCAAGCAACTGGACGCCGTCGCCAAGCCCGGCGCCATCCTGGCATCCAACACCTCCACGCTGGACGTCGACAAGATCGCCTCCTTCACCAAGCGCCCGCAGGACGTGGTGGGCATGCACTTCTTCAGCCCGGCCAACGTGATGAAGCTGCTTGAGGTCGTGCGCGGCAAGGAAACCGCCAAGGACGTGCTGGCCACGGTGATGGCCATTGGCAAGAAGATCAAGAAGACGGCCGTCGTGTCGGGCGTCTGCGATGGCTTCATCGGCAACCGCATGATCGAGCAGTACAGCCGCCAGGCCGGCTTCCTGCTGGACGAGGGCTGCAGCCCGCAACAGGTCGACAAGGCGGTCGAGAAGTTCGGCTTTGCCATGGGCCCGTTCCGCATGGGCGACCTGGCCGGCAACGACATCGGCTGGGCGATTCGCAAGCGTCGCGCCGTCGAGCGCGCCAACATGAAGTATTCGGCCAGCGCCGACCGCCTGTGCGAACTGGGCCGCTTCGGCCAGAAGACGGGCGCCGGCTGGTACGACTACCTGCCCGGCAAGCGCGACGCCATCCCGTCGCCTGTGGTCGAGGAGATGCTGGCCAAGCACCGCGAAGCCATTGGCGCCAAGAAGCGCGACATCAGCGACGAAGAGATCGTGCATCGCCTGGTGTTCTCGCTTGTCAACGAGGCGGCGCATCTGCTGGAAGAAGGCATCGCCCAGCGCGCATCCGACGTGGACATGGTCTACCTGACCGGCTATGGCTTCCCCATCTTCCGTGGTGGCCCGATGTGCTACGCCGACACGCTGGGCCTCTTCAACGTCGTGCAGGCGATGAAGCGCTTTGCCAAGAACCCGATGGACGACGGCGCGTTCTGGACGCCCGCCCCCTTGCTCGCGCGCCTGGTCGCCGAAGGCAAGAGCTTCACCTGATCAAGGACACGACATGAGCAACGCACTGATTGTTTCCACTGCCCGCACCCCGCTGACCAAGAGCTGGAAGGGCGCGTTCAACATGACCCATGGCGCGACGCTGGGCGGCCACGCCGTCAAGGCCGCCGTCGAGCGCGCCGGCATCGATGGCGGCGCCATCGAAGACGTGCTGATGGGCTGCGCCAACCCGGAAGGCGCCACCGGCGCCAACATCGCGCGCCAGATCGCGCTGAAGGCCGGCCTGCCGGTCACGGTGAGCGGCGTCACCATCAACCGCTTCTGCTCCAGCGGCCTGCAGACCATCGCGATGGCCGCGCAGCGCATCATCGCGGGCGAAGGCGACGTGTACGTCGCTGGCGGCGTGGAAAGCATCTCCTGCGTGCAGCAGGAAATGAACAAGCACATGCTGGCCGACCCGGCCCTGCTGAAGCTCAAGCCCGAGATCTACTGGAGCATGCTGCAGACCGCCGAGAACGTGGCCAAGCGCTACAACATCTCGCGTGAGCGCATGGACCAGTACGGTGCCGGCAGCCAGCAGAAGGCCTGCGCCGCGCAAGCTGCCGGCCTGTTCAACGCCGAGATGGTTTCGGTGACGACGACCATGGGCGTGGCCGACAAGGTCATGGGCCTGATGAGCAAGGAAGTCACCGTCAACGCCGACGAAGGCCTGCGCGAAGGCACCACCTACGACAGCATCAAGGACCTGCGCACGGCCCTGCCGGGCGGCGTCATCAGCGCCGGCAATGCCAGCCAGTTCAGCGACGGCGCCGGCGCCTGCGCGCTGGTCAGCGAGCAATACGCCTCCACCCACAACCTCAAGCCCATCGGCCGCTTCCTCGGCTTCGCTGTGGCCGGCTGCGAGCCCGATGAAATGGGCGTCGGCCCCGTGTTCGCGGTCCCCAAGGTGCTGAAGAAGCTGGGCCTGACGGTCGCCGACATCGACCTGTGGGAACTGAACGAAGCCTTCGCCGTGCAGGTGCTGTACTGCGCCGACACGCTGGGCATCCCGATGGACCGCCTGAACGTGAATGGCGGCGCGATTGCCGTCGGCCACCCCTACGGCGTGTCGGGCCAGCGCCTGACGGGCCATGCCCTCATCGAAGGCAAGCGCCGTGGCGCCAAGCGGGTGTGCGTGACGATGTGCATTGGTGGCGGCATGGGCGCTGCGGGCGTGTTCGAAGTCCTCTGATGAGCGTCTCGCCTGAGGTCTTTCTGGCGATGGGCCGCGAGGTCCTCGCCCAGCAGCCGTTCAGCGTGCTGCTCGGTTCGGAACTCGAGGCGCTGTCACCGGGCCAGGTCGATCTGCAACTCGCGCTCAAGCCTGAGCACCTGCAACAGAACGGCTTTGCGCACGGCGGCATCGTCAGCTACCTGGCCGACAACGCGCTGACCTATGCCGGCGGTACCGCGATGCAGGTGCCCGTCGTGACCTCGGAGTTCAAGATCAACTACGTGCGCCCCGCAGTGGGCGAGCGGCTGATTGCCCGCGCCAGCGCGGATGCCGTCAGCAAGACGCAGGCGGTGTGCCGCTGCGAGGTCTTCGCCGTCAAGGACGGCGCCGAGAAGCTCTGCGCACTGGCGCAGGGCACCATCGTTCGTCTTTCCCAGGACTGAGATGCAGGTCGACCTCGACACGCTGCGCGGTTTTTTCCGCTCGGCGCCCTTCATGGTCGACCTGGGCGTGGAGCCGACGGCGGTCGAGCCGGGGCGCGTCAGCACCCAGCTCGTCATTGCCAAGCGGCATTGCCAGCACACCGGCGTTGTCCACGCTGGCGTCGTCGCGGCGCTGGCCGACCACTCGATGGGTGCCGCGGCACAAACTATGGCTGCTGAAGGCCACTGGGTGCTGACGGCTGAATTCAAGACCAGCCTGCTGCGCGGCGCGAGCGGCGAGCGGCTGGAATGCGAGGCCTGGGTCATCAAGCCCGGCCGACAAGTCTCTTTTACCGAGGCCGAGGTGTATGCGGTGGCGACGGGCGGCGAGCGCAGGCTCGTGGCCAAGGCCAGCGGCACCATGGCCGTCACGAAACAGGATTAGCAGCAATGCGCGAGACCCTGGACTTCCTGCTCTACGACTGGCTGCACGCCGCCGACCTGACGGCCCGCGAGCGCTTCAGCGACCATTCCCGCGAGACCTTCGGCGCGGTGCTGGACACCTGCGAGCGCATCGCCCGCGAGAAGTTCGCGCCCAGCTACCGGCTGATGGACACCGAGGAGCCGCGCTTCGATGGCGAGCGGGTGCACCTGCCGGCGGCGACGCTGGAGGCGGTCGATGCGCTGGTCGAGTCCGGCATGCTGGCCGCGACCCACGACTACGACGTGGGCGGCATGCAACTGCCCTGCCTCGTCGAGACGGCCGCCAATACCTTTGTCAGCAAGGCCAATGTCCACGCCGGCTCCTACGCCGTGCTGACGACCTGCAACGCCAATCTGCTGATGGAGCATGGCAGCGAACGCCAGCGCGAGGTCTTCGCCAAGACGCTGCTGGCCGGCCAGTGGTTCGGCACCATGTGCCTGTCGGAGCCGCAGGCGGGCTCGTCGCTGTCCGATGTGGTCACGCGCGCCGAGCTGGAGGACGAGAACGACGTCCTCGGCCCGCGCTACCGGCTGCGCGGCAACAAGATGTGGATCTCGGGCGGCGAGCATGAGCTGCGCGAGAACATCGTCCACCTGGTGCTGGCCAAGGTGCCGGGCCCGGACGGCAAGCTGATCCCCGGCACCAAGGGCATCTCCCTCTTCATCGTGCCCAAGCAGATGGTGGGTGCCGATGGCCGGCTGACCGGCGAGCGCAACGACATCGCGCTGGCGGGGCTCAACCACAAGCTCGGCCACCGTGGCACCACCAACTGCCTGCTGAACTTCGGCGAGGGCAAGTTCCAGCCGGGTGGCAAGTCCGGTGCAGTCGGCTATCTGGTCGGCAAGCCCGGCGAGGGCCTGCGCTGCATGTTCTTCATGATGAACGAGATGCGCATCGGTGTCGGTCTCGGTGCCGTCATGCTGGGCTATGCCGGCTACGAAGCCAGCCTCGAATACGCCAAGCAGCGCCCGCAGGGCCGGCCCATGACGGCGGCCGGCAAGGACGCCGCCAGCCCGCAGCGGCCCATCATCGAACACGCCGATGTGCGCCGCATGCTGCTGGCGCAGAAGAGCTATGTCGAAGGCGGCCTGGCGCTGGAGCTGTACTGCGCCCGCCTTGTCGACGAGCTCAATACGGGCGACGCCAAGGCCGAGGCGCAGGCTCTGCTGGACGTGCTCATCCCCATCGCCAAGAGCTGGCCGAGCGAGTGGTGCCTGGAGTCGAACTCGCTGGCCATTCAGGTGCTGGGCGGCTATGGCTACACACGCGACTTTCCCGTCGAGCAGCTCTGGCGCGACCAGCGGCTGAACATGATCCACGAGGGGACCCACGGCATCCAGGCGCTGGACCTGCTGGGTCGCAAGGTGGTGCAGCAGGGCGGGGCGTCGCTGGCGGCTTTGGCCGCCCGCGTGCAGCAGACGATCGAGCGCGCCATGGAGACCGATTGGGCGCCGCAGGCCAACCAGTTGGCTGCTGCATTGGCCCAAGTCGGCGGCGCTACCAAGAAGGCCTGGAGCACTGGCGAGCCCGAGGAGGCCCTGGCCAATGCCACGCCCTATCTGCAGGCCTTCGGCCACACCGTGCTGGCCTGGATCTGGCTGGACGTGATGTTGGCCGTCAACGGCGACAGCGACTTCGCCCAGGGCAAGCGCGCCGCCGCCCGCTATTTCTTTGCCTACGAGCTGCCCAAGATTGGCGCCTGGCTGGACGTCGTCGCACGACGCGAGCCGCTGTGCCGCGAGATGAAGCCTGAGTATTTCTAAGGAGACTTTTGATGAGCACCAAGGTTCAAGACCTTTTCGACCTCAGCGGCCAAGTGGCCCTCGTTACCGGCGGCTCGCGCGGCCTGGGCCTGCAGATCGCCGAGGCGCTCGGTGAAGCCGGCGCCAGGATCATGCTGACCTCGCGCAAGGCGGCCGACCTGGAAGAGGCTGCTGCCCATCTGCAGGCACGCGGCATCGACACCCGCTGGATCGCGGCCGACGCGGCCAAGGAAGAAGACGCGCAGCGCGTCGTCATGGAAACGATGGAGCGCCTCGGCCAGATCGACATCCTCGTCAACAACGCCGGCGCCAGCTGGGGCGCGCCTGCCGAGGAGCACCCGATCGAGGCCTGGGACAAGGTCATGGACCTGAACATCCGCAGCCTCTTCGTCTTCGCGCAGGCGGTGGCCAAGGCCAGCATGATCCCGCGCAAGTCGGGCCGCATCATCAACGTGGCCTCCATCGCGGGTCTCGGCGGCAACTCGGCCGTCATGAAGACCATCGCCTA
Source organism: Roseateles sp. P2_H4 (assembly GCF_056403315.1). NCBI lineage: Bacteria > Pseudomonadati > Pseudomonadota > Betaproteobacteria > Burkholderiales > Sphaerotilaceae > Roseateles > Roseateles sp. P2_H4. The sequence goes on along the minus strand of NZ_JBFUFR010000031.1, from coordinate 18,716 downwards.
CAACACCAGCAAGGGCGCGGCCGTGAACTTCACGCGCGCGCTGGCCGGCGAGTGGGGCCAGTACGGCATCACCGTCAACGCGCTGGCGCCGGGCTTCTTCCCGAGCAAGATGACCAAGGGCCTGCTGGCCGCCGTCGGCGAGGAAAAGATGGCCGCCCACGCGCCACTGAACCGCATCGGCGACGACGACGACCTGAAGGGCGCGGCCCTGCTGTTCGCGTCGCGCGCCGGCAAGCACATCACCGGCCAGATCCTGGCCGTCGACGGCGGCGTGTCCGCCATTCACGGGGGATGATCGGGCGATGGAGTTCCCGGTCCACATTCCTTTCGTCCAGCAACTCGGCTTCACGCTGCATTCGGTCGGCGACGGCGAGGCCGAGCTGCGGCTGACGATCAGCGAACAGCACCTGAACTCCTGGCGCGTGGCCCATGGCGGCGTCGTGATGACGCTGCTGGATGTGGCCATGGCGCACGCGGCGCGCAGCGTGAACCGGCACCTGCCTGATTTGGGGCCGGGCGTCGTCACGGTGGAGATGAAGACCAGCTTCATGCGCCCCGGCGAAGGCGAACTGCGCGCGGTGGGCAAGCTGCTGCACCGCTCGACGACCATGGCCTTCTGCGAGGGCTCGGTCTTCGGCGCGGACGACAAGCTCTGTGCCCATGCCACCGGCACCTTCAAATACTTGCGGGCCTTGCCGGCTGGCCGGCAGCTGAAGCCGCTGGGTGGGGAAGGCGACTGACAGAGCCCCCGCGCTGCGCTTGGGTTTGAGCGGTGTTTTCTGAAACGCCGTTCCAATATTTGGCACAATAGCGCCAGCGTCTGCATCCCACCCCGGGGTGCGCGGTTGGCCAGGTGGACGCGGACCATGCAGTCCCACCCCGATCACCTGGCATGACGGCCCCCCGCTCAAGGCCCCTCTGGCCGGAGCGAAGAGCCCCTGCACCGGGCGGTCCCCGAGCCGCCTGCGCCCTCATTCCGCCCGAAAGCCACCCGCCATGAAGATCGCCCTCATCATCGAGAACAGCCAGGCTGCCAAGTCCGAGATCGTCCACAACGCCCTCAAGACCGTCGCCGAGCCGCTGGGCCACAGCGTGCATCACTACGGCATGTACACGCCGGAAGACAAGGCCTCGCTGACCTATGTGATGAACGGCCTGCTGGCCGGCATCCTGCTGAACTCCAAGGCCGCCGACTTCGTCGTCACCGGCTGCGGCACCGGCATGGGCTCCATGCTGGCCTGCAATTCCATGCCCGGCGTGTTCTGCGGCCTCGTCATCGACCCGACCGACGCCTTCCTGTTCGGCCAGATCAATGACGGCAATTGCATGTCCATGCCCTATGCCAAGGGCTTCGGCTGGGCCGCCGAGCTGAACCTGCAGGACTGCTACCGCAAGCTGCTCGAGAACGAGCGCGGCGCCGGCTACCCCAAGGAGCGCGCCGCCATCATGGCCAAGAACCGCGGCATCCTGAAGGACCTGAAGGCTGCTTCCTGCAAGGACATGCTGACGACGCTGAAGGCCGTCGACCAGGACCTGCTGAAGGCCGCCGTGTCGGGCGAGAAGTTCCAGGAGCTGTTCTTCACGAACTGCCAGGACGACGCCATCGCCAGCCACATCAAGGCTGTCCTGGCCTCCTGATCTCGGCTGCGACAGTCTCGCGGGCTGCGAGACTGTCGCGATGTCTGTTGCACCACCCCACCTCACGCTGCGCACGCTGACGCGCGGCGACGGCCTGCTCGGCCTGCGCCCGCGCGGCCCCCTCGGCCCGCGCGGCGAGCAGGTGACGGTGGCTATGCTGGCTTCGGCTAATGCCCAAGCCGAGCAGGCGCTGCTGACGCGGGGCCTCGTCCCGCTGGACCCCGCCCTGCTGCAGTGGCGCGGTGCGCCCCAGCCCCTGGGGCCTTCGCTGTGGACCCTGGTCCAGGAAGAGTTCTTCGGCGACTTTCATGTCGAGAAGGTGCCCGAGCTGCAGGCCCTGGGCTGGCAGGTCACGACCGAGCCAGGCTTTGCCCACCACAGCCAGTTCGTCAGTGGCTGGCAGCTCGGCCTCACGGAAGAAGAAGCTGCACCCGAGGCGCCCAAGCCCGGCCGCCGCGTCGAAGGCCTGGGCCTGGAGCGCCGCACCGGCGCCTGGCTGGTCAGCCTCGGCATGGAGGTCGACGGCAAGCAGATTGACCTCGCGCCGCTGATCGCCAACCTGCTGCGCCGTGACAAGCGCTGGCTGGATGCCGTGGCCATCGCGGCCATCGAGGACGACGCCATCGTCTCGCTGCGTGCGCCCGGGGGGCGGCGTTATCACGCCGTCGCCGCGCCGCTGAAGGCCATCATGCTGGCCTTGCTGGACCTGCTCAAGCCCGTGGAGCTCGAGAAGGGCAAGCCGCTCAAGCTCAATGAGTGGGACGCCGACCGCATCCGCTGCATCGAGGACGAGTCGCGCGGTCGTTGGCAGATCCATGGCGATGAAGGCCTGAGGGCCTTGGGCCGGCGCCTGCTCGCGGCCGGCACGCCAGCTTCGACACCGCAGCCCGAAGGTCTCGGCCTGCCACTGCGCCCCTACCAACTGCACGGCCTGGCCTGGCTGCAATACCTGCGCGAGCAGAACCTCGCAGGCATCCTGGCCGACGACATGGGCCTGGGCAAGACGGCGCAGGCGCTGGCCCACATCTGGACTGAGAAGCAGGCCGGGCGCCTGGACCGGCCGGCCCTCGTCATCATGCCGACCTCGCTGCTCTTCAACTGGCAGCAGGAGGCCGCCCGCATCGCGCCCGGGCTCAAGGTCATGACCTGGCACGGCGCCGATCGCGAGGCCTCGCAGCTCAGCGACGTCGACGTCGTGCTCAGCACCTACAACCTCGTCTGGCGCGACCTGCGCACCTTGTCGGCCCAAGCCTGGCATCTGCTCATCCTCGACGAGGCCCAGGCCGTCAAGAACGCTCAGGCCCGCGCCGGGCGTGCGCTGCGCCGGCTCGACACCCGTCACCGCCTCGCGCTGACCGGTACGCCGCTGGAGAACCACCTGGGCGAGCTCTGGTCGCTGTTCGACCTGCTGATGCCGGGCTTCCTCGGCGACTCGCGCAACTTCGCGCGCCACTGGCGCAAGCCCATCGAGGTGAATCGCGACGGGCCACGCGCCCGGCTGCTGGCGGCGCGTGTGAGGCCCTTCATCCTGCGGCGGCTCAAGACCGAAGTCGCGACCGAGCTGCCGCCGCTGACCGAGCTGGTCAAGCGCGTCACGCTGGTGGGCCAGCAGAAGCGGCTCTATGAGAGCGTGCGCGTTGCGGCCGACCACATGGTGAGGYGCATCCTGGCGCGCGACGGCTTCACGCCCACCAGCCTCATCAGCGTGCTGGATGCCATGCTCAAGCTGCGCCAGGTCTGCTGCGACCCGCTGCTGCTGAAGGCCGTGGAGATGCCGCACGGTCTCGAGCGCGCCAAGCTGGAATGGCTGCGCGAGCATCTGCCCGACTTCGTCGCCCAGGGCCGGCGCCTGCTGGTGTTCTCGCAGTTCACCGAGATGCTGGACCTGATCGCCGCGGAGCTGGATGCCTTGCAGCTGCCGCATCTGCGCCTCACCGGCCAGACGCCGGCTGCCCAGCGCGGCGAGGTCGTGCGCCGCTTCCAGGCGCGCGAGGAACCCATCCTGCTCGCCAGCCTCAAGGCCGGCGGCGTCGGGCTCAACCTGACCGCGGCCGACACCGTCATCCATGTCGACCCCTGGTGGAACCCGGCCGTGCAGGCCCAGGCCAGCGCACGCGCCCACCGCATCGGCCAGGACCAGCCCGTCTTCGTCTACCAGCTCGTCGCCCAGGGCAGCATCGAGGAGCGCATGCTGGAGCTGCAGGCGCGCAAGCGGGCGCTGGCCGACGGCCTGCTGGGCAGCGACGACGGCGGCGCCCTGAGCAAGTTCAGCGCGCCCGAACTGAATCTGCTGCTGGCACCGCTGGAGGAGGCCGAGCTTCCCCATTCCTACGGATGACCGCGCCGCGGTCCAGCGGCCTACTCATGCCGCGTCCATCGCCATCGACCAGGAGACTGCCATGACCACCCGAGAACACGTCATCACCAACATCAAGGTCGACCTTGTCGTGAACACCAAGGACGATCTGCGCCGCATCGTGTTCGGGCTGGAGAAGGTCAGCGACGACAACGGCCTGCCGACCTGGACCATCCACTTCAAGCTGTTCCGCCGCGACGACAAGGCCGTGGCCTATGGCGACGCACGCGTCAGCCTGGACGTGGTGGTGGACAAGGAGCTGCACAGCAAGGCCGCCGCCACCGCCACCAACGGCCTGAGCGCCACGCAGGCGGCCTTCCTGGCCGGCCCGGCAGCCAACGCCGCCCTCGCTAGCCAGCAGCCGGGTGGCCAGCCGGCCGACGCCACCATCCAGCGCACCTTGCTCAAGCGGTGAACCCCTCGCTGCTGGCGGCGAGCTGGGCGCTGGCCTTGCTGGTGCCCGCAGTCGCCGCCGCCGACCCGCAGGCCGGGCGCAATGAGGTGGTCGCCGCCGACGCTGCCTGCCCGGCCAACGGCGCCTGGGGCGGGTTGGTCATCCGTTCCGTGGACGTGAGGACGCCGCTGGCCTTCCTGCCCTGGATACGTGCGGACCTGGACAAGGCCAAGGCCCTGGCCGCGCCGCTGCTCGGCACACCGTACAGCGCCAGCCAGGTCACGGCAGTCTGGAACCAGATCGCGGCGCTGCCCTTTGCCGCCATGGATCTCGAAGCGCGCGTCGGCGGCCGCGTGTTGCCGCTGACGGTGAGCTGCACGCCGCAGGGTCTGGAGCTGGTGTTCTTCGTCTACGCGATGAAGGCCTCCACCTCGGTGGGCCTGAGCTGGGAGTCGCGGCAGCGCGAGACGGCGGCGCCCGAGCAGCAGTCCGGCCAGGAAGCCCTGCGCCAAGGCCTGCGCCTGCAGCCGCGCCTGGGCTACCAGGCCGGCGAGGGCATGGGCGGGGGCGCGTCGGCGCTGTACAAGCGCAGCGGTGGGGGCGCCGACGCCTACTGGAGCTCGCTCGCCGTCGACGGCTATGCCAGCGACCGCTTGCACGACCTGGCGATGGCGCTGCAGGGCGGGCGTGAACACAGCGGCGGCACCTGGGCCCACACGGCCTGGCGGCTGGCCTATGCCGACCAATCGGCTCCCGCCAAGGCCGTGTCGCGGCTGGGCCAGAGCCGTGTCGAAGGGCTGCTGATCGCCCAGACCCGTCCCTTGGGCAACTGGGGCCTGCCGCTGCGCGTGGGCGCCGCGCTGGATGCCGGCGAGCACCGCAGCGGCGGCCAGGACGACTTCGCCGCCGGCCTGGTGTCGGACCAGCACTACCAGTCCCTCAAGCTGATGGCCGGCACCACGGCGCGGCTGGCGCGGCAGAGCCTGGCCATGAGCTATGCGGTCGAGTGGGGCGCCGGCAGCGGCGGTGCGGGCCTGGACTGGGTCAAGCAGATCGTCGACATCGCGCACGAGGGCCGCTGGCCCGTGGCCGACCACCGCAGCCTGTCGCTGGACACGCGGCTCAGCTTCGGCCATCTGCGCGAGCCGGGCGTGGTGCCGCACAGCGTGCGCTTCTTTGCCGGCGGGCGCGAGCAGCGCTTCACCGGCGGCGAGGAATGGCAGATCCGTGCGGCGCCGCTGCTGCGCAGCCTGGGCACCAATGCGCTGGCCGGCAGCAGCGCCCACCCCGGCTACCGGCGCTTCGCGGCGCTGAGCCTGACGGCGGCGCTGCCGGTCTACAACCGCCCGCTGGTGCCCGCCGAGGCCTACCACGACGCCCAGGTTCGCGCTGCGCTGAGTGGCCAGCTGGATTCCGCCGTGGGTGCCTTGGCGGCGGACAACCGCACGACGCTGCCCACCTATCTGCAGGCCATCGCCCATCTGCCACAGGTGCAGCAGGCGCTGACCGCACTCGGCGGCGCCGTCGCCGCGGCCGAGCCCGCGGCGGGCAGCACGGGTGCCGATGCCTTCGCCAGCTGCAAGGGCCAGCTGGCGCAGGCGCAGAACGAAGTCGCCCAGGTGCTGCAGGAATCCAGCCTCGCGCAACTGGGCCTGTTCACCGAGCTGCTGCCCGGCGAAGACACCGCCAACACGCTGGGGCAGGTGGTGGCGCTGTGCGCCGGGCTGGGCGCGCCTGAGATCGCGCGGCAAGCGGCGGCGCTGCAGGCCTCCGTCGCACGGCTGGTGCAATGGTTCGCCGCGGCCGACCCCAAGCTGGCCGAGCAGGCCGCGCGCCGCGAGATCGAGCCGGTGCGCCACATCGTGGACACGCTGATGGACGAGGTCAACGCCATCGCCGTGAGCCCGCTGCTGCTGCTCGACGCCGTGAACCTCGGCCCGCGCCAGGCGGGCCCGCGCACGCGCATCGGCGTGGGTACCGGGCTGCGCGTGACGCTGGTCGACAGCGTGGACTTCAGCCTGGGCTATATGGTCAACCTGCGCCGCCAGGCCGGCGAGGCGCGCGGCGCCTTCTTCCTGACGATGGAGTTCAAGGACCCGTTCTGAGCGCCAGCCCTCGCAGGCCCAGGTCGACATGTCGGCGGCACATCAGCGGCGAGGTCGGAGATGCCCGTCGGCGTGGGCAGGGTGATGACTTCCTGGGGGATGAAACTCACGCTCGAGCCGCTGTCGCTCAGCGTGGTCGTCGTCATCGAGCTGACCGGCGTATCGCCTTGGTAGGTGACCGAGATGTTCACGTCCGGAGCGCCGTCGACGCCGGAGTAGCTGTAATCCCAGGTCTCGGTCTCGTTGCCGCCACCGAATCCACCGGCACCAAAGCCACCAAAGCCCCCACCGCGGCTGCCTCCGGCGGAGGAGTCGCGGCTGCCCATGGCCTCGATGCGGGCAAAGGTTGCGGCGTCGATGCCGGGTCCAGGGCTGGGTGCGGCGCTGGGCAGACTCATGCCTTGCCAACTGGGGGCGGCCGGCGCTTCGGCGGCATTGGCCAGGGGCTTGACGCGGGCGTCCGCGTCTTCGGCGCCAGGCTGCTGCCGCGGCGTGTCGGCAAGCCTGGCCTCAGGCGGGACGGGCGCCGGCGGTGGCGTCAGCGTGACCACTGGCGGCTGTTGCGCCATCTCGCTCAGCAGGGTGCTGGGTGCTGGGTGCTTCAGGCTCCGGCGCGGGCTCGACCGCGGGCGCGGCAGTGGCCGCCATCGGTTCGTCGGCGACCCCGACGTCCTCGAAGCTGGCGACGTTGTAGTTTTCAAGCCTCATTGGGCGCTCCCTGAAGAATCCATTGCAGCGGATTCATGGGAGCGACCGCGCCCCTCCCGGGGCAATTGCGGCTGGTCCTAAAAACAGCGAGGGCGGCGCTAGGGCCGCCCGCAGTCGTCTCAGCGACGACGCATGAGCTTCATCGCCCGCGGCAGCACCAGCACCACCACCAGCAGCACCAGCAGGCCAACGGACAGCGGCCTCTCGATGAAGACGCTCCAGTGCCCGCTGCCGATGGACAGGGCGTTGCGGCCCTGGGCCTCGGCCAGCGGCCCAAGGATCATGCCGACGACGACGGGTGCGGTCGGGAAGTCGAAGCGCCGCATGACGACGCCCATCAGCCCCAGGCTCAGCATGAGGAAGAGGTCGAAGGCGCTTTGGCGCATGCCGTAGACGCCGACGGTGGCGAAGATCAGGATGCCCGCATACAGCTGCGGCCGCGGGATCTTCAGCAGCTTGACCCACAGGCCCACCAGCGGCAGGTTCAGCACCAGCAGCATGACGTTGCCGATGTACAGCGAAGCGATCAGCGCCCACACCAGGGTCGACGAGGTGGTGAACAGCTGCGGGCCGGCCTGGATGCCGTAGTTCTGCAGCGCGCTGAGCAGGATGGCCGCCGTGACCGAGGTCGGGATGCCGAGCGTGAGCAGCGGCACGAGGGTGGCCGTCACCGCTGCGTTGTTGGCGGCCTCGGGGCCGGCCACGCCCTCGATGGCGCCGCTGGTGCCGAACTCCTCCTGGTGCTTGCTGAGCTTGCGTTCCGTGGCGTAGCTGAGGAAGGTCGGGATCTCGGAGCCGCCCGCGGGAATGGTGCCGAAGGGGAAGCCGATGAGCGTGCCGCGCAGCCAGGCGGGCCAGGAACGCTTCCATTCCTGGCGCGTCATGTGCACGCTGCCGAGCTTGTTCAGATCCTGCGTGCTGCGGCCTTCGTAGAGCGCCATGTAGAGCGTTTCGCCCACGGCGAACAGGCCGACCGCGACGAGCACGGTCTCGATACCGTCCATGAACTCGGGCACGCCGCCGGTGTAGCGCACCTGGCCAGTGATCTGGTCCAGGCCGATGAGCCCCAGTGCCAGGCCGATGAAGAGCGAGGTCATGCCGCGCAGCGTGCTCTTGCCCAGCACCGCACTGACCGTCGTGAAGGCCAGCAGCATCAGCAAAAAGTACTCCGGCGGGCCGAGCGTGACGGCGAAGTCCGCGACGATGGGCGCGAACAACGTGACCAGCACCGTCGCGATGGTGCCGGCCACGAAGGAGCCGATGGCTGCGGTAGCCAGGGCCGCACCGGCGCGGCCGCTCTTGGCCATCTTGAAGCCCTCCAGCGCCGTCACCATGGTGCCGGTCTCGCCGGGGGTGTTGAGCAGGATGGAGGTTGTCGAGCCGCCGTACATCGCACCGTAGTAGATGCCGGCGAAGAAGATCAATGAGGCCGTCGGTTCGACCTGCGTGGTGATGGGCAGCAGCATGGCCACCGTCACCGCCGGGCCCAGGCCGGGCAGCACGCCGATGGCCGTGCCGATGACACAGCCGAGGAAGGCCCACATCAGGTTGATGGGCGTGCCGGCGGTGGCGAAGCCGCCGAGCAGTTGGGTCCAGAGATCCATCATGGCGTCCTCCTTACAGCCAGCCGCTGGCCGTCAGGCCGGGCAGGTTGATCGCCAGCAGCTTGGTGAAGAGCCAGAACACCGGCGCTGAGATGCAGATGCCAGTGACGAGGTCGAGCAGGCTGCTCTTCAGCGCGCCGCCCGGCTTGCCTTCCGAGATGCGCAGGCCGCGCACGGCCAGTGCGAAGCACAGTGCGCAGGACAGGATGAAGCCCAGCGTGGTGATCAGGCTGGCATTGGCGATTACACCCGCCACCACCCAGGCGGCGGCATGCCAGTCGGCACGTTCGGCGCCCGAGGGCGCCTCCATCTCGCGAAAGCCGCCGCTGCGCGCCTCCCAGACCAGCCAGCCGCCGCAGATCATCAGTACCACCGACACCAGCCAGGGCAGGGCGTTGGGCCCGACGCCGGCATAGCCAGCCTCCGACGAGATGAAGGTGGCGCCATAGGCCATCACGGCGCCGACGATCAGGGCGCCGACGCCGACGAGCGTCTGGCCGTTCATGGAAGGGTTGCTGCTCATGAGGATCGCCTTTGTGACTTGAGTATTGCGGGCCGAGCGCCGGGCCGCTCCCTAGCCGGCCCGCCTTTGGCGATGTGCTCGCGGCTCGATGCCGCGAGCATCGCCGTCCCCTCGGGGGACCGGCTGGACACGCGCGCGTTCAGCGCAGCGTGGCCAGACGAGGGGCTTCAAATCATTCCAGACTTGACCATGATGGCGCGCAGCGTCGCGAACTCGCGATCGACGAAGGCGTCGAACTCGGGGCCGGTCATCAGGGCGGGCGTCCAGGCGTTCTTCTCGATGGATTCGGCCCAGCTCTTGCTCTTGGTGGCCTGCACGACCATGTCGGTCAGGGCCTTGCGCTGTTCGGCGCTGATGCCGGGCGGTGCATAGAGGCCGCGCCAGTTGCCGATCTCGACATTGATGCCCAGCTCCTTCAGCGTCGGCGCATCCACGCCCTTGATGCGCTGCGGCGACGTGACGGCGATGGCGCGCATCTTGCCGCTCTCCAGATAGGGCTGGAACTCGCTGAAGCCGCTGCCGCCGACGGTCACGTTGCCGCCCAGGATGGCAGCCACCGCTTCACCGCCGCCGCGGAAGGGCACGTAGTTGATCTTGGCCGCATCGACGCCGACATCGCGCGCGATCATGGCCGCGGCGACGTGCTCGGTGGAACCACGCGAGCCGCCGCCCCACTTCACGCTGCCCGGGTCCTTCTTGAGCTGGTCGATGACGTCCTTCATCGCCTTCAGCGGCGAGGCGGCKTGGACGACGAAGACGTTGTATTCGCTGATCAGCCGCGCGACGGGCGTGGCCTGCGACAGGTTGACCGGCGGCTTGCCCGTGATGATGCCGCCCAGCATGACGGCGCCCATGACGAGCAGGGCATGCGGGTCGCCCTTGCTGGCGTTGACGAACTGGGCCAGGCCCAGGGCGCCGGCCGCACCGCCCTTGTTTTCAAACTGCACGGATGACGCGAGGCCCGCGTCCTGCAGCGCCTTGCCGAAGGCACGGCCGGTGGTGTCCCAGCCGCCGCCGGGGTTGGCGGGAATCATCATCTTCATGGGCACGCCGGCCGCGTTGGCCGACAGCGGCCATGCGCCGGCGGCGGCCAGGGCCGCCAGGGACTTGAGAAAGGTATCGCGACGCATTGCTTGTCTCCTTGTCGTCTCGGGGCGAATCTCGCCCCGACATGATGGCCGAGCCGCTCGCGATGAGGAAGCGGCCGGTTTTTGTTTTACAGGTGGCATGTTTGACAGAGAGGCTGTCAATCCGCTGTCCATCGGCTCGGGGTAAACCTCAACCCTGTCTCCATCGGATTGCAGTGCTAGCCTGCCGGCCCATGAAGCTGCTGGTGATCGAGGACAACGTCGCGATGCAGACGACGCTGCAGCGCTCCTTCGAGCGGCGCGGGTTTAAGGTCGTCATCTGCGACGACGGCGCGAAGGCGTTGAGCCGCTGGCGCGCCAGCGTGCCCGACGTCGTGCTGCTGGACCTGTCCCTGCCCGGCCTGGACGGCCTGGACGTGCTCGCCCAGGCGCGCGCCGAAGGGCTGACGACGCCCGTCATCATCATTACGGCGCGCGGCACGCTGGGCGACAAGATCCTGGGCCTGAACACCGGCGCCGACGACTACCTGCCCAAGCCCTTCGACCTCGACGAGCTGGAGGCCCGCATCCGCGCGCTGGTGCGCCGCCAGGGCCAGGCCAGCGAGGCCCGTCCACTGGACGCGCCGACCTTCTGCGGCCTGCGCGCCGATGCTGCGAGCGGCGCCGTCTACCACCAGGGTCAGCCGCTGGACCTGGCACCGCGCGAGGCTGCACTGCTGCGCGCATTGCTCGTGCGGCCGGGCCAGGCGGTGGCCAAGGACAAGCTCTTCGAGCTGGTGTTTGCAGACGCGGCGGACGCGCAGCAAGACGCCATCGAGGTGGTGGCCTACCGGCTGCGCAAGCGGTTGCCAGCGGGCAGCGCCAAGCTCGTGACGCTGCGCGGTCTGGGCTACCTGCTTCAGTCGGACGACTGAGCTGCACCCGATGAAGCGCCTCGCCGCCCTCTCCATGCGCGCCCGTCTGCTGTGGGGCATCCTGCTGCCCGTGGGCCTGCTGGTGGCCGTCAACACGGTGAGCCTGTACCGCGAGACGCTGGCCGCCGCTGACACTGCCTACGATCGCACGCTGCTGGCCTCGGCCAAGGCCATCGGCGAACTGCTCGGCGTGGCGGGCAGCGGTGAGCAGGCGCGGCTGCTGGCGCCGGTGCCTTATTCGGCACTGGAGGCCTTCGAGACCGATGGCCGCAGCCGGCTCTACTTCAAGGTGCGCGGCTTCAAGGGCGAGCTGGTGTCTGGCGACGCGGACCTGCCCGACTGGACGGGCAAGCTGCCGGACCAGGGCGCTTACCAGGCGCTGGTGGACTTCTACGACGCGCGCTTCCGCGGCGAGCCGGTGCGCATGGCCGTGCTGTTGCAGCCGGTGTCCGGCCAGACCGGCATGGGCCTGGCCACCATTCAGGTCGCCGAGACGTTGCACCTGCGCCGTGGCCTCGCGCGTCAGATCCTGCTGGACACGCTGTGGCGCCAGGCGGCGCTGCTGGGCGTCATCGCCATCGTCGTCTGGACAGTGGTGCAGCGCGCCACCCGGCCGGTGCGTGAACTCAGTGCCGCCCTGCGCGCCCGCGACGCCGACGATCTCAGCCCGCTGCAGGCGCCTGACCTTCCCATCGAGCTGACGCCGCTGATAGTCGCCACCAACGACGCGCTGACCCGCCAGTCCCGCCTGCTGGAGCACCAGAAACGTTTTGTGCGCGACGCCTCGCATCAGCTGCGCACGCCGCTGGCCGTGCTGAAGGTGCAGGTGCAGTCGGCCCGCCAGGGCGATGTGGAGCCCCTGCAGGCCCTCGCCGAAATCGACACGACGGTGAACCGCGCCACCCAGCTTGCCAACCAGATGCTGGCGCTGGCGCGCGCCGAGCAGATGCGCCAGCCCGGCGAGGCAATGCCGACGCAGGACTGGGCCGAGATCACACGCGCCGTGGCGCTGGACCTGGCGCCGCTGATCGCCAAGCAGGGCCTGGACTTCGATATCCACACCGAGCCGGCCGCCGTCGACAGCCACGAGTGGGCGCTGCGGGAGCTGACGCGCAATCTGCTGCACAACGCCATCCAGCACACCGGCAGTGGTGGGCGGCTGTCCATTGCACTGTCGGTCGACTCCGCATGGGCGCAGCTGCTGATTGCCGATGGCGGGCCGGGGCTGACGCAGCAGCAGCAGGAGCGGCTGTTCCTGCCCTTTGCCGTTGGCGACGCCGGCAAGGGTTCGGGCCTGGGGCTGGCGATCTGCCAGGCCCTGGTGCATTCGCTGGGCGGGCAGATCGAACTGAGCAACCGCATGGAGGGCCCCCGCGTGTCGGGTCTGGATGCCCGCGTACGGTTGCCTTTGTCGGTAGCGCCGAGCATTCCTCACGGTTGAGCCGGGCCGCTGCCGCCGGTTTCCGTGCCCCCCCCCACAGCGGCGGTCCAGAACTCCCCACAGCATGCCTGGGTGGTGATCCCTAGAGTGGCGTTCAACGGACGCAGGGTGCATTCCGCTTGTCGCGGGCTCCCGTTTCGTCGCGTCATGAACTGAAAGTCGAGCGATGCTGAACCATCTGCGCCTGAGGACCAAGCTGATGCTTGGGTTTGCTTCCCTGGCGGCCGTCGTGCTGCTGGTGTCGGGCCTGGCCCTGAATTCGCTGAGCCGCTCGAACGGGCGCTTCACCGGCTACCTCGAGGGCGTTGGCGAGCGTGAGCGCATGGCCAACGACGTGCGCGACGCCGCCTCGCGGCGCGCCATCGCGGCCCGCAATCTGGTGCTGGTGATGACAGCGGCAGATCGCGACGTCGAAAAAGTGGCCGTCACCAAGGCCCACGAGGACATGCAGCAGTCCCTCGCCAAGCTCAAGCAGGCGCTGGCCAAGGCCGGCGACCTGGGCGACCGCGACGCCGCTCTGGTGGGCGAGATGGAGCGCGTCGAGGCCCAGTACGGACCGGTGGCCCTGTCCATTGTCGGCATGGCCTTGAACGATAAGCGTGACGACGCCATCGCCAAGATGAATGCCGAATGCCGGCCGCTGCTCGCGGCGCTGCTGAAGGCCACCGGCGATTTCATCGCCTATGAGGAGCAGTCGGCCATCGCGCGCGTGCAGCAGGCCGAGAGCGCCTATGACCGCGACCGTCTGGTGATGCTGCTCGTCAGCGCTGCCACCGTGGCCGCCGCCGTGCTGCTGGGTCTGGCGTTGAGCAATGCCGTTACGCGGCCGCTGGAGCGCGCCGTGCGCCTGGCCGAGGCCGTCGCCTCGGGCGACCTGAGCTCCGACATCGTCGTCGACCGCCAGGACGAGACCGGCCAGCTGCTGGCGGCGCTCAAGCGCATGAACGACGGCCTGGTCGACATGGTGGGCCGCGTGCGCCAGTCGGCCGACAGCATCGCCACGGCCTCGCAGGAGATCGCCAGCGGCAACCATGACCTGTCCAGCCGCACCGAGCAGCAGGCCAGCTCGCTGCAGCAGACCGCAGCGTCCATGCAGCAGATGACCTCCATCGTGCAGCAGACGGCCGAGAGCTCACGCCAGGCCAGCCAGTTGGCCAGCGCAGCCACCGAGGTGGCCGGACGCGGTGGCGACGTCGTGCAGCGTGTCGTGACGACCATGGGCGAGATCAGCGCGTCCAGCCGCAAGATCGCCGACATCATCGGCACCATCGACGGCATCGCCTTCCAGACCAACATCCTGGCGCTGAACGCGGCCGTGGAAGCGGCGCGCGCCGGCGAGCAGGGCCGCGGCTTCGCCGTCGTGGCGGGCGAGGTGCGGGCCCTGGCCCAGCGCAGCGCCCAGGCGGCGCGCGAGATCAAGGGCTTGATCGGCGCCAGCGTCGAGAAGGTGGAGGCGGGCAGCCAGTTGGTGGGCGAGGCCGGCACGACGATGAGCGACATCGTCAGCCAGGTGCGCCGCATGACCGACCTGATGGCCGAGATCAACGCCTCGGCCACCGAGCAGAGCAGCGGCATCGGCCAGGTCAACCAGGCCGTCGCCTCCATCGACCAGGGCACGCAGCAGAACGCGGCGCTGGTGGAGCAGAGTGCCGCCGCGGCCGAAAGCCTGCAGCAGCAGGCCTCGGGGCTGCTGGGCGTGATCGGGCAGTTCAAGACCGCCCACGCCTGATGGCCGGCCAGAATGAAAAACGGGTTAGCGGCCTGAGCTGCTATCCCGTTGATCTACTCAATAAAAATGGTCGGGACGGCGGGATTCGAACTCGCTACCAACCCATGGCGGCCGCAGGCCCAAGCGTCGCGGGCGTCAGCAAAGTGATCAAACGGAAGTACCCAGTTCATCGTGCTGTGGCAGTCCAGCCAACGATTTGACTGTGCTTGCGGTGGGGCTGCTGCTCCGCTGCCTCGATCCTCGTCAACTTCGCGATCCCCACTGCAACCGTCGGACCGGTCGTTGAGGCATCACGCCAGTTCTTGTAGGCTGGCAAGCCTCAAAGTGAACGACATGCCGGACACGCCGCGCGAGCCGCCGCCCCTCACGCCACCGTTGCGCAGCTTCCTGCTCGATGGCGTCTTGCAGTTCACGGGCCAAGTGTGCCGCTTGCCGGGCGTGCTTCGCATCGCGCTGATTGGTTCATTGACCACACCCAAGCTGAACCCCAAAGATGCCGACGTGCTGGTCACGGTTGAGCCGTTGATGGATTTGACCGACTTGGCTCGGCTGGGTCGCCAGCTCAAGGGCAGGGGCCAGACCCGCAACAGCGGTGCCGACATCTTCTTGGCCCACCCCGACCCGCGATACATCGGACGCATTTGCAGTTGGCGTGAATGTCGATTCGGTCTGCGCCTGTCGTGTCGAGCCCGGCATTGTGGTCAGCGGGAATACCTCAACGACGACCTGCACGTTGTCAAACTCGACACCCCGTTGCTTGTGCGGCCGCCCGTCGTGCTCTGGCCTGCGGTGGTCGCCCACCAAGACCTGCCCGCCGACGTGACCGAGCGCTTGCTGCGCCCCCTGGAAGAACTACAGAACCGCCCGGCGCCGCCATGAGTATTCGTGGCCCGCAACGAGCCACGGCGCAGCGACCGTGGCCAGGAGTTCAAGAGCAACGTGACCGACCCCGACAGCGCCAAGATGGCCACAGGCAAAGGCGTGATGCAGGGCTACGCCGCGCAGGCGGCGGTGGACAGCGAGAACCAGATCATCGTGGCCGCCGAGGTGACGGGATCAGGCTCAGAACAGAACATGCTGCTGCCCATGATCGAAGCGACGGCCGCAGTGCGCGCGCCCGACACCTTGATCACCGCAGACGCCGGCTACCACTCCAACGACAACGTCCAGGCCTTGTGGGAGGCCGCCATCCCGGCCCTCGTGGCCGACAACGCGATGCGCCAGCGCGACGAGCTTCGCCGAGCAGGCCAAGCACAAGGCCAAGGGCGAAGTGCTCGCCGACAAGCGATCGCGAGGCGAAAGTCCCAATCCGAAGGTCAAGGGCTTCTTCGGCACAGGCGACTTCGTCTTCCACGGCGACAACACCTGCACCTGCCCGGCGGGCTGCACGCTGCGAAGCAGTGGCGCGCTGTACAAAGTGGGGCTGTACCTGCGGCAGGACTTCAAGGCCAGCGCCAGCGATTGCAAGAGCTGCGCGCAGCGCGCTCAATGCATCCGCAAGCCAGACGCCACGTGCAAAACGGTGGCGCTGCACACTCGAATGCCTGACGATCCTCAAGACCCGCTGCACCACATGCGCAAGGCCATCGACAGCCCCCGAGGTCGCCGGCTCTACAGCCAGCGCATCGCCACCGTCGAGCCGATGTTAGCCAACCTGCGCCATAACAAGCGGCTGAGCCGCTTCACGCTGCGCGGCAAGGACAAGGTCGGCACGCAGTGGCGGCTGTTCTGCCTGGTGCACAACATCGAGAAAATCGCCAACAGAGGCGAACGCTCATGAGGAATGCGAAAGATGCGCAACGCGAGCAAGGCACCAGAAGCGCCACACAGGGCATTCACAAGGTCCAATCCAATCGGGCCGGCGGCTCGATGCATCAAACGATGAAGAAATCTTCAGCATCTACGGTGATCAGCCGCTGCGGGCATCGCGGAAATCGGGTTATTGCCCAGCCTCGTTAGGCGGCATGTGACTGCGATCAACCTCTCATCCAAGCGCGCGATCCTCACATTCATTGCGTTGCCGGTGGCGTTCTTCGCCGCAATCATGCTGTTTGCCTCCCAGCCAAGGCATTCCTTCTCCCAGGTGCAGAAAGCTGAGATTGAGCTCATTGCGAAGCGCATCTGTTCCGGAGCTTCCGCCAGTGCATGTCCCATTGAATGGAGCGGCAAGCACAAGTGGTTCGCAAACCTGCCGCGCCAAGGCCTTCTATCGGTAGCATCAATAGAGAATCTCAGCAAAGCGTTGCCAGAGCCCGAGTGGTCAGCGTCTGTCAGCCCGCAAGAACACCAGTTCACCAATGGCAGGCACACCGTGAGCTACAACAAGCAAAGCGGCAACATTGTGATTACCTCGGTCGAGTAGTCATGTTGCTCTCGTTCAAAGTTCCGCATAACCCTTCAATCAACCGGGCATGTCCCGGCAAGCCGGGTCATGCCGGTTATCTCAAACGTTATGGCTCAAATGGCACTGCTTGATGCTGCAGAAGTCTGGATCACCCGCGCTTAGCGCGAGATGGGCGCATCAGTAGACGCGCACGATGTTCCAGTTGCGCTGTTCCGCCTCTTTGATATTGATGATTTGGGGCACCCCTTCAAGACTGAGCCGCTCGCAACTTGGAGTCTCGTGAACGGCCAGCTGGTTCCTGATCTGAAAGTTGAACTTCATCGCGTTCCGTACATTGCGTTTTGCCTCAGCGAAGAGAAGCTGGAAATGGGTATACAAGTGCAATGGGCGTCCCGCTGCGGCTACGGATACTGGCCGACAACGGGCGATCGGGCGGCTGCGAACGTTGTTCGGACAAAGTGAGACAACACTCTGAGGCTGGAAGCTCCTACGTAGGAATTCCAGATGTCTTGACAACAGTTGCCAAAGGGCTCAAGCTTCCCTCATGAGTACCGGCACCATGAACATCGCCCTCCCGGACGCCCTGCGCGCTTTCGTCGCCCGGCGGGTCGAGTCCGGCGAGTACGGCAACACCAGTGAGTACGTGCGCGAACTGATTCGAAAGGACCAGCGCGAGCAACGACTCCAGCGACTGCGCGCCCTGGTCGAGGACGGCCTAGCCAGCGGCCCGGGAACGGCGGACACGCGCGACGACTGGGCTGAACTGAACGCCATCGCCGACGGCCGAGGCAATTGAAGCCTGCACGTCTGACGCCGACGGCCAAGCAAGACCGCCGCGACGAAGTTCTGTACTACCGCACCGAAGCCGGGGCGCGGGTCGCGAAGAAACTGGTCGACGCCATGAAGAAGGCGCTGCATGCGCTCGAGCAACAGCCTGGGATGGGCTCACCGGCCATCGGCCAAGACCTCAACATCGATGGGCTGCGCGCTTGGCGCTTGGACGGCTTTCCACTTTCGCTCTGGTACTTCGAGCGCGCAGATTACGTGCTCGTCGTCCGCTTGGTTGGGCAGCGACAAGACCCCGAATACATCGCAGTCGTGGACGACTGAGCCCGACCATTGACTTTGCAGTCCCCACTTCCCGCCACAACTGCAGAGTCGTTCCCGCCGCGGGAATCACGTGTGCATAGAACGACGTCGTTTCGCCGGCGATCTGCTCAATCGGCGGAACCGCATTTCGCTCGTGTAAGCCGGAGAAAACCCGCACGACCGCCGAACCTAGCTGCGTCGTGTCGTTGAGGAGGTGCTGCATGAAACAGACCCACGCATCGCCGCACGAGGTCTCGAAGACATCGCCGATCCCGTTGCCAACTTCACTTTCGAGGTAGAGGCGGTCTGTCGCGTCACTATGTGGCGCGGTATCTCCAGCGCCGAAGAGCCGATGCAAGATCTTCATTTGGCTCCATGACGTGTGCTATTCCTCTACTGCAGCTCACTGCTCCGAAGGACACACCCGGCGCTCTTGAACGCGTTCAGAGAACCTACATGGTGATGCTGAAGGGCAAGCGCGGTGCAAAGGTCGCGTCCTGGACGAGGGCGCATAGGACGCTTTGGGCCGATGCGAGCTGCTCGCGTCCCGGGTCAGGCTCTCACAACCTGCAAGCCCGGCGCCGGTGTACCCCTGGGTGTACCCCTGGAGCCCAAATCTGCGGCCAGAAGGACAAACGGCTTAGCTGCCGAAGCTGCTAAGCCGTTGATCTACTTCAATAAAAATGGTCGGGACGGCGGGATTCGAACTCGCGACCCCTTGCACCCCATGCAAGTGCGCTACCAGGCTGCGCTACGCCCCGACTGAGCCAAGCAGTATAGCCG
>NZ_JBFUFR010000030.1:0-85522 GCF_056403315.1 Roseateles sp. P2_H4 | reverse complement strand
GTCCAGGCCTGCAGCGTCTCGGCTGCCATCGGTCGCGCCAGGAAATAACCCTGCAGTTCGTCGCAGTGCAGCGCCAGCAGGATGTCGCGCTGGCCCTTGGTCTCCACGCCTTCGGCGACGACTCGCAGGCCGAGCTCGTGGGCCAGTTGGATGACGGCGCTGACGATGGCCCTGGCGTCGGCGCTGGTCTCGACGTCGGAGACGAAACTGCGATCGATCTTGAGCTGGCGAGCGGGCAGCTGGCGCAAATAGCTGAGGCTTGAGTAGCCGGTCCCGAAATCGTCGATGGAGAGGAACACGCCGATGCGGGCCAACTGCTCGAAGGCGCGTTGGGTGCTCTTGATGTCCTCCATCGCGACGGACTCGGTGATCTCACAGAGCAGTTGCGAGGGCTCGACCAGGCTCCTGGAAAGTGCCGCTTCGATCCGTGCCGCCAGGTCATCCTCACGCAGCTGATGCACCGACAGGTTGATCGCCACGCGCATGTTCAGGCCGATCTCCGCCCAGGCGTGCATCTGCCGGCAGGCCTCGTCGATGACCCAGTTGCCCAGGCTGTTGATGAGGCCGAAGCGCTCCGCGATCGGAATGAACAGACCCGGGTTCAGCAGGCCGCGCTCTGGATGATTCCAGCGCAGCAGGGCTTCGACGCCACGGATCTGCCCATGCTGGCCGTCGATCTTGGGTTGGTAGTGGAGCTGCAGTTGCCCGTGTTCGATGGCATGACGCAGGTCGTTCAACAGATTGAGCTGCTCCTGCGCGCCTTCGTCCATATGCGTCTCGTACAGCGCATAGGTGCTGCCGCCGGCGCGTTTGGCCGTGTACATCGCGGCGTCCGCGTGCATGACCAGTTTGTCGCCGTCGCCGTGATCGGGGTAGGCGGCGATGCCGACCGATCCCGACAAAGCGACCCGCCGCCCACCGATCTCAAGCGGTGCTGACAAGGCCGCGATCAGGCGGCGGGCGAGGCTGACGCAGTCCACCAGACTGCTGACATCCTCCATCAGCAGCACGAATTCGTCGCCGCCGATGCGAGCCACCGTGTCGGCATCGCGCGCCACGGTGCTCAGGCGCGCTGCGACCTCCTTCAGCACCGTATCACCTGCGGCATGGCCGAGCGAATCATTGATCGGCTTGAAGCCATCGAGGTCGACAAACAGCACGGCCACCTTGCCGGCATTGCGCTCCGAGATCTGCTCCCCGGTGCGCGCGTGGCGCTGCAGCGCATGGGCCAGGCGGTCCTCGAACAGCATGCGGTTGGGCAGGCCGGTGAGCGGATCCTGGAACGCCCGCCGCCGCAACTCCTCATTGGCCGTTTCCAGCTTCACGTTCGCAACCTTCAGCGAGCTGCGCATGCGGGCATCCAGGGTCGACGTGAACAAGGTCATCGCCAGCAGCGCAACGGACGACACCGACACCACCATGCCGAGTTGCGGGCCGGCCAGCGCGTCCGCGCTCAGGCAGACCGTGCCGACCGGGAAACTCGCCGCCGCCATGCCCGTGTAGTGCATGCCGCAGATGGCGATGCCCATCACCAGCGCGGCCAACGGCTGGAAGATCATGCCGCGCCGGTCGCCCATCTTGCGCAGCCAGAAGAAGATCAACAACGCCGCCGCTGACGCGGCGACCGCGATCAGCGCCGATGCCGCGACCAGCAGCGGATTCCAGACGATGCCGGGCGACATGTCGAGCGCGGCCATGCCGGTGTAGTGCATCGCACAGATGCCCAGCCCCATCGCGATGGCGCCACCGGTCAGGCGGGGCCAGGTGAGCTCGCCATGACTCGCAACATACAGCGCGATGGCCGACACGGCGACCCCGGCGACCCACGATGCCACCGTGAGCACCACGGTATAGCCCAGCGCAATCGGCAGGGAGAAGGCCAGCATGCCGACGAAGTGCATGCACCAGATGCCGGTGCCCATCGCCAACGAGCCGCCAGCCCACCAGCTGACGGCGACACCGCGGTCGCGGGTGCGGACGCGCTTGGCCAGGTCAAGCGCGACATAGGACGCAAAGCTGGCAATCAGCAGCGATGCGGCAACCACCCACGGGGCATAGCTGGAAGACAGATATTGCATGGGCTGAGTGTTCGCTTCCCGGAGCACCGGACATCGGTGGGCGCCTGTGTAACTGTCAAGTTACGCGAACCCGCCACCGCGCCAACTCTACCCCGCTTGGCCGATGCGAACGATGCCCAGCGCGGCGCCCCCGCTCAGCCTCCCGGCCTGTCCGCCTGCACCTTCGGGCTGATCTTGTAGCTCCTCACGTCCTCCGTGATCGGCAGCATGGTTGCGTCCCAGGCCACCCAGTCGGCCCGCAACTGCTTCAGCCGCTCCGGCTCCCGCTCCGCCAGGTTGGCGCGTTCGCGCGGGTCCTGGGCGAGGTTGAACAAGAACTCGTTGCCATTGATCTGCAGATACTTCCAGTCGCCGTCGCGCAGCGCGCGCTGGGCGTTGGACTTGTAGCGCCAGAACAGCTTGCGCTCGACCGTGGCGGCCTGGCCGAGAACCTGCGGCAGCACGTTGGTGCCGTCGCTCGGATAGTCCGCCCGCGGCGCCGTGCCGGCCGCGGCAAGCAAGGTGGGCAGCCAGTCCATGCTGATGACGACCTGGTCACTCACCTGCCCGGCCTTCACACGCGCCGGCCAGCGCAGCAGCGTGGGCACGCGGATGCCGCCTTCCAGCAGTTCGGACTTCTGGCCGCTGAAGGGCCAGGTGTTGGAGAAGCGCTCGCCGCCGTTGTCGCTGGTGAAGACAACGAGAGTGTTCTGCGCCAGCCCTTGCGCCTCCAGCGTGGCCAGCACGCGGCCCACCGCCGCGTCCAGCGCGCCGACGATCTCACCGTACTTCTTCAGGCTGCCGCCGTCCGTGTGGTTGAGGTTCTTCAGCTGGCGCGACACGGGCTCGTCGCCTGGCCCCTCCCAAGGCCAGTGTGGTGCGGTGAAGTGCAATGACAGCAGAAAGGGCTCCTTCGCCGTCTGCTTGCGCAGGAAGGCCTGGCCGTGCTCGGCGATCAGGTCGGTGTAGTAGCCGGCCTTGTCGACGCGCACCTCGCCTTCGAAGAGATCGGGCGGCAGGTTGGCGCCGACGCCGGCCTTGTGGGTGAAGTAGTCCACCGCGCCACCGGTGTTGCCGAAGAACTCGTCATAGCCGCTCTTCAGCGGGCCGTACTTGGGCAAGGCGCCGAGATGCCATTTGCCGAACAGCGCGGTGCGGTAGCCGCGCGCCTTCAGCAACGACGGCAGCGTGGGGTGGTCGGGCGGCAGGCCGAGCTGGTCGCCGCCAACGGGTTCCTCCAGGCCGCCGCGCAGCCGGTACTGGTAGCGGCCGGTGATGAGGCCGAAGCGCGTGGCCGAGCAGACTGCCGAGTTGGCATAGCCATGGGTGAAGCGGATGCCCTGGGCCGCGAGCTTGTCGAGGTGGGGCGTGGCGTAGTCGCGCTGGCCGTAGATGCCGAGGTCGGCGTAGCCCATGTCGTCGGCCAGGATGAAGAGGATGTTGGGCGGTGCGTCAGCCGCACGGGCTGCGCCCGGCAGCAGGGCGAGTGCACCCAGGCCCTGCAGCAGGCCGCGTCGGGAATGAGATTTCATATTCAGTTGTTTGCGGCGCTGTTCTTCGGGCCGAGCGCCAGGCCGCTCCGTAGCCGGCCCGTCTGGCGATGTGCGTGCCGGTCGATCCGGCACGCATCGCCGTCCCCTCGGGGGACCGATCGGGCTTGCGCGCGTCCAGCGCAGCAAGACCGAGCGAGGGGCCACTTGACGTCAGGAAAAGATGACGGGGAGAGAGACCTGGATTTCGTCGGCGCCGCCGGCCGTGCAGCGCATGCGCTTGACCGCCGCCTGGACGTATTTGTGATATTCCTTCGGGCCCGACTGCGGCAGCACGTCGACCACCTGGTTGCCCCGGATCTTGATCAGCGTCTGCACCGTGCCCTTGAGGCCGACGCGGTCGATGGCTTCCTCCAGCGCGCCGGCCAGCACGGCTTCGTAGCCGGGGCAGGCCAGGCTGATCTCGCGCTTGACGATGGCGGGCGCCGGCGGCGGTGCGGGTGGCGCGACGACGGGCGCCGGCGCCGCGGCGATGACGACCGGCTCCTTGGGCGGTGCGGCCTGCACGACCTGGATGGGCGCAGGCGGCGGCGTGACGACGGGCACCACCTCGGGCGGCGGCACATAGGCCGGCGGCGGCACCACCTTCTGCACCGGCTCGATCTTGACGACCTTGGGCGGCGGCGGTGGTGGAGGCGGCGGCAGCACCTCGGGCAGCAAGGCCATGTCGATGGGCTTCCTGATCGCCTCGATGGCCTTGGACGCGAGGCCCGTGGTCAGGCCCCAGCCCAGCACGATGTGCAGGCCGACGACGAGGGCGATGCCGGTGCCGCGGTTGGCATTGGCCGGCGGCTTGAGCTGCGAGCGCAAGGGCGCGGCCGCGGCGAGAGGCGCCGGTGCAACGAGACGGCGTGGCGCGGGGCGGGTGTCGTCCAGCGTCAAACCGCCGGGCAAGAGAACTGCGCTCATGGATTCAATCTCCTACTTCGAGTCGTCCAGAAACTGTTCGCTGCCCGTCACGCCGAGCTTGGTCAGCCCGGCCTGGTGGGCTGCCGTCATGACGGCCGCGAATTCGTCGTACTTGGCGCCCGGCTGCGGGCGCACATGCACCTCGGGCTGGGTGGCCTGCTTGCCGGCAGCGTCGAGGCGCTCGCGCAGCACGACCTGGTCGGCGATGGCCTCGCCGTTCCACAGCACGGCGTCGGGCGTGATGTCCAGCCGCACGACTTCGGGCGGCACAGGCGGCGGCGCCGAAGGCGGCGCGATGGGCAGGTTGAGCTTGACGCTGTGCAGCTGCACCGGGATGGTGATGATGAGCATCACCAGCAGCACCAGCATCACGTCGATCAGCGGCGTGGTGTTGATGTCGGGCACGGGCAGGGCCGACGTGAGCTGGCGGCGCGCGCGGGCCGCCTTGCGCAGGGGTCCCGCGCTCACAGCGACCTCGCCGGCGGTTCGGTGATGAAGCCCACCTTGGCGATGCCGGCGCGCTGGGCGGCCAGCAGCACGCGGCCCACGGGGGCGTAGTCGCTGCCGGCGTCACCACGCACATGCACCTCGGGCTGGGGCTGCTGCTGGGCGATGCCCTTGAGCCGCTCGAAGAGGGCGTCCTTGCTGGCCACCGGCGCGTCGAACCAGTAGAGCTTGCCGTCGCGCGAGACCGTGATGACGACGTCCTTGGGCTCGCTCTCGCGCACCTCGTTGCGCTGCTTGGGCAGCTCCACCGGCACCGAGAAGTTCACGACCGGGATGGTGATGAGGAAGATGATGAGCAGCACCAGCATGACGTCGACGAGGGGCGTCGTGTTGATGGACGAGACAGCCTCGTCGGCGCCCTGCGCGATCTGGATGGCCATGACGCGCTGCTTAGGCCAGGGCCGGCGTCAGGCCAGCGGCTTGCGGCGCGCTGGCGGCGGCGGGCTCTTCATGGCCCGAGCCCAGCAGCACCGAATGCAGCTCGCCGGAGAAGTCGCGCACATCGTCCAGCACCAGCGCATTGCGGCGCAGCAGCGCGTTGTAGCCCAGCACGGCGGGCACGGCGACGAACAGGCCGATGGCCGTCATGATGAGAGCCTCGCCCACCGGGCCGGCCACCTTGTCGATGGAAGCCTGGCCGGCCACGCCGATGGCCGTCAGCGCGTGATAGATGCCCCAGACCGTGCCCAGCAGGCCGACGAAGGGCGAGGTGGAGCCGACGGTGGCCAGCAGGCTCAGGCCCGTGGAGAGCTGGCGCTGCACCCGCTCGGTGGCGCGGTGCAGAGACAGGTCCACCCAGTCGGCAAAGTCGACCTTGGCGCGCAGGCCGTGGTGGCGCTGCGTGGCTTCCAGGCTGGCTTCGGCGATGTAGCGGTAGGGGCTCTTCTCGGACAGCTTCTCGGCGCCCGCCTTGACGGTGCCGGCGCTCCAGAAGTCCTTCTGCGCGGCGCGCGCCTGTGCGCCCAGGCGGGCCTGCTGCAACAGCTTGGTGATGATGACGTACCAGCTGCCCGCGCTCATCGCCACGAGGGTGAAGAGCACGGCCTTGGTGACGGCGTCGCTGTTCGTCCAGACGGAGGCGAGGCCATAGGGGTTGTCGCCCTGGGCCTGGGCGGCACCGGCGGCGAGGAGCAGGGCGAGCGGCGCCAGGGCGCGACGGGCAAAGGTGGAGGCGTTCATCGGCGTGTGGGGGGGCTAGGGATCAGAGGGGCCGGGTCAGTGTGCGCAGCGCGCGGCGGCGCGCGAACTAAGCTTTTCGCGTTAGCTTATTTAGGGCACCCTGCGCGCTTACGCGCGATCCCGCCGGGCGGGAATGAGCACCTTCGGGCGGCCGTGCGGTGCTCATGCAGCGGCGTGAAGGCGCGCGTCCTGGCGCTCGGGTTCGTGCGCGATCTGCTGCACGGCGGCCGGGCGTGCGGGCGGCAGCAGGTCCAGCCGTTTCAGATGGGTGCGCAGCACATTGCGCGTGATGCCGAGCAGGGCCGCGGTATGCACCTGGTTGTGGTGGCAATGGCGATAGGCGGCGCGGATCAACGCGGACTCGACGCGGACATGCAGGGCCTGGGGCGCCTCGTCGAACAGCCGCTCGAAGACACGCTCCAGCACCTCTTCGTCATCGCCCGCCGCGGCAGGCAAGGCCACCGGCGCGGGATGCGCGCGCCCGATGGCGTGCAGCTGCAGGTCCTCGCGAGCAATGCGCTCGTCGCGGCAGATGATGAGGGCGTAGTGGATGACGTTTTCCAGCTCGCGGATGTTGCCGGGCCAGGCATAGGCCAGCAGCGCGTCGCGCGCCTCGGGGGCCAGGCGCACATCGTTCAAGCCGAGGCGGCGGCTGTAGACGCCGATGAAATGCTCGGCCAGGGCCAGGATGTCGCCCGGGCGCTGCGCCAGCGGGCTGAGCTGCAACGTCGCGACGCTGAGTCGGTAATAGAGGTCGGCGCGGAAGTGGCCCGCGGCCACGGCCTGCTCCAGCCGCACATTGGTGGCGGCCACGAGGCGCACGCGCACGTCGATGGGCTTGCGCGACCCGATGCGCACGACCTGGCGCTCCTGCAGCACGCGCAGCAGCTTGACCTGCACGGACAGCGGCAGGTCACCCACTTCGTCCAGGAACAGCGTGCCATCGGCCGCGGCCTCGAACCAGCCGGCGCGCGCGCTGGTGGCGCCGGTGTAGGCCCCGGCCTCGTGGCCGAACAGCTCGGCCTCGACCAGTTGCTCGGTGAAGGCACCGCAGTTCACGGCCAGGAAGGGGCCGCGGCGGCCGCTGCTGTTGTGGATATGGCGGGCGATCAACTCCTTGCCGGTGCCGGTCTCGCCAATGATGAGGACGGTGGCGTCGCTCGCCGCCACGCGCTCGGCCTGGGCCAGCAGCGCGCGCGAGGCCGGGTCGTCGAAGACCAGCGCCTTGGCGCGGATCGACAGCACCTGGTGCTGGGAGTCGGGGAAGGTGAGCAGGCGTGTCATTGCCCGGCACTCTAGGCAGCGCCTCCCAAAGAGGGAACGCCGCTTTGCGCAGATGGATATGCGCTCAGCGCGGGGGGCGCCCCCCCTAGCTTCTCAGTTCAGACGCCGGTCATGCGCCGCACGGCGGCGAAGTACCAGGCATCGGGCAGGCAGCGCAGCAGCCGCATCCAGGCCGTGAAGCGGCGCGGGAAATTCATCTCGAAGCGCCCCTTGGCCCAGCCGCGCAGGATGTGGCCTGCGGCCTCCTCGGGCGAGATCAGGCCGGGCATCGCAAACTCGTTGCCGGCCGTCAGTGGCGTGTCGACAAAGCCCGGGTTGACGATGGACACGCCCAGGCCGAGAGGATGCAGGTCCAGATAGAGGGTCTCGGCCAGGTTGTTGAGAGCCGCCTTGGTCGGCCCATAGGCCAGCGACATCGGCAAGCCGCGGTAGGCGGCCACGCTGCCCACCAGGCAGAGATGGCCGCGGCCTGCGGTGATGAGCGGTGGCAGCAGGGCGTCGAGCAGGCTCAGGACGCCGAGGTAGTTGACCTCGAGATGCCGCTGCATCTCGGCGCGATCAAGGGCGGTGGCACGCATCGGCTGGTAATGGCCGGCGCAGTACATCACCAGCGCCGGCGCGCCCTGGGCCAGGAGTTGCACACGCTCGGCTGCGGCGCGCATCTCGTCCGGTCGCGTGACGTCCAGCGGCAGCGCGATGCTGCCCGCATGCTCGCGCACGAAGGCGTCGAGCGCGTCACGCTGACGGGCCGAGACGACGACGCGCGCGCCTTGCCGTGACAGCGCCGCCGCCGTGGCCCGGCCTATGCCCGACGACGCGCCGATGACCCAGACCCAGCGACCTTGCCAGTCGGAAAGCGGTGGGTTGAGTGACCCGAACAGCGGCATGGCGTTCACGTCTTGGTGATGACCAGGGTCACGTCGCCCAGGTGCAGGCCGAACTTGCTCATGGCCGAGCGGTTGAGCACCGTGCGCGCGTCGATGAGGAACATCCAGTCGTCCAGCGTCACGTTCCAGACGCGGCCATCCACCGGCAGGGCCAGCGTGTAGGCCCAGCGGAAGGCATTGCCGGCACTCTCGCCGGCGGCCTCGCCGACGACGTCGTCCGCGCTGCCGCTGTAGCGCCCCTGGCCGAGGGCCTTGAGCCGCCAGACGCGCCGCTGCGTGCTGCCGTCGCTGTACTGGAAGCGCTCGTCGAGGACGCCGCTGTCGCCCTCCCAGCGCCCGCTCATCGTCACCGTGAAGCGCTTGACGACACGGCCGGCGCGGTCGGTGAAGATGCCCTTGGCGGTCAGCTCGCCGTTGAGGAATTCGCGCAGCTCGATGGCAGGCCGTTCGCTGGCGTAGTCCTGCACCTGCGGGCCCGCGCAGCCGGCCAGGCTCACGGCAAGGGTTGCAGCCAACAGGCTGCGGCGTGGGATGGCATTCATCCGCGTTCCTTCCAGGTCGGGTTGAGGCGCTCGGCGCGCCACAGCGCTGCAGCGGCGGCGAGCTTCAGCAGGCAGGGCAGGCCGCCATAGGCCCAGGCCAGGGCCTGCAGGCCCGCCGGGTCGGCACCCCCGCTGCGGTAGCCCAGCGCCGCGAGCAGCGGCAGGGCCAGGCCGGCGGCCAGCGCCAGGTTGAGCTTGGTGGCACAGGTCCACCAGCCGATGTAGACCCCCTCCTCGCGCTGGCCGGCGCCGCCGCGGTGGATGACGCCCGTCAGCAATGCGCCCGGCAGCGCCAGGTCGGCGCCCAGGGCCAGGCCGCTGCACAGGCAGATGACGGCGAAGGCCGCACCGTCGCCGGCGCCCAGCAGCGGCGCGGCGGCGAAGGCCAGCACATTGGCCAGCATGCCGGCTCGCCACACCGGCGACAGCCCCCAGCGGCCGGCGGCGCGCACCCACAGCGGCAGGCCGAGCACCGCGGCCCCGAAGTAGGTCAGCAGCAGCGGCGCCTGCCAGTGCGGCAGTTGCAGCCGGTCGGCGATGAAGAAGGGCAGCAGCGTGGCAGGCACGGCGCCGGCAATGCCGTTCAGCATGAAGACGGTCAGCAGTTGGCGGAAGGCGGCGTGCCGCCATGGCGAGGCCGCGGGCGCAGCCGCCCCCGGCTCGGGGCGCGGCGCGGCCGCCATGCCAAGCCGGCTCAAACCCAGCAGGCCCGCGGCCAGCAGCAGGGCCAGTGCGAGGCTCGTCATCGTCCAGCCCAGCAAGGCCGGCAGCGCACTGGCGAGCAGCACCCCGGTCAGCGTGCCGGCCTCGCGCCAGCCCGTCACCCGCGCGCGCAGCTCCGGCCCGCCGCCCCAGCGCGTGCCCCAGCACTGGTGCACGATGCTGACGCCGCTGTAGGCCAGCGTACACAGCAGCAGCGCCGGCACCAGCCAGGCCAGCAGCAGGGTCGGCGCCATCGACGGCGGCAACCACAGCGCCGCAAAGGCTGCGGCCAGCACCACGCTGCCCAGCGCCGCCGCAGCCCACGCGTTGCCGCGCCGGAACAGCGCGTCGGCCACACGCCCCAGCGCCGGGTCGACAAAGGCGTCGAGCATGCGCACGCCCAGCATGACCAGGCCCAGCGTGGCGAGCGGCATGCCAAAGGCCGACGCGTAGTGGTAGGGCAGGTTGACGTAGAGCGGCAGGGAGACGAAGGCCAGAGGCACGCTCAAGGTTGCATAGGCCATGCCGCGGCGCCAGCCGAGGGCGGGCGGGGCAGCGGCGATGGCGGATACCGACATGGCGGGCGAGCGGTCAGCGCGCCAGGCCGAGCAGGGACTCGCGCAGCGCGGGCGCCGAGGTCTGCTTGGCCAGCCAGATGCCGAAGAACAGGCGGGCGTATTCGGCGTCCAGCGTTTCGGCCGTCAAGCGGCCGTTGTGGAAGAAGCGCACCTCGCCCTTGCCGTCGTTGAAGCCGAGCAGGCGGTCACCGCTGGCGACATCGGGAAAGGCCTTGGTCATCAAGGCCAGCCAGCGTTTGGCCTTGGCCTCGTCGAAGCTGCCGCCACGCCGCATCTCGGCCACGGAGCGTTCGGCAATCGCCTGCCCTTCCAGGCGGCGGTCGTAGGCCAGCTCGAGCACGAAGGGCTGGCGGGCGTAGTCGTCGCCCTCGAAGCCCGGCTGGGTCCACAACCTGGCTTCGTAGACGCGCAGGCCGAAGAAGCGCAGCACGCCGCTGCCCTGCAGGCGGGCCTGCGGCAGCAGAGAGAGCAACTCGGCGGAGGGCGGGGTGTCGGCGATGGCTTGTGACATGGCGATGGGGTTGGAGGCGGCCGCGGCCGCGAGCTGGGCCAGCGCCAGGCGTCGTGTCGGCTGCCGCGGGCTCATGGCGCGGGCTTGCGGAGCGTGAACTGCATGACGTCGGTGTTGCCGGTGTCGAAGGCAGCTTCGCAGTAGGCCAGATAGAAGCTCCAGATGCGCTGGAAACGCCGATCGAAACCCTGGCGCTGCACGGCATCCAGCCCCGCCACGAAGGCATCGCGCCAGCGCCTCAGCGTCTCGGCGTAGTCGCGGCCGAAGGCGAGCCGGTTCTCGACGACGAAGCCGGCGCGCTGGGCCTCCGCCTCGAAGGCCGACGGGCTGGGCAGCAGGCCGCCGGGGAAGATGTATTGCTGGATGAAGTCCGTCGAGCGCAGATAGCGCTCGAACAGGTCATCGCGGATGGTGATGGTCTGGATGCAGGCGTGGCCGCCGGGCTTGAGGCAGGCGTTCAACGTGCGGAAATAGCCCGACCAGTATTCATGGCCGACGGCCTCGAACATCTCGATGGAGACGACGGCGTCGAAGGGCTCGGCGGCATGCTGGGCCGGCAGGTCGCGGTAGTCCTGGTAGAGCAGGCTCACCTGCTGGTCGAGGCCAGCGGCCTGCATGCGCTGCTCGGCCCAGGTCAGTTGTTCGGCGGACAGCGTGACGCCCGTCACCCGCGCGCCGAACTCGCGCGCGGCCAGCTCGGCCAGGCCGCCCCAGCCGCAGCCGATCTCCAGCACGCGCGCGCCAGGCTCGACGCGCGCCTCGCGCAGTGCACGGCGGAACTTGGCGTCCTGCGCCAGCTGCAGGTCGGCGCCGCGCGCGTCGCGGCCCTCGAACCAGGCGGCGCTGTAGCTCATGCCCGGGTCCAGCCAGAGCCGGTAGAAGTCATTGCCCAGGTCGTAATGGGCATGGATGTTCTTGGCGCTGCCGGCCCTGGAATTGCGCCTCAGCAAGTGGCGCAGCCGGTAGCCCAGCCGACCCCACCAGCTGCCGTAGATCAGGCCTTCGATGTGCTCGCGGTTGGCCAGGCACAGGCGCAGCAGCTGGCTCAGGTCGGGGCTGTCCCAGTCGCCGGCGATGAAGCTTTCGGCGAAGCCGATGTCGCCTGACTTCAACGTGCGCTCGAACATCGCCCAGTCATGCAGTTGCAGCACGCCGCGCGACTCACCGGCGATCGGCGCGCGCTCGGGAAAGCGCAGCGACCTGCCATCGGGCAGGCGCAGCTCCAGCTGCCCGACGGGCAGGCGCTCCAGCAGGCGCAGCAGGCGGCGCGCGGCGGCCGGCGGCTGCGCCGCAAGGGCCGGGTTGGCGAAGACGGGATGGGGGTTCATGCTCATCGGCTCACGAAGCGCTGAGGCGCCTGGGGTTTGGCAAAGAAAGGCACACGCTTGATCCATAGCCGCAGGGCCTGCCAGTGGATGCGCAGCACGACGCCCAGCGTCATGAAGGGCATGCCGAAGAGGGCGCGCCGCACGCTGGCGGCGGTCAAGCTGACGAGGGCGCCGCCGAGGCTGGTCTGCAGCAGCGGCCCTTCGCCGTCATGCAGGTCCACCCGCGCCAGCGCGTGGGCGGGCAGGCCTGCCGGTGTATTCAGGCGCTCGAAGCGGAAGCGGTACTCCCCCTCTACGCCGCAGAAGGGCGAGACGTGGAAGACCTTGCGCGCCACGCTCTCCGCCCCCCAGGCCAGCTCGGGCCCGGCCAGCAGATAGGCGTGGCGCTCGCCGAAGGTGTTGTTGACCTCGGCGACCACGGCCGCCAGCGAGCCATCGGCACGGTGGGCGTACCAGAAGCTGACGGGCTTGAAGACATAGCCGAGCACGCGCGGGAAGGTCTGCAGCCAGACCTCGCCGTCGGCATCGGCAATGCCCTCGCTCGCCAGCAACTGCTCAAACCAGGCCAGCGCGTCACTGTCGCCGGCGCCATGGTCGCGGTCATGGAAGCTCAACCAGCCGCGGCGGTTGCGCTTCAGCGCCGCGCTTGGCTGCTCGCGCAGGCTGCGCAGCGGCAGCAGCAGGAAATAGCTGCGGTAGCTGAACTCGTGCGCCACCGGCCGCAGGCGGCGGTGCCAGATGGTGCCGAAGCCCATCCACGGGCCATTCATGCCGCGCTCCTCTCGGGCTCGGGCACCGCGGTGCCCAGGGCCTGCAGCACACCGTCGGCCGCTGCGAAGCCGGCGCGCAGTCCGTCCTCGTGGAAGCCATAGCCGCACCAGGCGCCGCAGAACCACGTCTGCTGCCGCCCCTGCAATTCGCCCACGCGACGCTGGGCCTGCAGGGCGGCCAGGTCGAAGACCGGGTGGCTGTACTCGAAGCGCTGGTGCACGAGCTCGTCCTGGATGGGCCGCGCCGGGTTCAGCGACACGATGACCGGCTGCTGCCAAGGCAAGGGCTGCAGCCGGTTGAGCAGGTAGTGCAGGCAGACCTGGGACTGCTCCGTGGCCGTGCTGCCGGCCCGCTCGTAGTTCCATGCGGCCCAGGCCAGCTTGCGTTGGGGCAGCACGCTCGCGTCACTGTGCAGCACCGCCACATTGGGCTGGTAGCGGATGGCGCCGAGCACCGCGCGCTCATCCGCGCTCGCGCCGCCGGCCAGCAGGGCCAGGGCCTGGTCGCTGTGGCAGGCCATCACGACGGCGTCGAAGGTCTCCCAGCCCTGGGCGGTCTGCAGCCGCACCTGCCGGCCCGAGCGCTGCAGGCCGAGCACCGGCGCGTTGAGCCGGGCGTCCTGCAGTTGCGACACGATGCGTTGCACATAGTTGCGCGAGCCGCCGCGCACCGTCATCCACTGCGGCCGGTCGGTGACCTGGATGAGGCCATGGTTGTGGCAGAAGCGCAGCAGGGTGCCGATGGGGAACTTCAGCATCTGGTCGACGGGGCAGGACCAGATGCAGCCGATCATCGGCAGCAGGTAGTGCTCGCGAAAGCCTGCACCGAAGCGATGCTGGTCCAGGAACTCCTCGACCGAGCCCTGCAGCGTCAGATCGGCATGGCTCTCGGCCAGCCGCGTGGCCAGGCGGTTGAAGCGCAGGATCTCCTTCAGCAGATGCCAGAAGCGCGGGCGCAGCAGGTTGCGGCGCTGGGCGAACACGGTGGACAGCGAGCTGCCGCTCCACTCCAGGCCAGCGCGGCCATCGGCCTTGGGCACCTGGACGGAGAAGGACATCTCCGACTCCGCCGTGGCGACGCCGAGGTCGGCGAACAGCTGGATCAGCAGCGGATAGGTGCGGCGGTTGAAGACCAGGAAGCCGGTATCCACGCCATGCGTGATGCCGTCCAGGCTCAGGTCCACCGTGTTGGCGTGGCCACCGAAATGGCTGCCCGCCTCGAACAGGCTGACGCGGCGTTCACCCGGCGCGGCCGTGAGACGCCAGGCCGCCGCCAGCCCTGAAATGCCCGATCCGATGACGGCGATGCGCTGCATGATGTCCTTTGCTTGAACTGACCAGAGCAAACATTGAACTGGACAGTTCAAACAATAACTCATCAGTACGGAAATTGCACCAATTAGTTTTTTCGACGGTCGGCGCGGTCTAGAATCCGGGACATGGGTGCACGTCCTTCGATCCGAGATCAGCTGCAGCGCGTGCGCCAGGACGCCATCGTGGGCGCCGTCAATCGACTGCTCGCCACCAAGGGCTACGACGGCATGACGGTGGACGAAGTGGCCGCCGAGGCGGGGCTGGCCAAGGCCAGCCTGTACAAGTTCTTCACCTCCAAGGAGGAACTGGCCGGTGCTGCCATGGTGGGCGCCCTGGACCGGGCGTTGGCCTTCGTGGACGAACGGCGCGGCCTCGCCGAGCGCGGTGCCGAAGCCGGCCAACCGGTGTCGGCCATCGCCCAACTCAAGGCCGTCGCACGCTGGGCCATGCAGACCCAGCTGGAGGGCGAGATGCCCTCCCTGCCGGCGCACAACTCCAACCTGAGCGCGTCGCTGCAGTCCAACGACGCCTACATGGACCGCCTGCTCGCGCTGAGCAACCGGCTCAGCATCTGGATCACCGAAGCCCAGACCGGCGGCCAGCTGAGTGCCGATCTGCCGCCGGAGGTCGTGCTCTACACGCTGTTCGCACGCGCCTGCGACCCGGTGGTGGCCTTGCTGAAGGACTCCGGGCAGTACACCCACGAGCAGATCCTGGACTGGGTCACCTCCACCACCTTCGACGGGCTGGCGCTGAGGTAAAGCCTCTCGGCGGTGACCTGCGGCATCCCCGATGGTCGCAGGCAAACTTGGCGCCATGACCCGCCGCCTCGTCGCCATCACCGCCGCCCTGCTCGCCGCCGTCGCCCTGGCCACCTGCGCCATCGTCAGCCGCATCTCCGACGGCCATCTCGACATCGAGCAGGCCGAACTGCAGGCGCGCATCGCACCGCGCTTCCCGACGCATCACTGCAGGATCGTCATTGCCTGCCTGGACCTGTCCAACCCCGTCGTCGTGCTGACCGAGGGCGAGGACCGCATCGGTCTCACCGTGGACGCCCAGGTGAAGGCCGGCACCCAACAGCGCACCGGCCGCGTCGGCTTCTCCGGCCAGCCGCGCTATGTGCCGGCCGAAGGCCAGCTTTTCCTCGATGACCTGAAGATCACGACGCTGGAGTTCGATGGCCTGCCCGCTGAATACGCCGAGATCGTCAAGTGGCGCGGGCCCCAGGTGATCAAGTCACAGCTGCAGTCCCATCCCGTCTACACCATCGACACCAGCACGGCCAAGGGGGCGATGGCCAAGATGGCAGTGCGGGATGTGAAGGTGGTCAACGGCAAGCTGAGGATCAGCTTCGTTCGCTGAGCGCAGGAAACAGCGCGCAACTTCCAGCAGGCTGGCGTTAGCGGGCGAGCTCGTGCGGGGCGGATTCGAAGCATCGCGATACATCCGTCGGCTGTGTGTCACAAGGCGTGATGCAGACTGCCCCGATGACACTGCACATTGATGACGCCCAGACCACGCTGACCACTGAGCAAACCCTGACCGGCTGGCGACGCGAGTTCTGCGTCGAATTGCTTGGCGACGGCCAAGCCCGCGTCTTTCTGCGCGCCTTGGAGGCTGCCTCCCTGAAAGCCACCGAACTCCATCGCGGCGTGCTGTTCCATCGCTTAGGAACCACATTTACCGACCTGAACGGCTGCGTCGCCGCGGCGCGCGAGCCGCTGGAGCGGCTGGCCAGCACTGCCGTCAGGCAGCAGCCGAGCAAGGACAACTTGTTTGCGGCGGTGACGTATGACCGGAATGCGTGGGAGAAGGTGGTCACGGTGGTGGAGGGGTGGCAGCGCCGGCGGCCTCAGCGCCCGAATCCCATTCGGCCCAAAGCTTGAAGGCCTGCAGGCGCCGCTCCATGTCGTGGCGATAGAAGGCGGCCAGCACTGGCTCGATGAGCCAGGCGAGGAAGCGCGGCCGAGCCTTGAAGTTGTAGATGAACTGGACTTCCGTCGCCTGGGGCTGCAATTGACGGAAGCGCCAGGTGCCGCCGAACTGGCCAAGAATCAGCGGCCCCCTGACCATTTCAACCGCGGCATGCGTGGGCGGTGAGTACGAGATGTATTTCGAGACCATCGCCGGGCCTGACCGGCTCTTGCAATAGGACTCCACGCCTACCGACGCCGAATGAGCATCGCCAAGCAAATAGGCCTGGGAGAGATAGGTATCCCATTCGAGCCGGCGCGTGTAGTCCTGGGAAAGTGCAAAGAGCGCCTCCGCCGAACGGGCTACTACGGTTGATGAAACGACGCGCATCTGTCATCTACCCGATGCCCAGCTCGTAGCCAATTCCCCTGAATCCAGGCGCAAGCGAAAGGGCTTCCAACCGCCCGGAGGGTCCCACTCCGCGTCACCGGCGATCTCGCCGTCTTGAATTCGCTGAACGATGACGCCATCGACTCCGAGCTCCGACGTGTCTCTACGCCGAAGCTGATTCCAACGTTCCCAATTGCACGTTCCGGCGACTGCGGAGGATTCCCCAACGTGAACGGTTTGGCGTCGCGTCAAGCGCCGGCGTCCTCAGCGCTGAGAAAAGTTGCGTGCAGACTCATTGTTCAGCAGTCTAGGCGGCGCTCCTTGCAGGCAATCCACCGAATGCCAATGGCAAACGCTACTCAAAGGTGACCTTCACCGTGTGCGAGCGAGCCGCAATATCGCGCAACGCGCCAAAACCCCGATGGATATTGGTAGGCCGTATTGGACTTGAACCAATGACCAAAGGATTATGAGTTTGCGCGGAACAGTGCGTACCTGAGGAAGTGTACCGAAGCCGAGCGTAGGCTAGGGAAGCCAAAAGTATTTGAGCGACAGGAACTTAGCGAAGTTTGGCGAAGCGCTTCCGAACTGACGGATGTACCGCTGCTGTACCGCTCAAAGACTGAAGCAACGAGCTACTCAGCAGGCTGCGGCGTTTGCTGTTCGGAGCTCAACGCCTCTAGACCATGCAGAGCGCGGCTGGCGCCCTCCCTGATGTCCAACTCCTTGTCCGACAACAGCCGGTTGCTCTCATCGCGCACTTGGTCCGGCTGGAGGTGCTTCACGTCGAGAATGGGCAACGCGGCATAGCGCAGTCGAGCGTCTTCGCTGTGAAGCAAGCGGGCCACGGCGATTGCCTCATCATCCGAATACAGCCCTTTGGACACAGCGGCTCGGAGGAGATCAGGTTGCAGCCCGCCTGTTAGGACTCCTTCCAAGAGCTTTGAGCGCAACGGTACTGAGCCGGCAGCTTCAGCTAGGAAATGGTCACGCGCAGCGCTTTGCACCTCGGGTCGCTCGTCCGCAAGTAGTGTCAGAAGGAAATCGTGGTCCTGCGTGAACGCCGTCGCCAGGGCCTTAGCCAACTCGCCGCGAGGACTTTCCGGAACAACCCCGTCCCCCTTCGGATACGGCTCTTCCTTGGTCCGCCATTCGTCAAAGAAGGCGCGCAGCTCTCCGGCCAACGCGCCATCCAACGGGAACTCTTTAACCAATTCCGCAGATGCCTTGGCGGCGCCGGCCGAGCTTCCACCCAAACCTTTTCGAACAGCTTCGAGGTGACGGGCGCCATAGGGAGCGGTCAGACTCAAATACAGGTATCGGCACCCCGGAGTGCTTTCTCCTTGGCACAGGCGGTCCAGCATGAGCTGTTGCCCTGTCTCATCAGGCAGTTGGTTGGCCAGCGCAGCGGACAAACGAAGGGATTCGCCGCGGCCCCGGGTAAGAACCCGCTTCACGGCGCCAGAGTAGTCTGGGTCCTCGTTCATTGAATAGAGCACATAAGCCGCGTTCGACGCAAAGAGGTGGCACGGGCCAACAATCAGGTCTTCGAGCACAGGCATGAATTGCTTGCCGACAAGCGGATGATCGAACTCCGCCTTCGCGTCGACCTTCGGCAGGTCGAGGAAACCGAATGCTTCGTTCTTCACGTCGTGAAGGATTTTCCTCTTCATCGCACGTGCCTGTCGCACTAGTTGGGAGTGGTCTACGCCAGCGCCCCGGACGAGCGCGTGAATGACGAGGCGCCTTGCACTATCCACCGAAGCTGACGCTGTTTCGCTGGGGGTGTTCCCGGCAGGCATCTCCCAATAGGAGATTGCCGTGAGGCACGCGCCAAGTTCGAAGCTGTGACCTGAATCGTCGCTGTCGGCTTCGTCACTCGCCACCAACGGGTCATCGATGAGTGCGAGCAAGTAGGCTGCCTCGCGGTTCCACCGTTCGCGATCCGGCATCAGCCGAGCCATGTTCTTTGACCATGCTTCGTCCAGCAGCCCGCTTAGCTCCAGTCCGGCCTGCCTGAATACCACCCCCAACTCGCCGATGGTGCCTACATTCAGCCCCTTGGCGCCGCCAATCAGCTCATGGAGTACCCGCAGCGCCTCTGGCTCTGGCGGAGTGGCGAGAATGCGCCGCGCCGCGCCGAGCACTAGGTGCTGCCATACGGCGTTCCCATTCGGCCGGAGGGAGAACCCCCCAAGGTAGGAATCGGTCGGCCGAGAATCGGCCAGCCTAGGTAGCGCTTCAATGAGCGTCGGAATCGCCAGCCCCTGGTCGGTACTGACGCATAGGCAGGCCCAAGCGACAAGCCGGTTCCATCCATCGGGCGACTCCACCCGTACCAGAACCCCTTCCTTGATCAAACTCCAATGTTCTTGGGACACCAGGCAGAGAGCTTCTCCGGCGGCATAGCGCGCCCGCGAGGCGGTGTTCTCCACAGCGCGCCAACAACATTCCGCAAAGCTCGCAAGGGCGTCGCTCGCTAGCGGCACTCCCGCCTGAACCACCAGCTCGACCGCGTCGTCAAGCCTATTGCCAGCCTTGGTGTCGCCACGCTCCGCCAGTTCAGCCCAGACTTGAAGAATTAGTGATGTGAGGCCGAGGTGGCTGGCGAACGACAAGGCCTCTTTCCAGTCTGGCGTACCAATCGCGCGCACGATGATGTCTCGTTGCGCTTCAGGAGCGCACCTAGACATGTACCGCGCAGCCGCAAACTCTCCGAAGGTCTTGTGGACGAAGGTAATCGCCTCCTGAGTGTGCGTGCGTACCCGTTCGACGACGCCCAGGCACTCCCAGTAGCCGAGGCACTCACTGATCTTCGTCTCACTGACGAGGAAGGATTCCCTCGTCTCATCGCTCCACCAACGGGCGCATCGTGCAAGAGTTTGTTCGGCCGGTTCGTTGCCATGGGACAAAAGACACCACCCGAGCATCTCCAGGAACCGGTTCCTTTCCGGCTCGCTTGGGGGGCGTTCAGTAAGCCGGGCGGGCGGATGGTCTTGCAGCAACTGGAAAAGCTTGCGGTACAGGGCTCCCTTGCTAAGCCCAGGATCAATGCCCTTGACCGAAAGGGCTGCCACCAGCGTGATCATTAGGGGACTCCGCGCGGCGGCACCCTTGATAGTCTTGGCGCTCAATTGGGCAATGGCTTGCTCCACCGCGCGTGAACGCAGCGCCGTATCGGCAAATGGGATTGCCTCAAGCACCTTGGTGACCGCCTTCTCGGCCGCGGTGTCATCCAGCGGTTGCAGCTCGTAGTGCCGCCATCCTGCCAATTCGCCCGGGCGGTAGCCGATGGGGCGGCTGGTTACCACGACACGGGTGGTTGGATGTGCCACGGAGAAGGCGTGCAGGCTCGCAGTCACCAGTGGCTGCTGGCTTCCGCACTCGTCCAACGCGTCGCACAGGATGACTGCCCCTTCAAGAGAGACAAGTGGCGTTCGAAGACCCGAGCCGCTGAGCGCCACCTCCATCAAGCTTTCCTCGAAGCGACGACCTTCGCGGGCGAGAAGGGCAACCACCTGCGGCAGGCGCACGAGGAGGGTCAGGAACCCGTCGGCCGAGTAGTCCAATGCCAGCTTCTTGAGCAATGTTGACTTGCCCATGCCAGGGCCGCCCACGACCACGCACTTCCTAACGAAACGTGCGATGGTCTGGGAATCGAACGACGGGCCGCCGTTCCTGCGGCGATGGCCGTACTCATGGTAGCGGCGAAGAGCCTTGTCGAGGTCCTCCTGTTCAGTCGACGCATCGTCCATCGCCTGTGCATCCAGTTCGAGCCAACACGCCTCGAAGGGGACTTTGCTATGCACGCCAAGAACGATCATGCTGGCGTGGGTGCGATGCAGCCATTCGCGGGTGGCTGCGGACAACTGAACGCGCGTGTCGATCTCGGTAGTCTTTAGTGCGACCTTAGCGAGGGACAAGATTCGGTAGATGTCTTCTGGTGTCGCCCGTTCCCTCCTGCGTATCAAGCGCCGYCCATACTCCACAAGCACCGGCCAGGCTGCCTCCTGGTTCTGGACGATGCGGCCAAGCCGCTCAGCGGCCGTAGCCTCAGCCTCCCGGTTCCCGTCAACCGCGCTGACCACGACGATGCGCAAGTGCCTGCATACCAGGGTGGCGTCTAAGGACGATGCCAATAGCTTCGCCGCCCACGCTTGACCAATCTCGCGCAGTCCGTCGGTTCGTCCCGCGCCCAGCCGGACGATGTCCTCGGCCAAGGCTTCGCGGATCGTGCCGCTGCTGTTCGGACACACAGCCAAGACCCCCGCGTCGATCGTGCCGTCGGAAACGCCCTTGGACAGGCCCATCAGGGCGTCCCAGAGGTCATCTCCCCGTTGCAGCCCGCGCTTGGCCTGAAGCTCCACGTGCTTTCCGCCCTTGACCGAGAAGCGGACGTCATCGCCTGGGCCGCCCGTTTCAGCATGCAACTCCACCGGCGTGTCGTCCAACACCCCTTCGAGCCAGCCTAGTGGCCGTTCTGCTAGCAGGTGGGCCATCACGACTGCGCTTACGCGTGCCTGGAAATCCAATCCGCGCTCCGCGGCGCTGCCACCAGTAATTCGCTTTGAGGCTTTTCCAGTGCTCATCATTTCATCTTGCGCTGGTCGCTAACCGCGCAACCCCAGTGCGCGCAACCAAGCATCGACTTGGCCAAAGGCATCCTGCTGCCACTGCTCCGGCGACCGATCATCGAGCACCTGGCTCTCTTCGACGAACTTGCGGACACAGGTAGGACCGAACCCATCCTGCGAGTCGAACTTGCCAGCGATGTACTGATATCCGGCAAGGCCGGCCTTGTGGTCGAGCAGCGGTCGGCAGGCCTCGGCGAGGACCGCTATTCCGTCGGGGTAGTTGCGGACGCAGTAGTAGATGTCGTAAGCATCCTTCTGCTTAAGGCGGCCCTCGATGGCATGCCCCTTCATCGCCAGAAGCGCAGGGATAGAGCAGACGGCAATCTCGACCGTGTTGGTTCCACCACCGGGCATCGTCCCCGAGATCGCGACCAACTCATTGAACTGCAACGCCAACTCAGCACCACTGGCTCGTTGGACCGCGAACTTCTCAATCAGCGGCGGCTTGTTCTTGACGATCACCGCATCCTTCGGCATCAGAAAGTCGACGATGACGTCGATAGGCGGCCCGCCGTCAGATCCCTCGATCTGTCGCACAAGTTGGAAGCGCCGGAGCTTCTCCCGCTGCTGATACCCGTGGCCCATTAATGACTCGACGAGATCAGCGTACTCGCCATCGTCCAGTGCCTCCGCATCGAGCCCAAGATCGATGTCCAGCGTACCTACATGGTGCATCTCTTCGTTCTCGAGCAGCAACCAAGGAACTGCGCCGCCCACGACCGCGAACTTGCCCTTGTAGCTGCCAAGGATCTGCCCGATCTCGATCAGCACAGCTTTGACAGCAGCGGTAGTGCGCTCGTCGTAGTCGTTAGCGCTCTGGGGCTCCTTAGGGATCATTTCCGCCACTGCAATTTCTCTTGCCGAAGGTGTTCGGCCGCCTCACGTCCTCGTTCTCCGGATGCATATAGATCCAGATATGTCTGCACTGGGCTCGTGCAATGGATGCCGTCCGTCGGTTCCACCGAATCTTGAAAGAGCCCGATGTCGTCGAGTTCGATGACGACGACGTTCTCGCCACGCGCTGCCGTCGACAGATGCAGAAACGTGCGCATCCGATCAACGCCCTCTTGGTCCGCGTAGAAGTGGTGGGTTCCCGTGCGTGCGTAGGGTGCTAGCCAGTTTGCCGCCGAGAACGAGGAAAGGATTGCCAGCCCATCTAGCGCTAGTGCAGTTCCATACTGACGAAGCGCTGCTTCAAAGGCGCTGCCATGCAGCGTGGTGTAGAACGTACGGCGTACGCCAACCGGCGGCACGTACTCTTCTCGCCAAGTGTCCAGGAGCCCGTCCGGATCGGACAAGAACAGGCCCCCGTCGGACACCTCAGCCCATTTCCGGTCGAGCAGGCTGTTGCGCACA
This sequence comes from Roseateles sp. P2_H4, assembly GCF_056403315.1. Taxonomy (NCBI): domain Bacteria; kingdom Pseudomonadati; phylum Pseudomonadota; class Betaproteobacteria; order Burkholderiales; family Sphaerotilaceae; genus Roseateles; species Roseateles sp. P2_H4. The sequence continues at coordinate 63,107 of NZ_JBFUFR010000030.1, read as the reverse complement.
TTGCTGACGTGGCCCATGCTGACGAACGATTCCTTGGCCAAATCGGCGACACGCCATTGCCGCGCCGGATCTCTAAGCATCGTGCGCATCACCTGGACCGACTTAGGCTTGAAAAGGGAGCGGAGTTCGCGCCGTTCCGCCGGCGGCTTCCCGGCCACCTCGCGCGACAAGAAGAACCCGGGAAACTGGATGCGCGCGTTGCCTTCAAAGTCCAGGAAGCCGACGTTGCTCTCGGTGCACAGGGCGCGAGCGCTTTCCGACAGGTAGGGTGCGACGACGATGGGAACGACGGATTCCTGGTGCCCCTCGACATACCGCTGCAGCTGGAACAAAGCGGATTGGACGTGTCGAGGCTGACCGCTGGACTTGACCTCCGCCACGATGATCCTTCGCTGACCATTGAAGGTCAGGCGAACGATGAAGTCGATTGAACGGTCCTGTTGATCTGGCTCCGTCAGGATGTCAACAAGCTCGACTTCTGGCACCTCTGCGAGGACGTGCCGCAGCGTCTCGACTGCCTGTTGCTCGACTTTCACCGGATCTGGGGACTTCAGCATACGTTGAACATACCACATCCAGTGAAATTCGTATGGATTTTCACTGAAAATCAGTGTTCAACAAGCGATGAAACCTATCATTCGAGTGAACGAACGTGGCCACCAAGGCCATGAGGGAGCAATCATGGACGTCGTCCATCGGGATGAAATCGTCAAGTGCCCGAGCTGTGAAAAGCCCATCCACATCTCGGTCGGCCGGTGGCCTGGCGGTACCAACGATTCCGGTGGCTGGGTGCTCAAGTGCACCGGCTGCAGTCATGTCTTTCCCGTCAACGTGAAGAATCCTGACGATGCCTCAAGAGTGGCCTCAGGGGCGACGATCCTCGCCAGCTGGGACAACGAGATCGGAGACCAGGCAGAGGTGTTGGCCGCGCATGGCATCAAGGAGGCAGCAGCGCAACCCGAACGGCTGCTCCTAATGCAACACGGTGAGCCGGACGATTTCTACGACCTTGGATCACGGGCACTCTATCGTTGCGGCGCATGCAAGAGCAGCCTGGAAGACGTTGCGTACTCATCGCTCGCCACACACCTGACCGAGGTAAACCGGGGCCACACAGGGCCTCTGAACTGGTTTCTCGCCACCCGGGGCGGCGCACCGGAGGGCATCAGCGTCCGGCTGGATGCAGTTTGCGCCTGCGGGGCAGAACACCGTGCACGGTTCTACAGGCCGTTCTCGGAGGATCTCGCACAGGCTGCTTCCGAGTTCTGGCTGGTTGATGTGGAAGGCCGAGTCCCAACACTGGATGTCGATGGCATTTACTCGCGAGACGACTGCATCACGATCCTTGAGAAGCTGCTGCTGCGCTGGCGAGCCATGCACAGCGCGGTCTTGCTCGCGGCCCCCTTCATCGGCTTCAACTACCCGGGGGCCCGCAAGAAGATTCCTGAGCTGTGGAACTGGGTGCTGAAGTACACCGACCCAGGCAAAACCTCCCTCATTACCCGCAAGGCCACCTTCAAGCTGATGAAGGAGGTCGCGAAGGACAGCGAGGATGACATCGAGTTCCTGAAAAGCTGGGGCCTCTTGAACCCAACGTTGGCAGCGCTCGATGAGAAGAAGGCGTTCTTCAAAACGGACTTCCACGCGAAGTTCTATTGCGGCATGAGCGCGGACAGCGTTGAAATTCTTGTGGGGTCCTTCAATATCCACGAGGGCACGTACGTCGAGAACATCCACCTGCTGCGATACACGTTCGAAGAGTTCCGCGACCGCTACCTCTTGGGCATGAAGATGTTCTTCGACACCGAGATGCTGTCGGCACGCCGACGCGTGCTGGACATCGTCGTGACGGATGGAAAGCTTGCCGAGTGCGGGGAGGTTAGCTATGCCGGATCGCTGTTCAGCTGAACCAAGAACTCGATCACCTGGCTCGGGTGCCTCCGTAGCGCAAGGCTTGGCTGAGCAGACGCTCCGGATGCTTGAATCCGGCTCGCGGCCGTGGAGCCCTCGAACCAAGGCAAGCCGCAGGTGCAGAGCGCATGTTTAAACCGCTGCTGAATCGCCCGGAGGAGATCACCCACCTCCAGCTTGCCCGCGCTTGCGAGCAGCATGGAGCGATGGTGTTTTCAAAGGTGCGCATGGCGGATGTGCTCAGGATCGAGGCCAGCGGCCTTGACGACGTTCTGTTCCGGTTCGCTCTCCAGGCGCACTTCGACTTCGTCGTGGCTGGGTCGGATCACATGCCGTTGTTCGCCGTCGAGTTCGATGGCCCCGGTCATGCACACCGGGCCCAACAAGAGCGGGATGCCAAGAAGGACGGCCTAGCCGACCGCTTTGGCTTGGCGTTGCTGCGAATCAATGGAAGGTACCTCGACCGCGAATACCGCGGGTTAACCTTGCTCTGCTGGTTCGTTCAGGCTTGGTTTGCAAAGCGTTGGTTCGACGAAGCGCAGGCCAGCGGTGAAATACCGTATGACGACCTGTTCGGCCCAACCAGCGTCCTCAGCATGCCAGGCAGTAGTCGGCAGTTTCCGCTGTACGTTTCAGCGGGGGCGCGCAATCAGATCCAAGAGCTGTACCTTGCCGACAAGGTCAAGGACATGGTTCCCTCATACGTCATCGGCCGTGACGCATCAGGGACGTATCGCGCTCTAAGCTATCTGAGGTTGACCGAGTCCACGGTCATCTTGTGCGAGGCAGCCATGAAAGCCAAGCGGTTTCCAGTCTCCGAGGTCTACGCGCTTGAGGAGCTGGCCGTCTGCTTGCTCTACGACGAGCTGCTGGCGGTTCTTGCCGGAAAAGAGAGCGCAATGGCACTCGATGAGGCGAAAGCCCAACTGAAAGACTTCGCTGACCGGCACCGACCGCTGCGCGTCGCAACCTTCGGTGGCTCGATTTAGCTTCCGAGCCAGTACGCCTACCTCAGCGTCGAACCGGAGACGGATTCAGGAATTGAACGCACGGGCGAACCACGGCCGGTCACTAGCAACTAGAGCTGGCCCCGCTTGTAGACTTGATGCAGGGAGGCGAAAAGATGGTCAAGCCAGGCGCCGATATGTCTCGTGGGTCACTGTGGCACAGGTGGGACCCGCACATTCATGCGCCCGGAACGGCGATGAACGACCAGTTTTCGGGAAGCGATCCATGGCCCGAATTCTTCGAAAAAGTCGATCAGCAAGATCCACCGATCCGGGCGCTTGGTATCACCGACTACTTCCTAGTCGACACCTACGAAGAGGCGTGCTTAGCGAAGGCACAGGGCCGCATGCCTGGCGTAGAGCTGCTCTTTCCCAACGTCGAGATTCGGCTTTCGATAGGCACATCGAGTAGCTCGGCGATCAACGCGCACCTCTTGTTTTCCCCTGAAGACAGCGATCATCTAGACCGGATTCGCCGCTTGATGGCGAGCTTCAAGTTTCGCTACAGCAAGGACGAGTTTCGATGCGAACGGTCCGAGCTGATCAGGCTGGGCAAAACCCATGATCCATCCATCATCGACGACCATAAAGCGCTGACTGCGGGGGTCAATCAGTTCAAGATCGATTTCGAGGATCTTCGCGAAAAGTGGGAGACGAACGATTGGTTCAGGGCCAACTGCCTAGTAGCTGTCGCCGTAGGCGAGCGCGACGGCACCTCAGGGCTGCGAGACGATGCAGGATCCTTCGCTGCAATACGGACCAACATCGAAGCCTTCGCGCACATTATCTTTAGCGCTAGCCCCAAGCAGATCTCCTTCTATCTCGGTCAAGGTCCTGCTTCGGTTGACGATCTCAACGCCAAGTGGGGTGGCGTCAAACCGTGTCTGCACGGCTCGGACGCGCACACCCATTCCACTGTCGGCAAGCCAGCTCTGGATCGGCTTTGTTGGTTGAAGGGCGCGCTGACCTTCGAGACACTGCGCCAAGCGTGCATGAACCCCGAGGGACGGGCCTTCATCGGCAAGGAGCCGCCAAGAGGAGCGCTGCCTAGCAACGTCATCCGCTCGGTTTCGGTAAGCCATGCGTCATGGATGTCGCCTGCCTCCATAGAACTCAATCCCGGTTTGATCGCGATCATCGGCGCCCGCGGCTCAGGCAAAACGGCGCTCGCGGATTTCATTGCAATGGGCGGATGCGCCGCCTCCAAGCATCTGAGCGAAAAGTCGTTCYTCAGGCGGGCGGCAGAACACCTCAAGGGCTCTGAAGCCAAACTAACGTGGGAATCCGACGACACAACCTCCAACGCATTTGCCGACGTCGAAGATGAAGACCTGATCGACGCTCCGCACGTGCAGTATTTGTCGCAGCAGTTTGTCGATCAACTGTGCTCAGCCGAAGGCTTGGAAGATCCGCTCGTTCGTGAGATCGAGCGCGTGGTCTTCGACGCGCATCCGGACGCAGACCGCCTCGATGCGACGACGTTCGAAGAGCTGCTGGACATCAAGCTGGAAGGCGCGCGAACGAGCAGGTCGAGACACGTAGCCTCGATTACCAAGATTTCCGAATCGATCTCTTCGGAGCAGGCCAGGAAGGACGGGCTTGCCGCGTTGACCAAGGAACGCGAAGAGAAGCACAAAGCCATCCTCAAGGATGAGGCCGATCTGAAAGGGCTTATGCCCAAGGGCGATGACGCCCGCGCCAAGAGGCACGATGAGATTTCCAGTGCTGTCGACGCGAAGCGCGGGGTCGTGGTGAAGGCCAAGGTGAGATTGGAGGCCCTGCAGCACCTGGTCGAGGATGTCGAATCCCTCCGCCAGTACGAGATGCGCGAGCTAATTCAAGGGATGCGTGAGGAGCGGCGTGAAGCAGGCCTTTCACTCGCTGAATGGGCGCAATTCGACCTAGAGTTTGCAGGAGACGTCGACACCATCCTCACAACCAAAATTGAAGATGCAAAGCGTGCGCTGCGCAGCCTTGAAGGCGTGCCGCCAGACCCAGCGGCTGTTGCGCGCGCTGACCCCAACGTGCCACTGATCGGAGTCAACGATGACCTGTCCAAGCACACGTTGAATTTGCTTGAGCGCGAACTCGAGAGGCTTCGCAAGCTGGTGGGCATGGACGCCCAAAACACGCGCCGCTTCAAAGCCACGTCGGACAAGGTCTCCAAAGCCAAGCTTGCGTTGGAGAAGACAGATACTGAGATTGTGAAGAGCAAGGGAGCCGACGAACGCATCGGCGAACTGCGACTGCAGCGGCGTGTCGCGTATACCGGTGTATTCCAAGCCGTGTTAGACGAGGAAGCCGCGCTGACGGAGCTCTACCAGCCTTTGAAGGCGCGAATTACTGAAGCCTCGGGCTCCCTCGGAAAGCTTGCGTTTTCCGTGCGCCGAAACGTCGATATTGCGGCATGGTGTGAAGCTGGAGAGTCACTCCTGGACTTGCGAGCAGGAAGCGCCTTCAAGGGAAAAGGCAGCCTGAAGTTGGTTGCGGAGCTCTCTCTGCTGGATGCGTGGCAAACGGGTGATGCTGCCAAAGCTGGAGAGGCTCTGCTGCAGTTCGTCGGCGCACATTCCGAAGATCTGCGTGCGCAGCGCCCATCACACATGGACCGCAGGGAATGGGCGCGAAGAATCTCAGCGTGGTTGTTCAGCACGGATCACATCTCCGTTGGCTACGGCCTGGAGTTCGACGGCGTTCCAATTGAGCGCCTGTCGCCAGGTACTCGCGGCATCGTGCTGTTGCTGCTCTATTTGGCAGTGGATTCACAAGATGATCGCCCCCTAATCGTTGATCAGCCTGAAGAGAACCTGGACCCGCAATCGATATATGACGAGCTGGTTGTTGAATTCCAGCGCGCGAAGAAGCGGCGTCAGGTCATCATCGTGACCCACAACGCCAACTTGGTCGTCAACACAGACGCAGACCAAGTCATCGTGGCGCGTTGCGGCAGCCACGAGCCTGGCCGGCTACCTCAGATGAGCTACGAGGCCGGAGGCCTAGAAGAGCCTTCCATCCGCGAGTCCGTATGCGCCATCCTTGAAGGGGGTAGGCGTGCGTTCCGAGAACGAGCCAAGCGGTTGCGTGTCTCGGTGTAGGTCGACCTGCAAGTGAAGAGGCCGGGCGCTGGGCGCCCGGCTGGCCGCGGACAACTCGCCTGGCATCCGTCCGGCCAACTCACCTTGAACGGCGAACGGCTGCGCTTCTGATTGAGCCCGGCCTTGCGGCCGCGCGGGCATCAGAGCAACTTGAGAGCGTCACCCGGATCGATGCCCGTGACCCTACACCCCGCTGACACCAGCTCCTTAAAGCCAGCGTCTCCAACTCGGACTTGGCGGACCACTTCCGAAATAGCCGCGACCGCTATGGAGGGCATCGAGAACTGTGCACGCAGCAAAGTCTGCCGATTGAGCCGCTCAGCGAGGAAGCGCGCGACGGGGCCGTCGATGCTGCGCCCGAAGAAGAGCGTCATGCCCCATCGGACAGCGCCAGCCATCCTCATCGAAGCTACGGCAAGGGTTCTGGCCTGCACCTCGTCAGATCGGCACACGCACACGGCTGCCCCGAAGTTGACAACCTGGTCACGGCTGATGAAGTGGAGGACCTCAGCTGACGCGTCGTTCGTCGGCATGGTGAGTCCGGCTTGAAGACGCTCCAAGATCGGCAGCACCTCGGCCAAGTTCGCATCTCGGGCGTCCTCGATCCAGCGACTAAGGAGTGTGTTCGCCTCGGTCGAAGCCAGCAGGATGCCGACTGCCAGCATGCCAGCCAGCAATTCCTCGGCCGTGACGGTCTCGGCGCCCTTCGCATCTCGTCGCGCATTGAGCTCGCCAGAGATCCCGGACATGGCCATGACATAGCCGAAGAAGCTGGGTGACGAACCGCGCACCAGCTCGCGAAGCATCAGCGCCTTTGACCCATTGAGCCGTGTGAGTAGGTCGTCGCCTCCCATCAACACTGAAACCCGATCAAACGTCGCAATTGATGGATTGGTCCAATGCGCCTCCAGGAACGCAACCTGCGTTTCCAACAGTCCAACCCGCAGCGCCTGACCGGGCGTGATTTCGTCGACCGCCAGAGCGGGCTGGCTGGCGCGGCCGAACGCGATCACAACAGGAGCGCCGTCCGGGCGCAACTGGTCAGGCTTCTCGAATAGCTGTCCCGTCGCGTTTGCGACCTGGATGATCGCCTCCCAGCGCTTATCGCCCTCCGCCCGCGCCTCAACCGGAAGCAGCAGTACCGCCTCGGTCAGGTATGCACTACAGCGCCGACGTTGCCCAGCTCGCAGCGCACAGTACGAGGCATCAATGAGGAGGCCGACCCGTGTCAACTCGAACCCATCCATCTTCTGCCTGGCACCCTGCTCGAATAGCAGCGAGGCGCGACTAAAGTCGCCCAGCTCGGCAGCGGACATGGCGGCTCGACGGTACGCAAAGGGGTCGGTGACCGCGTGCGAGCCAAAGCGCGCAATGGCCGCGTCCCATGCGGACAACGCCAATGCATGGTTGTTGGACCGACCCATCAAGTTGATGCGCTGCTCCTCGATGACAGCGCTCGAACCGAACAGGACCGTGGCATGGTCGAGGACAGCGAATCCGCCGGGCACATCGCCGACATACTCGCTCAGCACAATGGACTTGGCCCGTGCGACTTGAGCTCCATACAGCGGCAGCTTGCATGATGCGCAGACATCAAGCGCACGGTCGAACGCCGCGAGCCAAGGCGCCCAGTCCGGACTGTCCTTATTTGCCTCCGCAACCCACCCGGAATGAACAAACGCACCTATGTCACGGACATGCGGCCAGTCGAGCATTTCGTCGAACTGCGCGACGAGCTCATGGTTGGCTGGGTCCGATAGCCAAGCAAGAAGGTCGCTGAGGTCGCGAAGCGTCCCCACGCCGTTGGCGCGCAGGGACAGGAAGAACTGGAGCGTCGTGGCGCTCTGAGGAGGAGCAAAACCCGGCAAGGCCGGAATCGCCTTCAAGCTGGAAATGCCCTGAGCCAGTACAGCCGCTGCGGGTTCCTTTGTTTGGACCGCACTGGAGACGGCGTCGAGCAGCACTGCCATGGGTAGCTTGACACGCTTGCTCAGTACCGTCATGTCGTACATGACGCGATTGAGCGTCCAAAGTACACCGGAAACACGCGGACCGATCTCGTTTCGCCAGGCGAGCGCGAAATGCTCTACCCGCGTTGGGTCTTCAACTTCCGCGACGAGGAACTGAAGCTGCCGCAATGAAGGCATCGCGGGCTTCATCTCCGCCTGCACCGGGCCGCTGTCAAAGCCAATGTGCAACAGCCAGCCGCAGTGCCCAAAGATTTGCCGCTGGACATCCTCGTCTGCCGTCACAACGCTTTGGACGCCGACCATCAAGCGCGTCGCATTGCGCGCGATAAACGCATGGAAAACCAATGCTCCGGCGTAGTCGTGTGAAATGAACTCGCAGCCGGCGATCGAATCAAAAATCTTGGCATGCAGGGCGCGATGTTGCTCCGCCGTCCACGTGACATTGACTTCACCGCGAAGAATCTGGGTGACGCGATACCGCCCGTTGCCGAGTTCCTCAAGCCAGCGCCCGGTCAGGGCGCTCAGCACCGCTTGCGCGCCGACAAGCTGGGGCGGCAGCCCCGCGAGATTGAGGAGCATCTCCCTAGTCGGCGCCACGATGAACTCACCAGCCTCAAGTGCAAACTGACTGGCCGCAGCGCTGACCGATGCGTCCAAAAGCTCGCGCGCCATCTGCTTGGCCGACTGCGTACCGGGTGAAGGGGTGACGAACGTTGACAGATCGAACTGAGGCCAACCCTGGTCACGGAGCTCGACCAGCCGAACGTGCACAAGCGCAGGGTGGCCACCTGACTGAGCCGCAATAAGGTGGCTCCACGCGTTTGCAAGGTTTTGGTTGCTGCAACCGAAGTCGACGCAGTGCTCCGCGACTTCAGCCTGCGGCATCGCGGGAACCACGACGACATCCACACCCCACGAGGTAGCCACCTCCTGTTCAAGCGCCTCCGTATGTCCTTGCGCCGTGAAAAGCAGCGCGATACCTGCGACGCGCGCGCGGTGCACCAGTTGTCGCAGGCTTGCGGCATACGCACGTCTGGCGTTCGCTGACGTATCCAGGTCGTCCAGAATCAACAACGACGGGCCACCCGGCCGGTCGATGGTGAGTGCGAGCAGCCGCAGGGCTTCTGCCGTGGCAGCCGGCGTTCTCCCCGAAAGCTCAGTCCATGTCGCATCGAGGCCGGCGTCGCGCGCGACGATCTGCGCAATCGTGGTTTTGCCCTTGAACACCGAGCCAGCGAGAAGCACCGCATCACGCCGCACCACGCGCTGACTGACCTCAGCCACCAAAGACTGGCGGCGAAGCAGCGCTCGCGGAGGGCTCGGCGGCGCGCCCTGCAGAATGGCCAGATTCGCAAAATTCGCCTGAAGCGACGTGAGCTGCGCGGCCGCCAACAGCAGGCCGCCTGCGCTGTTCAATGGCATCTCCAGCGTGACGGTCGTGGCCTTCTCGATTTGAAGCCAGAGAGAGGTCCTATCCAACGTGCGGTCTTCCGGCAGCGGCTGCAGCACCTGCTTCCAGCAGTGCGCCAGCAGCGCGTTCTTGACCGTACGAGCAGCACTCCTGGGCTGCTTCGCATTGACCAGCACGTCACCGATTCGCTCCAGAACCGCTTGCTCGACCACCTCCACGTCCGGCTGCCCGGTCAGCCACGTAAACCTCTGAAGCAATTTCGTCTGGATGTCCTGTAGGGACGCTGAAGTCAGGAAAGCTTGGATCGGCTGGCCGGCTTCAAGGCTGTCGATCAACTGCTGCCTGACGGCCTCCGCCATCAGAGGGTCAAACGCGGCTTTCCCCCACGCTTCGATGCCGGACAGTCCGCCAAAACGAGCGTCGCGTTCCTTCGCGATGTTCGATGTCGTCAAATAGACGAACTTGATCTGCCTGCTCGGTGAGCGCTGCGCAGTCGCCCAGAAATTTCGGATGGCGTCGCGGGCATTCTGCGAGTTGAGGGAAACGCCCTCCTCGGTCCGCTTGACCTGCACCGTCGTGGTCTCGATCGAGTTCACGCGGTCAATGTCCTCCGCGCCTTCGAGAAACAGCACCTCATCGCTACCGAGCATCACCCAGCTCTCGATGGAACGCCAAATCTGGTAGTCATAGCCTCCCATGGCGCCGAGCGCCTCGCGTTGGGGCGTTCTGGGAAGTGGTTCGAGCGGAACTACTGGCTGCGATTGCGGTGACGGAGAAGGGGCGCTCATAGCGGCGGCAAATCCTTGTGTTCTGCACTTGGACCGGCTTACCAATGACCTCCCGGCCAGACCCAGGCCGACGCATTCTGCCGCCGCAGTCCATGCCCTTCGCCGGCTGGCGAGTGCGCTCATAGCTATTGGGGCAACCGCGCCTCACAGCGCCCAATCCAGAGCGTTCAGAGCTGAATGGTTTTCGACACGGGTCTCGGGGCGAAGCCCTGAGCGTCTGCGACGGGCGCGAAGCGATCTAGCGGACCAGGATGGGTGTGCGCCGTGAGGCACACACCTGGCATCCTGCCCTTGTCGATTGCTGCACCCACTGCCTGCAAATTCGGTTGAGTTCCTACGAATGAGCAGAACGCTGTTGACCTAAGCGGAAGCTGGGCTCAGTGCGCCGAATCCATGGCGAGAAGGGCCGAATGTGGGCGAACTGAGGCGACCAGCGGCCTACCCAGTCCTTTGGTCTTGTCTCGCCAAATTGGCGCGTTTTGCTAGGCAAGAAGGGAAGCCTCAGCGGCCTGGCTCCATCGGCTGGAAGCTCAGGAACTCCGCTGCTTCCCAGATGCCGCGCGGTCCCGCGGCTTGCGAGCACGTCCCGCCATAAGCGCACCGAAGTGACGCTGATCGAGCGTCGCCCGCTCCCCGCAATCCGACCAGCCAGCGACGTAGCGAATGGCAGTCATCCGCGACGTGCCAGTGCCGCGGGAGAGATAGCCCGCCAGCCAATCCCTTTGCAAGGTCGAGCGGGGGCAGCTCACATTAAACGTTACAAAATATTACACAAATAAATATCCTATGCCAATCAACCACTTAGCAGCGCCCGCACAAATCATATTTCGTCCAATTACGCTCGATTATCGTTAATTTGAGAATCAGCCAAAGAGCGCAAAGCTTTACAGAACTCAGCGAACTCGATTGAATTCGGTTTATGCCAAGCGAAAGAAAGTTGCCAATAGATGAATTCGTGAGAAAGAACAGACCCAATGGCAGGGTATCTCCATTGCTGGAATACCTACCCGAAATTCGGACCCTACGAAGCCAGAACTACACCCTGCAGCAAATTTGCGACTGGCTGAGTGCAAATGACGTTCATGTCACGATTCAGGCGCTCTCGAAATTCTTGATTGTTGAGAATGAAAGAGACCTCGGTGCAAAAGGAGGACGGAAGCCAAGAGGAGCTTCTCAATCAACTGGCCGACAACGTGCCACAGACAACCCCGGCAATCCTTTCCTTTCCAAAGTGGAAGGATCCAAGGATGCAAAAGCCTACAACCCAATTCCGGACAGAATAGAAATATCCAAGGACTAAATGAGCAACGTTCACTTCATTCTTCAAGGCAAAGGCGGCTGCGGTAAATCGCTTGCTGCGGCCCTTCTTGCGCAGTATCTGAAAAGCTTGGGTCGAGGCTTGATTTGCGCCGACACGGATCCAGTGAATGCAACCTTCACACAATATAGGAGCCTCGAAGTTGCACACATCGATATTGCTCGCAACGGTACCGTCGTTCAAAGCAAATTCGACCAGATCATGCAAGTGATCATGGAATCAGATTGCGATGTCGTGATGGACAACGGCGCGTCGACTTTCCTGCCTCTGACCAAATACCTAGCAGAGAATGATATTTTCCAAATCTTCACAGATGCAGGGAAACGGATTTTTGTGCATTCGATCTTGACCAGCGGCCAAGCGAAAACCGATACGTTCAATGGCTTCCGCGAACTCGTGTCGCGCATCGGGGGTGGCGCCAAAATTGTCGTCTGGGAAAACGAATTCTGGGGTCCGATCGACTATGAAGGCCACCCCGTGCAGCGAACCGCCGTTTTCCGTGACGCCCAAAAGTCAGGAAAGATCGCCGGGTGCGTCAAGATCGTAGATTGGAGTCATAACGACGCCTATGAAGAGGCCGTCCAGCAAATGACTCAAGCGCACCTAACGCTGGATGAGGTCCAAGCCTCGGAAGACTTCAATTTCGTCGTGAAGAACCGACTCCGCAAAGTTGTCGGAGGCGTTTTCAGCGAACTCAACGAAGTCGCTTGGCAATGAGCAGGGGCATCGCTGTGTCGACCGTCTCGCCACAGGCAGGCGGCCATGGCAAGGACCCTATGTGGATCTTGCTTGAAGCGATACGACAGGGCGATCGGACCCCGACGGCACTGGAGCAACGCCAGGTAGTCATTCAGCTCCTCTCGGAGCATGGGATTCGCATTCATGCCCAGGATCCCATTTTTGAACTGGCGGACGCCTACGGCCGCTATTACCGCAAGCTTGCGAGCGAAACCATCGCCAGCGCCCGAGAGGACTATGGCAAGAAAAGTCCAACGATATCCCGTTGGATGGTTGCAACTGGAGTTGGTAGTGCGGCGTGGGCAGCCGGCCTCGTCACTGGGCCTCTGCTCTTCATGCGGCAAGTGGACCCGCGGTATGCCACGGTGGGGCTTATCTCGGTCGTATTTGGTGGCCTTGTCGTTGGCGTAACTCTGTGGCTACTGTCAAGAATCGAAAAAACCGGGGGTGATGATGTCAGCGGATGATTTGGTTCGCGAACTTTATGAGATTCGACTCGAAGTTCAAAAGTTTGCCGCCATTCAAAGCCTTGCCCGCCTAGACGCGGAGATTTCGTTTCAAGGGCTCATCAATCGAATTGACAGTGGAATTGTTGCGGCGCAGCTACAGAATATTCAAGATCTGCTCGCCAACGCAAGCGGGCGTGATCTGACCATCGAGGAACTAAACACCGATCGAGGCAGATACTTTGGGGCAGTGCTTGCCAAGAACGAAACGGCATTCTTGGTTAGCTTCAAATCAAATGTGGCCCACATCATCCCCAAGGCAATCATTCAAAGCATGACTGGATTAGCGAACGTCGGATCTCAAGTAAGTGTGCTCTTCGAATCTGGAATGTGCAGCATCACCGTGAAGCACTAGACAGCACTCGCTTCGGAACGATTGAATTCACATCCGATAAATCTCAAACCATTTAACGAGCAGTTCATGATTACAAAGAATGCGCCCAAATACCAGAAAGCCAAGGCGATATATCAACTCGATAAAAGCGCTCGCAGAAAGATTCTTTCTGAGTCTCCCGCTGCTAAGGTCCGCGAGCAGATCGAGCGCGAGCGACAAGCCTTTATCCTCGCCAACGGCACAGCGTTTGGTGAAACGCTCTGAAGTTAACGATCGGCGACACACCAAGTCTTTTGCAGCAAAACCAGATCATGCAGAAAAAGCCCCTCTCTCATGCCCAAATGGCCCTTGCTGGCGCCATCACCATCGTGGTGGCCGGCCCTGCCTTCTACTTGGCAGTCTTCAAGAGCAGCCCCTGGCTCGCTCTGCTCACGCTCGCGCTGTCGCAAGGCTTCCTCTTCTGGAAGAAGCGCCGCTAAGAAGCCTCCAATTAGTCATCCCAGGGAACTAACATGAAATATCTCGCTATCGTCGCCGCCGCCCTCGTGCTGACCGCTTGCGGTAAAGAGGGTGCGACTATCACCAGCTCCTCTGTCTCCGGCAACTATCGAGCTGAGAATGGTCCCAATACCCTCACCTTCAGCAACGGCAAGGTGAAAACCATCCTTCTCGGCGAGAGCATTGAAACGTCCTTCACGGTCGAAGGCTCCATCGTCAAATTCCAATTCCAAGGCGGTCTTCCTCAATCCTGCGAGATCAAGGATCCCGGGTCGATGTATTGCGCGACTCGCGCGGCTCGATACGTCAAGGTCGATTAAAACCCGCGAGGCTTTATGGATTCAAAGTGCAAATACCTCGCAGTAGCCGCGCTCGCAATTTTTGCGATGTCCAGCGCGTCGGCTCAACAGCAAGTCTCGATTGCGCAGGCAATGGACGTTTCGAGCGTCCTTGACATGATGAAGGCCACGATGGCGCCAGCCGTCAACAAGCTCACCGCCAACGCGATCACTTGGCTCGGCGTCTTTGCAACGCTGCAGTTCTTCATCACGAACTACAAGCTGCTGACCTCGGACGCCGACCTGCAGACGGTTTTCGCCAAGTTCTTCGGTGCTGTCGCTTGGGTTGGCATCGTGCTCTACATCATCAACAACGGCCCCCAGTTCATCAGCGCTGTAGGCGATAGTTTCTTCAACATGCTGGGCTTCGATCTTCCAAGCCCTGGGTCGATCATCGGTTTCACGCTTGGCGCTGCAACAAAGCTGGCCGCAGCCGCCGTCGTGGCTGGTTCGATACCTCTAGCTGGTGGGGTCCTTGGTCAATTCCTGCTGTATGCCTGCCTAGGCGTGGCCGCCGTCGGGATGTATTTCGCATTCAAGATCTTCATGCTCCAACTGGAGCTTGGATTGATCGCAATGCTGTCGCCGTTGAGCTTTTCTTTCCTAGGCCTTAACACCTTGCGCGATCAGGGCATTGCACCGTTCAAAGCCCTTTTGTCACTGGCTTATCGAGTCATCCTGCTGTCGGTGATTTACGCCGCCTTCGGTGAAGTCAGCAACGTGTTGAAGCAGGCCATTGACAACGTAGACCCCGTGTCATTCGTCGATGGCTTCGGCAAGGTGGTCGGAGCTGTCTTGGCTGCTGCCTGCGTCTACTTGATCTTGGTCTATGCGGCGTTCAAATCTGATGCCATCGCCGCGAGTTTGGCAGCCGGAAATACCTCGATGGGGACCGGTGACGTGGCATCGGCCGCAGCCGCCGGCGCCGCCATGGGTGCAGCAGTGGCCTCGGGCGGTGCGGCCGTTGCTGGCGCATCGTCATCGGCGCCGCAGAGCATGCGCGACTTTCTTGGATCGATGATGAGCGGTGGGGGCTCAGTGAGCAACGCCTCTGCCATGGGTAGCGCGGAGCCGCTACCGCTACCGTCGCCTGGGTCGGCATCGTTCTCCATGGGAGGCCAGAGCGGTAGCAGTGCTGGCGGCGCTGATGGGCCGTCTGGGCAAGCCAGGTCGAGTTCCAGCGCCTCTGCATCGCCTGGCGGCGAGGCTCATCTGTCGCAGGCTGGTCAAGCGACGCCTGACGCCGGTTCCAGTGCCGGCCGTGAAGCCGCGGCCCCGCAGCAGGCTGAAAAGGTGGCCTCCGGCCGCATCGGACCCGACCTGAGCGGGGAGGGGGGCGGTCAGGGGCAGGGCTCCGGCCAAACCGCCAGCATCTCTGGCGCCGGTGGGACCGCCATGGCCGATCTGAGCAAGGCAATCGACAAGCTGGCGGGGCAAGTCGCACAGGGCAGCGCGCCGAAAAAGCCAGGCCTGCGTGATCGCCTGGGCGAAGCGAACCGACACATGGAGAAGGAGCAGACCACCGTCGGCGTCTCCATCAATCCGCATCACCACGACTGAGAAAGGACAACGACCACATGGCAACTTTGAATGACCTGCTCTCCCAGCGCGCCGAGCTGGAGCGGCAGATTGCGGCGAAGCGCGAGCAGGAGGTGGCACAGGCCATCGCCGAGGTCCGGCAACTCATGGCCGACTACGGCTTAACCGTCGCAGATCTGGCCGTTGGCCGGCGCCGAGCTGCTGGCCCGGTCGCGGCCAAATACCGCAACCAGGCCACGGGCGAGAGCTGGAGCGGTCGAGGCCTGCAGCCCAAATGGCTCAAGGCCGCAATTTCGGCCGGCGCCAAGCTCGAAGACTTTGCGATCTAAGTTGGATACCTGAATCGGAAGGGCTGCATGAAGACGTTGTTTGTAGCGAAACAGGACAGCGAGCGACGGTCCAAACGCATCGTGCTGCGCGTGACTGCAGACGAAGAGGCGAAGGTCAAGGCGGCAGCAGATGCTCGCAAGATGGATGTAGCCGAATTTGCTCGAAGGGCGATGCTTGGTCGGAGGGCGGACGTCGATCACATAACGGACGCAGTCTTGGCCCTGAGTTCGATCACCCGTGAGATTCGAGCCCTACATGCGGCCATGGTCGAGCGCGGCTTGGCCCCGCCGAATGAGGCGCTGCTGCCAGTCATTCTGGAGGCCCGTGCGGCCATCCTGAAGGTTGCGGACTCGAATGCCATGAGGCGTGCATAGGCTGCAATCGGCACTGGCGAAACAACCTGATGAGCCACCAATTCGACCTTTTCCCTCCGCCGCCACCGCGCAAAGAGCGCGGCCTGCGCACCCTGTCGCTGTACTGCCCGTGGTCGCGCATGCTCGTGCTCTACAAGCTGGACGAGCTGGGTCTGCATGCCTTCCGCATCCTCGGTCCCGTGGAGCCCATCAAGGCCAGCAAGCGGCGCTGGTCGGCGTCGGACCTGCGCCTACACAACGAGCCGGAAAAGACCAACGGAAAAAGTCCGTGACCCGCGGCGACCTTCTTGCCGCCGTGCCGATCCCGAGTAACCGTCCGACCAACTCAGGTACGTTCCGGCTGTGGCTTTCGGGCAAGGGGCTTGACCCGTAATCGAAGGTTCTTAAGCGATTCTCGGGCGCCAGTCCGCAGGTCGTAGTCGACCTGCAGATTTATCCAGAAGCGTGGCTCCATGTTGAAGAACACCCCGAGACGAAGTGCAGTCGCCGCGGTGAGCCTTCGATTGCCCCGCATCAATCTGCGGATGCTCGCGGCGGACAACCCGATGCCGGAAGCCAGATGGGCTGCCGAGATGCCAAGGGGCTTCATGAAGTCCTCTTGGAGGATTTCTCCTGGGCGTATTTCTTCAAGCATCTCGGCTACACAATTACCTGCGGTGCAGCAGCCTAGCAGCGTGAAACCGTACACGCCATCCGCAGCGCTGGGCCGCGTCAATGGCGCTTGGTGCGCCTGGGCGTGGGAGGGCTGGGTTATGGGTCGATGCATCGGTAGCAAAACGACTCGCCGGCCCGCATGGCTGGCCAGGGCCAAACCTCCCTGAAATCTTCTGCCCGGTCCCTTCATCGCTCGCTGCGACAGTCGGCGCTTTTTCTTTCCTTGACCGTCAGGTACTCGGCGGCCCCAGCTCGCGCGTGAGCATCAACGCCTTGGCCATGCTGCGCATGTTGGACCACACCTGATCCTGCGGCATACCGTCGTCAGCGTGGATCTGCTCGACGACCCTGGCCAACATCGACATAGGCACCTCATCGAGCAGCGTGTCGATGTGCGCCTTGAAGTCGGCCGGCATGATGCCGGTGCGCAGCGCTTCGCGCAGCACCTCAGGCGGGAGGTTGGTCCTGTAGCTCGTGCTGGCCGACTGCGCGGCCGTCACAAGCGCAGGCCTGCGGGCCGGCTTGGCGGTGACCTTGGAGGGCGCAGGTTTGGCATCCATGCCCCATTTTCCCACCCGGCCCGACACGTCGGCCGCGCTCAAGCGAGTCCACGCGGCCGCGGCGAGGCAACGACGTGCTTCATTCAAGGCCAGCATCAACTGCAGCGGCGATCGCCGCTTCGATAGAGATCTCGCCATCGATGACCTGTTGCTGCCGTGCAGCCTGCGCCGCGTCCACAACCAGGCCTTCCAGAGCCAGGGAGGCGTTCGCATGGGCGAACGCGGCCGCCATGCTCACCGACGGGCTGCACTGCGACTGTTTGCTGTCTGTCATTGTTCTCTCCTCGTGATGGACTTACCCGACTGGGTGCCTAGGTAGACGCGTCCCACACCTCGTGCCGCCGTCTTGCGAAAAACGGGCGCAGCGCGGATATCGCCGACATGGGCGCTTGAGAAATATCCGGCCTAGCGCCTTCGCTTCTTGACCAGCGGCTTGAGCGCCAAGCGCTTCTTGAACGGTATGCGTTGATAGGCTGGCAGCCAGAACTGTTCGGCGCCGACGGCCGGCATATTGTCCCAAGCTAGGTCCTCTTCACGCTGGCCGATGGCCTGTTTCCAGGATCGAAAGGGCCCTAAGCGCACGGCCCGTTCAGTGCCAACGTGTTCCAGCAGAGCGCCAAGTAGCAGCAATCGCTGCTCTTCATCGAGACACAGCATGCCGTTAACCATCTCCAGGCGCCCAGGAAGCTCGTCGTGAAGCACCGCCGCTTCTTCATCAGTCCACCGCCGGCCCACAGTCCGAATATCAAACGTTCGCATCGGTCTTCTCCGGCTCACGGCCGTACGCGGAGGCGCTCGGCGACAGCTCTCAGCTTCTCCCGGGCACGGTTGACTTGCTCACGGTCATGATCAGATGCGGCACCTTCAGGAGGCACACTGATCTCGGTGTGCTGTGCGCGCTTCACACTGACCGTGTGGGTAGGTACTGCTTCCACCGTCGGCACGAATTCGCCCCGTCCGTGTCGTCGTAGTAACCCAGCAATCCAACGTGCTGGAGTCGTTCGGATCCGTCCTGGCAGGGCGAGCGCACTTCCCAGCTCATCAAGCAGCTGCTGCGCTGTCTCGTGAGCCTGTTCCGCAAGCATCGGTGCGATCAGCAAGCGTTGCGAGTGAGCCAGCGACCCCGGCCAGCGCAACGACGGGAGTGGTTGTAGTGGTGATTCACATTGACGTTCTTGTGGTGATTCAAGGGGCGTCATAACTGTGTCACCCCCTCCACGACAACCAGGTGTCACCCCCGGGGTGACGCTGATGTCACCCTCCCTACGTCTCGCTTGGGGGGAGGGTGACAAGCTGTCACCCTCCCCCCGCCCTGCCGAAATGGAGGGTGACAGCCTGTCACCCTCCCTGCCTTTGGCAGGAGCAAACGGTGACCACGTCTCGCCGTCCAGCCTGAGCACGTAGCCGTTCGAGGTCTGCCTGCCATTCGCTGCGAACCGCGTGGTGACTTCAAGTAACCCGCAGTCCTCGAACTCCTTAACCGTCCTTTGGATCGTCCGAGGAGACACGTGGCACTTCACTGCAAGCGTCTTCAATGAGGGCCAGCACAAGCCGGTATCGTCCGAGATGTCCGCCAGCGCTAGAAGCACGACTTTCTGAGTCGGTTGAAGCGCAACTCGCCAGGCCCAATTCGAGGCCCGAACGCTCACCGTCAGGCCTCGTCGATCATCTGTGCGACCCCATTGGTCCGCCAATAGACCCGCCGGCCGATCTTCACCTTGCTGGGCCTCAGTCGGCGCGCGACGTCGCCCTCACCTGCCAGGCTGATCCGCAGTCCCTCGGGACTACGGTCGAGAACTTCGGCGACCTGCTGGATGGTCAGCAAAGGGCTGCCATATCGCTTAAGCAAGACTTCTTCGGTAGTCATCATCTATCTCCAAGGGGCTGCCGCACCGGTCGCGGCATGTGAGTCGCTACCCGGCGAGGGGGCAGCAATGGTGTAATCAACCCTCAAGTGTTTGCCGTAAGGCAGCACAATTAACTACACTCAATTATGCACTATTTTAAACTTAGTGCAATGAATAGTGCATTGGAGAGGTCTGCAGATGGCTAGACCGAAGCAGGATGAACAGGTCACCGCCCGATTCGTAGAGTGGCTCGAAGACAGCTACGGTGATCGAGGTCGATTTGCGACTCTGGAGTCTCAGAGTTCGATTCCCGCTCAGCGTTGGAAGAATGTCTACTATGGTCGGCAGGGCGCCACCCCAGAAATGCTGGCATTCGTGCAGGCAACGGATTCCGACGCTTACACCTATGTGACGACCGGCATCAGAGTGCCGCAGGTTGGTGGACGGCTGGGATCATTCACACCTCCCTCACCAGAGGACAGGCTCACCGTTGGCAGCCGTCTGAAGTGGGTGATACGCCAATGGGCAGGCCCCATTGGCTCCGACCTGTTTACCTACTTGGAACGACGGTACAAGAACGGAACCTCAGCCGCAGATTGGGCCAATCTGTACCTGCAAAACGCGGAGCCCACGGCAGCGATGATCTCAGCTGCGTGCCGGGAACGACCGCAGTTTGTTGAGTGGGTACTGTTTGGTCTCGTACCGCACCCGCTGCAGGTCGATCCTACGGACAAGGCCTCCATCGCGAAGTGGGTCGCCGAGGAGGAGGCCACACTTGCAAGACTCGCCGGCAAGAACTCACCGTAGCTGAGGCATTACGCGCGCATCCGTCAGGCGCCGCATCGAGACCTCCCGAGCGCTAGGAAATCGCGTCAAGCTTGGCAACCAGATCCTCGGCTCGCAAGTGCGTATATCGCTTCAGCATTTGCATCGACTTGTGCCCGCTGATTGCCGACACCTCTTGATCACTGAGGCCGGCCTCGACCAAGCGGCTGACTGCCTCGTGCCTTAAGTCGTGAAAGTGCAAGTCCTTGAGCCCGGCCTCCGCCTTGATCGCCAGCCAGATCTTGTTGAAGTCGTAGGGCTTGCGCTTCCCTTCCCGGCCCGCCTCTCCGAAGAAGACGAGATCGCAATGTTTTGGCCGCAAGGGATTGGCAATGGCAGCTGTGAGCAACTCTGTCGCCACCTTGCTAAGCGGCACCGTGCGCGGCATCGTGTTCTTGGTTTCTACAAGGCGAACAACGCGCTTGACGAGATCCACCTGTGAAAGGCGCAGCGTTGCGATTTCGGACGACCGCATGCCCGTTTCAATAGCCGTACGGACGATCCATCGGAGCATTGGATTTGAATGCGCATCTACCAGCGCCATCAGGCGCACCTCTTCGGATTTGGAGATGCGGCGATTCCGACCGGCTCCGGGCGCCGGCCTGCGGATGTTCAACACGGGATTGGACGGCAGCCCCAGCCCCCACTCCTTGATCGCGATGGTGAATAGGTGCCCCAACAGTGCCAACTCCAAGCGAACAGTGTTGGCCGCACGGGGCTGCGGCTTGCCGTCTTTCAAACGATCCTCGCCAGCCAACCGCCTATCGCGATAGTTGCCGATTAGTTCCGGCGTAATGCCAGCCATGGCGTACTTGCCGAAGAACCCCGTCAGCGCGACAGCCCGGTACTTCTCGCTCTGCTGTGTGAACGGTCGTTTTGTCGGCGTCACCTCCGTCAGGTAACGCTGTATCGCCTTCTCAAACGTGAGCCGCTCTGCCGGCCCTCGCTGGACGTACAGGCCACGCACCATTTCGTCCTCGGTGCGCCGGGCCCAGTCCTCGGCGTCACGCTTGAGGCGAAAGGTCTTGATGTTGGTGGGAAAACCGGTCTTGCGGATAACCGCCTTCCAGGTGCCGGAATCGGTCTTGACGATGGTCGGCATGTCGGTGCTCTACCTCTCTGAAGCTGAGCACTGTACCGATACTGTACCGAAGCCCATCTTCGGCACGGTCGGCGATTCGTGAAATCGCCCGCAAACCCGCATGAATACGTGGTAGGCCGTATTGGACTTGAACCAATGACCAAAGGATTATGAGTCCTCTGCTCTGACCAACTGAGCTAACGGCCCCCGGGGAGGAGGCGCGGATTCTAGTCAGCGTTGGCTCAGCGCCTGGCCAACCATCCGCGACGTGATGTCGACGATCTGGATCATGCGGTCGTAGGCCATGCGCGTCGGGCCGATGACGCCCAGCGTGCCTACGACCTGACCGTCGACCTCGTAGGGCGCGCTGACGATGGACAGTTCCTCGTAGGGCACCACCTGGCTTTCGCCGCCGATGTAGATGCGCACGCCCTCGGCGCGGCTTGAGGTGTCGAGCAGGCGCATCAGCTGAGTCTTCTCCTCGAAGAGGTCGAAGAGGCGGCGCAGGCTGCCCATGTCGTGGCTGAAGTCCTGCACGGTCAGCAGGTTGCGCTCGCCGGAGACGACGACGCGTTCTTCCTGCTGCTGCATGGCCTCGCTGCCCACCTGCACGGCCGCGCTCATCAGGCCGGCGATCTCGCCGCGCAGTGCGTCGACCTCGTGGCGAAGGCGTTCACGCACCGCCTCCAGCGTCAGGCCCGCGTAGCCGGCGTTGAGGCGGTTGCTGGCCTCCTGCAACTCGCCCTGGCTCAGGTCCTGGGCCGTGAAGACGACGCGGTTCTGCACGTCGCCGTCGGGTGCGACGAGGATGACGAGGACGCGGCGCTCGCCCAGGCGCAGGAATTCGATGTGGTGGAAGACGCTGGGCTTCTTGGGCGCCGTGACGACGCCGACGAAGCTCGACAGGTTGGACAGCATCTGCGCCGCGCTGGCGATGACGCGCTGCGGCTGGTCGGGCTGCAGCTGCGCCGTCTCCACGCCGATGAGGCCGGGCTGGGCCGTCAGCATSGTGTCGACGAASAGGCGGTAGCCGCGGGCGGTCGGGATGCGGCCGGCGCTGGTGTGCGGGCTGGCGATGAGGCCGAGCTCTTCGAGGTCGGCCATCACGTTGCGGATGGTCGCCGGGCTGAGTTCCAGGCCCGAGGCTTTGGAGAGCGTGCGCGAGCCCACCGGCTGGCCGTCGGCGATATACCGTTCGACCAGGGTTTTCAGCAGGGATTTGGATCGCTCGTCCAGCATGGCCGCATTCTATGGACAGCGCTGTTCTGCCCGGGATGTGCAAACCCCCTGTGGTGTAATTTGCCGCATGGCCGAGCGCTTCAGACATGTCGCCATCGTGGGCAAGCATCAAGCGCCTGGCATCAGGCCGGTGCTGGAGGAGATTGCCCAATTTTTGTGCAGTCAGGGCCTGGACGTCTCGCTGGAAGCGGACACGGCGCTGAACACCGGCCTGACGGACTACGACGCGCTGTCCAACGACGAACTCGGCCGGCAATGCGACCTGGCGGTGGTCATCGGCGGCGACGGCACCATGCTGGGCTTCGCGCGCGACATGGCCCGCCACGGCATTCCGCTGGTGGGCATCAACCAGGGGCGCCTCGGTTTCATCACCGACATCCCCATCGAGCGCTGGCGCGAGTCATTGGCGCCGGTGCTGGCGGGTGACTACGAAGTCGAGCCACGGTCCATGCTGGAAGGCGCGGTCTGGCGCGACGGCGAATCCATCTTCTCCGGACTGGCGCTCAACGACGTGGTCGTCAGCCGCGGCGGCACGTCCGGCATGGTGGAGCTGAAGGTCAACGTCGGCGAGCAGTTCGTCGCCAATATGCGTGCCGACGGCCTGATCGTGGCATCGCCCACCGGTTCCACGGCCTATGCGCTGTCGGCCGGCGGGCCCATCCTGCACCCCAGCATCGCGGGCTGGCTGATCGTGCCGATCGCGCCTCACACCCTGTCGAACCGGCCCATCGTGCTGCCCGATCTGGGCGAGGTGCGCATGGAGATCGTCGCCGGACGCGATGCCTCGGTGAACTTCGACATGCAAAGCCTGGCCAGCCTGCTGCACGGCGACACCATCACCGTGCGGCGCAGCCAGCACCAAGTCCGCTTCCTGCACCCCAAGGGCTGGAGCTATTACGCGACCCTGCGACGCAAACTGCGTTGGTATGTTTAGAGCCTGACCCATGCTGCGGCACCTGAGCCTGAAGGATTTCGTCATCGTCCCCGCGCTGGAGCTCGACTTCGAGCCCGGCTTCGCCGTGTTGACCGGCGAGACCGGTGCGGGCAAGTCCATCCTCATCGATGCGCTGCAGCTGGCCCTGGGCGGCCGCGGTGACGCCGGTGTCGTGCGCGAGGGTGCGGCCAAGGCCGAGATCTGCGCCGAGTTCGACACGCCGCCGCATCTGCGCACCTGGCTGGACGAAGCCGGCTTCGACTGCGACGACACGCTGCTGCTGCGCCGCGTCATCGACGCCGCGGGAAAAAGCCGCGCCTGGATCAATGGCGGTGCCGCCACGCTGACCCAGTTGCGCGAGCTGGCCGACCACCTGCTCGACATCCACGGCCAGCACGCCTGGCAAGGCCTGACCCGCCCGGCCGCCGTGCGCGAGCTGCTGGACGGTTTCGCCGGCCTGGACACCGCACCGCTGGCCCGCGCCCACGCCGCCTGGAAGCAGGCCGCCGAGGCGCTGCAAAAGGCCCAGGGCCAGCAGGCCGACGCGCTGCGCGAACGCGAGCGCCTGGCCTGGCAGATCGGCGAACTGGACGGCCTCGCGCCCGCCGAGGGCGAGTGGGAGGAGCTGAACGCCGAGCATGGTCGCCTGTCGCACGGCCAGTCCCTCATCGACGCGGCCAAGTCGGCGCTCGACGCCCTGGACGAGGCCGAACCCAGCGCCCAGTCGCTGGCCGGCGGCGCGCTGGACCAGCTSGAACGCGTACTCGACCATGACGCCCGCCTGCTGCCCGCCGTGCAGGCCCTGCGCGACGTGCAGGCGCAGTTGCAGGATGCCTGCCACACGCTGTCCGCCTATCTGCACAAGGCCGACCTCGACCCGAACCGCCTCGCGGAGCTGGACGAGCGCGTGTCGGCCTGGATGACGCTGGCCCGCCGCTACCGCCGCCAGCCTCAGGAGTTGCCGACGCTGCTCGCGCAATGGCGCACGGAACTCGCCGCACTTGATGCCGCCAGCGACCCGGCCCAGCTCGAAGCGGCGCTGGCCGCCACGCGCCAGGCTTTCGACGCCGAGGCGCAGGCGGCCAGCCGCGCCCGCAAGAAGGCCGCACCTCAATTGGCGAGCGCCGTCACGGCCGCAATGCAGCAGCTGGGCATGGCGGGTGGCCAGTTCGATATCGCCCTGAATGCGACGGACGGCCCGCAGAGCTTTGGCGTCGAAGCCGCCGAATTCCTCGTCGCCGGCCACGCCGGCAGCACGCCGCGGCCGCTGGCCAAGGTGGCCTCGGGCGGCGAGCTGTCGCGCATCGCGCTGGCCATCGCCGTGACCGCCAGCCAGGCCGCCACCGGCAACGCCCCAGGCACGCTGATCTTTGACGAAATCGATGTCGGCATCGGGGGCGCCGTTGCCGAAACCGTGGGCCGGCTGATGAAGCAACTGGGCCATTCGGCCACCGGCCAGCGCCAGGTGCTGGCCGTCACCCATCTGCCCCAGGTCGCGGCCTGCGCTGATCGTCACCTCGTCGTCGCCAAGGCCTTGCAGGGCACAACCACCGTCAGCTCGGTCAGCCCGGTGGTTGGCGAGGCCCGCGTGGCCGAGGTGGCCCGCATGCTGGGCGGCGAACGCCTGTCCTCCACCAGCCTTGCGCATGCGCAGGAGATGCTGGACGCGTCCACGGCCATGAAGCCGCGCAAGGCGAAGTCATGAGCACAGACCCGGATCTGCACGGCGACGTGGTGCTGCTGACCGGCATGTCCGGCGGTGGCAAGTCGGTGGCCATGCACGCACTGGAAGACGCCGGCTATTTCTGCGTCGACAACCTGCCCGCCGAACTGCTGCTGGACTTCCTGCGCCTGGAGCAGCAACGCGGTGAGCGGCGGGTTGCCATCGCGGTGGACGTGCGCTCGGCCAGCTCGCTGCCGATGCTGCTGCCGCTGCTGAAGGACCTGCGCGCCACCGGTGTGCCGGTGCGTTCCATCTTCCTGGATGCGAGCAACGACGCGCTGATGCGCCGCTTCTCCGAGACGCGCCGCCCCCACCCCCTGCGCGAGGACCGCGACACCGGCTTCGGCGGCCTGGAAAGCGCTGCCGATGAGAGCCACCGCCTGCTGCTGGATGCCATCAAGCTGGAGCGCGAGCTGCTGGGCGGCCTCAAGGCCGAGTCCACCGTCATCGACACCAGCCAGCTGCGCCCGGCCCAGCTGCGCGCCTGGCTGGGCGACCTCGTCGGCCCCAACGCCGGCACCAAGCTGACGCTGGTGTTCGAATCGTTCGCGTTCAAGCACGGTGTGCCCAGCGACGCGGACTTCGTCTTTGACGTGCGCGTGCTGCCCAACCCTTACTACGACCGCGAACTGCGCCCACTGAACGGCCGCGATGCGCCGGTGGCCGCCTATCTGGCGGCTCAGCCGGAGGTCGGCCTGATGATGGGCCAGATCGCCGGCTTCCTGTCGCGCTGGCTGCCCAACTTCGCGGCCGACCAGCGCAGCTACCTGACCGTCGCCATCGGCTGCACCGGCGGCCAGCACCGTTCGGTCTATCTCGTCGAGATGCTGGCGCGGCAGTTCGGCCACCACGGTCACGTGCTCAAACGCCACCGCGAACTGGATGCTCGGTAGTTTCAGAATTCTTGTTCTAGACAACTAGTTCTAGAACGATTATTCTGAACGCATGAGTCAAACACCCCCCGCCAAGCCGACGCCGGCCGAGCTGGACCTGCTGCAGGTGCTGTGGCGCCTCGGCTCCGGCGACGCCAAGGCCGTGCACGAGGCCTTGCTGCCCGAGCGCCCGGACGCCACCTACGCCACCGTGCTGCGCCAGTTGCAGGTCATGCATGGCAAGGGCTTGCTGAGCCGCGACGAGAGCCAGCGCCCGCAGCTCTATGCCCCCGTGCAGGCACAGGACAAGCTGCAACAGTCCCTCATGAAGGACTTCATCAGCAAGGCCTTTGCCGGCTCGGGCAAGGCCCTGGTGCTGGCGGCCCTGAAGAGCCATGTCAGCGCCAAGGAGCGAGCGGAAATCCGCCAGCTGCTGGCCAACAAGAGAGATGAAGCATGAGCGCCGCG
The DNA here is from genome assembly GCF_056403315.1 of Roseateles sp. P2_H4. NCBI lineage: Bacteria > Pseudomonadati > Pseudomonadota > Betaproteobacteria > Burkholderiales > Sphaerotilaceae > Roseateles > Roseateles sp. P2_H4. The sequence goes on along the minus strand of NZ_JBFUFR010000030.1, from coordinate 36,747 downwards.
CCGGGCCGCCCCAAGCAAGCTCGCTCCCGCTCGGCGGGACAGGCCGCAGGCCGAAGGGTGCACTAATGAGCCTGGACATCGTCATGAATGCCTGGGGCTGGGCCCTCGTCAACTTCGTCTGGCAGGGTGTCCTCGTCGGCGGCGTGGTGGCCTTGCTGCTGGCACTGATGCGCGGCGCTTCGGCGCGCTGGCGCTATGCCGTCTGCGCGGCCGGCCTGGGCCTGTGCCTCGGCCTGCCGCTGGCCCAGTGCCTGGACCTCGGGCCGGCTGAAGCCGAGTTCATCGGCGAACTGCCGCCGCTGGCCGAGCAGATGCCGGCCCTGGTCAGCGCCTGGGCCCTGGGCACGGCGCTGATGCTGGCCCGCCTGGCCCTCGGCCTGGCCTGGGTGGGCCGCGCGCGGCGGCGCAGCACGCCGGCGCCGGCCGAATGGCAGGCGCGGCTGGACGCCCTCGCCCGCCGCCTTGGGCTGAAGCGTGCCGTGCCGCTGCGCTTGCTGCCCGAGCTCGCCGGCCCCATCGCCATCGGCATGCTGAAGCCCTGCGTGCTGCTGCCAGCTGCGCTGCTCGCCCGCCTGCCCGTGGATCTGCTCGAAGCCCTGCTCGCCCACGAGCTCGCCCACGTGCGGCGCTGGGACTATCTCGCCAACCTGCTGCAGAGCGCCGTCGAGGCCCTGCTCTTCTTCCACCCCGTCGTCTGGTGGCTCTCGGCTCGCATGCGCCACGAGCGCGAGCTGGTGGCTGACGAGATCTCGGCCGAACTGGTCGGCGACTCACGCCGCCTGGCCCTGGCCCTGCACGCCCTTTCTGAACTGGACTCTTCCGACATGACCCCCTCTCCCGCAATCGCCGCTCGCGGCGGCGATCTGCTCGCGCGCATCGAACGCCTGCTCGCACCCCGTCCCCAGGCCACCGGCTGGAAGCTGGCCCTGCCGGCGCTGCTGATCGCCGCGACCAGCTTCGTCGTGCAAGCCAAGGGCCGCGACCCGGTCGAGCCGCCGCCGGGTCCGGTGGCCGCCGTCGAAGCCGAGGCCGCACCGGTCCAGCAACTGCGCCTGCCCGTCAACGCCAAGCATGTCGTCGTCATCGACGACGCCACGGGCAAGGTGCTGATGGCCCGCGACGCCGATGCCGTCGTGCCCATCGCCTCGCTGACCAAGCTGCTGACGGCCATGGTCGTGCTGGACGCCAAGCTGGACCCGAACGAGAAGCTGCGCATCACGAGCGACGACGTCGACACCCTCAAGCACAGCCGCTCGCGGGTGCGCGTGGGCACGCAGATGAGCCGCCAGGCAGCGCTGGAGCTGGCGCTGATGGAATCCGAGAACCGTGCGGCCGCGGCGCTGGCACGCACCTATCCGGGTGGTGACGCAGGCTTCGAGAAGGCCATGCTGGCCAAGATCCGCGCTCTGGGCCTGAAGCACACCGCCATCACCGACCCGACCGGCCTGTCGCCGGCCAACACCTCGACGGCCACTGAGATGGCGGCCATCACGGCCGCGGCGGCGCGCTACGGCGAGATCGAGCGCATCACCAGCGTCAAGAAGACCAAGGTGCCCGTGGACGGCCGCCAGCGCGAAGTGCGCAACACCAACCGTCTCGTCGGCGCCAAGGGCTGGAACATCCGCGTCTCCAAGACAGGTTACACCGAGGAAGCCGGCCGCTGCCTGGCGATGCGCATCCTGAACGGCAAGCGCCCGGTCACCGTCGTGCTGCTGGACGCCGATGGCTCGGCCAACCGCCTGCGCGATGCGGCGCTGATCCGAAAATCGCTGGCCAAACAAGCTTCATGAAGCCCCTCGTCCAAGGAGTACCTTGGCCGGCCCCCCGCGGGGACGGCGATGCTTGCCGGCTCGACCGGCAAGCACATCACCAGAGCGGGCCGGCTCGGGAGCGGCTCGTCGCTCGGCCCGCAAGCGTGCACCGCCGCCATTTGCTCGCAGCGGGCAGCGCCACGCTGACCCTGCCAGCCTGGGGTCTGGACTTCGCCGCACCGCGCGCGCCGGCCGCCATGCGCGCCAGCGTCGACCGCATCATCGACATCGCCGTCGGCATCCGCCCCTTCCGCGCCCAGGGGCCGCGCATCGAGGCCGAGAAGCGCTTTGGCAAGACCCTGGTCCACCACTACGGCCATGGCGGCAGCGGCTGGTCGCTGTCCTGGGGCTCGGCGCAGCGCGCGCTGGCGCTGATCCAGGCCAGCGGCATGCGCCCGGGCGAGCGCATCGCCGTCATCGGCTGCGGCGCCATCGGCCTGACGACGGCACGCACCGCCCAGCAGGCAGGCTACAAGGTCAGGCTCTACGCCAAGGATCGCCCGCCCCGCGTGCATTCCTCGGCCGCCACCGGGCTGTGGACGCCAGACTCGCGCATCGTCACCGAAGAGCACGCCAGCGAGACCTGGACGGCCGACTGGGAGGCGATGGCGCGCGCCTCGTTCAAGGTGCACCAGGGCTATCTCGGCCTGCCATCGGGCCCCGTTGAATGGCATGACGGCTATGTCGTCGCCGACGAGGATTTCAACCAACCCCTGCCCGGCCATATCGGCGAGCCCGACTACCCAGAGCTCGCGTCGCGCATCGCCGATCTGCGCCCGCAGGGCAAGGCGCTCTCGCCCGCGGAGCATCCTTTTCGCACGCCCCACGCACGCCGCTTCACCCAGCTCATCTTCAACATCCCGGCCTATCAACGCCTGCTGCTGGACGACTTCGCCCGCGACGGCGGCGAGTTGGTGCAGCGCGAGTTCCAGCAGCCGCGCGACTTCGCACGCCTGCCCGAGCGTGTCATCGTCAACTGCACCGGCGACGGCGCGCGCAAGCTGCTCGGCGACACGGGCATGACGCCGGTACGCGGCCAGACGGCCCGGCTGATTCCACAGCCCGAGGTGGACTACGCACTGATCTACCGCGGCCAGAACCTCGTCGTGCTGCCGCGCCGCGACGGGCTGCTCGTCGCCGCCATGGGCGAGCACGACTTCGGCAACGCCGACCTCACGCCCGACCGGGCCCAGTCCGAAGACGCCGTGCGGCGTCTGGCCGCGCTGTTCTAGCCGGGGTGGGAGCTATGCACCGCTTCATGAGGACGCCTCTCATCCTCTGCGCATTGCTGGGGCCTGCCGCGGCCCACGCCGTAGATGAAGGCCGCATCCGCGCCGCCGTGGAAGCCGCCCTCCTGCCGATGATGTCGCGCCACGACATCCCCGGCATGGCCGCAGCCTTGACCGTGGACGGCCGCGCCTACGTCTTCAACTTCGGCGTCACCTCGAAGCAGGCCCAGGCGCCCGTCACGGATGCCACGCTGTTCGAGATCGGCTCGGTGAGCAAGACCTTCACGGCCACCCTGGCGGCCTACGCACAGAGCACCGGCAAGCTGTCGCTGGACGACCATCCCGGCAAATACCTTCATGAACTGACGGGCACGGCCATCGACAAGGCCACGGTGCTGCATCTGGCCACCTATACCGCCGGCGGCCTTCCGTTGCAGTTCCCGGATGCGGTGGTGGGTGACGCCGCGACCTTGCGCTACTTCCGCGACTGGAAGCCGACGGCGCGGCCGGGCAGTGTGCGCGGCTACTCCAACCCCAGCCTGGGCCTGCTGGGTCTCGTCACGGCGAAGGCGCTCGGCGAAGACTTCGCGACGGCGCTCGAGACGCGGCTGTTCCCTGCGTTCGGCATGGCCCACAGCCACGTCCGCATGCCCGAGCACGCCATGAAGGACTACGCCTGGGGCCATCGCGAAGACAGGCAGGTCAGGATGCAGCCCGGGCCGCTCGCCGAACCCACCTACGGCATCAGGACGACCGCCTCGGACCTGCTGCGCTTCGTGCAGGCGAACATCGATCCGAGCTCATTGGCGCCCGCGATGCGCCGCGCCGTCGAGGCCACGCAGGTCGGGCACTTCCGCTCGGGGCCGCTCGTCCAGGGGCTGGGATGGGAGCAATACCCCTTCCCCGTCTCGCGCGAATGGCTGCTGGGCGGCAACTCGGCGGAAATGATCTTCGACGCACGGCCTGCAGAGCGCCTGCCTCGCACAACGCCGGGCGAACCTCGACTCTTCAACAAGACGGGTTCGACGGGAGGTTTCGGCGCCTATGTCGCCTTCATCCCCTCGCGGCGCGTGGGCCTCGTGCTGCTGGMGAATCGGAACTACCCGATTCCGGCACGCATCGAGGCGGCGTGGTCCATCCTGCAGGCCTTGACCGAAGCGCCCGACTGAGACGCGCGGCGCTCAGAAGGTTTCCCAGTCGCCTTCGCTGGTGCTGGGTGTCGGTGCAGGCGCGGGCCTGGGTGTCGGCGCCACGACGGCAGCCGTCGCAGGCGCGGGCCTGGGCGCCGCGGGCCTGGCGGCCGGCCTGGCTGCCGCCTTGGGCGCGGCGGCAGGCCTGGACGCCGGCTTGGGCGAACTGCGCGGCGCGGCGCTGGCGTGGCCCGCCATGTGCGCTTCCACGCGGAAGGCCGCCACCGCTTCGGACAATTTGGCCGTCTGCATGCGCATGCTCTCCGCCGCGGCCGCCGTCTGCTCCACCAGGGCCGCGTTCTGCTGGGTGGCCTGGTCGAGCTGGCTGACGGCGGCATTGATCTGGCCCACACCCTCGCTCTGCTCGCGGCTGGACACCGTGATCTCGCCGACGAGATCGGTCACCTTGCGCACCTCGTTGACCATCTGGCCAATGGTCTCGCGCGCGGCCAGCACCTGGGCACTGCCGCTCTCGACCTTGCCGACGCTGTCGCCGATCAGGCTCTTGATCTCCTTGGCTGCCTCGGCGCTGCGCTGTGCCAGCAGGCGCACCTCGCCGGCCACGACGGCGAAGCCGCGCCCCTGCTCGCCCGCCCGCGCCGCCTCGACGGCCGCGTTCAGCGCGAGGATATTGGTCTGGAAGGCGATGCCGTCGATGGTGCCGATGATGTCGGAGATCTTGCGGCTGGAGGTCGAGATGGCATCCATCGTCGTGACGACCTCACCCACCGCAGTGCCGCCGGCGCCAGCCACTTCGGAGGCATGGTTGGCGAGCTGGTCGGCCTGGCGGGCGTTGTCGGCATTGGCCTTGATCTGCGCGGCCATCTGCTCGACCGACGCAGCCGTCTCTTCCAGGCTGGAAGCCTGGCTTTCGGTGCGCGCCGACAGGTCGGCATTGCCCTGGGCGATCTCGGCCGCGGCGACATTGAGCTGGTCGCAGCCCTGGCGCACGCCCGACACCATGCGCGCCAGGTTCTGCGTCATCTCGTCCAGCATGTTCACCAGCTGGCCGAGCTCGTCGCGCGAACTGCTCTGCAGGCGCATCGTCAGGTCACCGGCCGCCACGGCCTTGACGGCCTCGGAGGCGCGTTGCACCGGGCCGGTGATGGAGCGGGTGATCCACAAGGCCGCGAACACGCCGATGACCAGGGCAACGACGGATGCGATACCGAAGATCAGCAACACGCGCCGGTAGGCACTCTCTGCGGACGCCGTCGTCTGCGCGGCCAGCTTCTCGTTGTAGTCCCACCACTTGTTGACGTTCTGGCGCAGCGGCAGAAACGTGCTGCGGACGGCGGTGGCGCTCATCTCGCGGGCGGCGGTGCCCTGGGTCGGGTCGGCAGCGCTTTCTTCGGAGGCCTTGAGGACTTTTTCCTGCCCCGTGAAATAGGCCTCGGCGCCCTCGCGCACCGTCTTCAGCAGCCCACGATCCTCGTCGTCCGCCGCCAGCAGCTCATAGTCCTTGAGGCGCTGCCTGATGTCGTCGCGGGCCTTGGCAATCTGTGCGCCGAGCGCCTTCTTCTCCTTGTCGTCATCGGTCAGGATGTGCTGCTGCTCAAGCCGCCGCAAGTCTGAGACCGTGCCGTCGATCAGGTGAATGATGCGCAGCGACGGCAGGATGTTCTCGGGGTAGTACTCGGCGTAGTAGTTGATCGACTTCGCGAGCAGCGTTCCCACGCCGGCCATCGCGAGCATCAACACCAGCAGGATGGCGAATGCAAGGCCAAGGCGCGCACCGACGCGCAGGTTCTTCAAGGCATCCAAGGCTGTCCCCTCTCATTGTTGTTCGGGGGACTTTGCTCCTTTCAGCGCGGGCAGGCAATGCGCTGGAGCGTGAAGAGTGCGCAGTGTCAGCTTTCCGCCGCGTCCGACTCGCCGAGCAGTTGGGCCAGCAACACGGCCGTGCCTATGGGCGCGAAGATGACGATGGCAATGAACCAGGGCCAAAAGCGCCGGCCGGTGCGCCGCACCAGCTGCATCATGAAGACGCAGTGCATGCTGCTGGCAATCATCAGCCCCAGCCCCAGAAGCGCGAGCTTGGACGCCGGTGGCTCATCGTCCTGCGTGCTGCTGATGAGCTGCCACAGGCACAGGCCGGCGACGAGCAGGGTGATCACCGCGTACTCGATGCCGCTCTTGATTGCGGGTTTCATTCAGCTTTCCTCGATCAGTTTCTTCAGCGGCGCGGGCAGCGCGTAACTCGCGAGTTTCTCCCGGGCGACCCAGGTGCCCGAGCCAAATTCGGGCAGGTTTCCCCCAAGCGCCTCGACCCGCATCGTGTGCAGCACCCAGTCGAAATGGGTCAGCGCATGCTCGATGCGCGGCAAGGTCTCCAAGGCGACATCGGGCAGGGCGGCGCGGGCGCTGGCCTCGTCGTCGAACATGGGCAGCGTCCACAGACCCGCCCAGACGCCCGTCGCGGGCCGCTGCTGCAGCAAGACCTGGCCCTCGGCGCCGGCCACCCACAGCCACCAGTTCTCGCGGCGGCCGCGCTTGAGCTTCCTGGTCTTGACCGGATAGCGGGTCGGGTCACCGGCATGCTGGGCGCGACACATGGGCTGCACCGGGCAGAGCAGACAGTCCGGCGCGCGCGTGCTGCAGATGGTGGCGCCCAGGTCCATCAGGCCCTGGGTGTAACGGTCCACGTCCTGGTCGGGCAGCAGCTCGGTGGCGCAGCTCCACAGCTTCTTCTCGGCCGCGCCGCTGCTGAGGTCGCCGTCGAAGGCCAGCACGCGTGACAGCACGCGCTTCACATTGCCGTCCAGGATGGCGACGCGCTCGCCGAAGCAGAAGGCCGCGATCGCCGCGGCGGTGGAGCGGCCGATGCCCGGCAGCGTCTGCAAGCCGGCCGCCGTGCCCGGGAACGCGCCGCCGTGCAAGGTCGCCACGGCCTGGGCGCAGGCATGCAGATTGCGCGCCCGGCTGTAATAGCCCAAGCCCGCCCACTGCGCCAGCACCTCGTCCAGCGTCGCCGCGGCCAGGTCGGTGACCTTGGGCCAGCGCGCCAGGAAGCGCTCGTAGTAGCCGAGCACGGTGGCCACCTGGGTCTGCTGCAGCATGACTTCCGACAGCCAGACGCGGTAGGGGTCGCGCGTGTTCTGCCAGGGCAAGGTGTTGCGGCCATGGCGGCGCTGCCAGGCGACGACGGTCCGGCCGAAGTCCTTGATCAGCGCTTCTGGCATTGGGGGCAGAAAAAGGTGGAACGCTGGCCCTGCACGATGCGCTTGATGAGGGTGCCGCAGCGCCGGCAAGGCTCGCCCTCGCGGCCATAGACCTGGGCCTGCATCTGGAAGCTGCCGGCCACGCCGTGGGCATCGCGGAAGTCGCGCAGCGTCGTGCCGCCGGCTTCCAGCGCCTGGCCGAGCACCGTGCGCACGGCGGCGGCGAGCTTGTCGGCGCGCGGGCGGCTGAGCTTGCCGGCAGGCAGGCGGGGGTCGATGCCGGCCATGAACAACGCCTCGCAGGCGTAGATGTTGCCGGCGCCGACGACGATGTCGCCCGCCAGCAGCGCCTGCTTGATGGCGACGCGCCGGCCGCTCAGGGCCGCATGCAGGTGCAGGCCGTCGAAGCGCTCGTCGAAGGGTTCCAGGCCCAGGCTGCCCAGCAGCGTGGCGACGGGCTCGGCATCCAGGGCCGCGCCCCAGACGACGGCACCGAAGCGGCGCGGGTCGGTCAGGCGCAGCAGGCCGTGGTCGGTATGCAGGTCGAAATGGTCATGCGCGCCCGCTGCCGGTGTCGTGTCCAGGAAGGCCAGCGACCCCGACATGCCCAGGTGCATCAGCAGGCCGCCGCGCTCATCGAGCGGCAGCCACAAATATTTACCCCGCCTTTGCGTGCTGCCGACGCGAGCGCCGAGCAGGGTTTCCGGGTCCACGCCGAGGGGCCAGCGCAGCGGTTTCCCCAGGCGCAGACCGGTCACCCGGGCGCCTTGGATGGCATCCGCAAAGCTGCGGCGCGTGACTTCGACTTCAGGTAACTCGGGCATGGGCTGGAAATCATAATCAGCCCCTGCCCCCTGGAGTTCGAATGCCCCTGCCTTACCGTCGCGTGATCGCCGCCGCCGCCCTGCTGGCCGTGCTGCAAGCCCACGCCCAGGATGTCGCCCCCAGCGCGCCTGCCGAACCGACTGCCAACTCGGCCATGGACGCGCCGCTGTTCTACCAGCTGCTGATCGGCGAGCTCGAATTGCAGAACGGCCAAGCCGGCGTCGCCTTCCAGGTGCTGCTGGATGCCGCCCGCCGCACCGGGGACGAGGAGCTGTTCAAGCGCGTCGTCAACATCGCCGTGCAGGCCCGCGCCGGCGACCAGGCCCTGATGGCCGCCCGCGCCTGGGCCGAGACCGTGCCGACCTCGTCGGAGGCCCTGCAGAACTGTGTGCAGCTGCTGGCCGTCATGAACAAGCCCGCCGAGGTGCCGACGCCGCTGGCCAGCCTGCTGCGCGTCGCGCCCGCGCCGCAGCGCCCCAGCCTGATCCTCGCGCTGCCGCGCCTGTTCCAGCGCTCGCCCGACCCCAAGTCCGTGCTGACGGCGCTGGCGCCGGTGCTGCAGACCCAGACCGGCCCGCTCAAGCCCGCCGCCCTCTATACGGAGGCGCGCCTGGCCATCAATGCGGGCCAGAGCACCCGCGCGCTGGCGCTGACCCGCGAGCTCAACCAGCTCGTGCCCGAGAACGACGACGCGATGCAGTTGGCCGTTGACCTCATGCCCACCGAGCCGCAGGCCGAGGCACTGATCACCGCGCGGCTGCAGCAGAACCCCGCGCAACACGGGCTGCGCCAAGCCTATGCCCGCTCGCTGATCCTGACCCAGCGCCCGACCGAAGCCGCTCGCGAGTTCCGCCTGCTGACGGAGGCCACGCCCGACAACCCCGCGCCCTGGCTGGCCCTGGGCGCCATCGAACTGGAGCTCAAGCACTTCGCCGCCGCCGAGACGGCCCTGCGCGAGGCGCTGAAGCGCCTGGACACGCCGGCCTCGGGCACCGACGCCGAGATCCGCGCCCGCGGCGAAGGCCGCCAGCAGGCCTGGCTGATGCTGTCCCAGACCGCCGAGCAGCGCGGTGACTTCAAGGCCGCCGAGGCGGCGCTGCAGAAGGTCGACGGCAACAGCCTGGAGCTGCGCTACCGCCGCGCCAGCCTGCTGGCCCGCCAGGGCAAGCTCGGCGATGCGCGCAAGCTGCTGCAGCCGGCCGCCGACGCCAGCGACGCCGACGCCCGCGCCACGCTGCTGGCCGAGGCCCAGTTGATGCGTGAGCAGCGCGACTACGCCGCCTCCCTCACCGTCCTCAAGGCGGCGACGACCCGCTTTCCCGCCGACCCCGATCTGGTCTACGAGCAGGCCATGATGACCGAGAAGGTCGGCAAGTTCGACGAGATGGAGACGCTGCTGCGCAAGGTCATCGAGATCAAGCCCGACTATCACCATGCCTACAACGCCCTCGGCTATTCGCTGGCCGAGCGCAATCTGCGCCTGCCCGAGGCCAAGCAGCTCATCGAGCAGGCACTCAAGCTGGCGCCTGGCGAGCCCTTCATCGTCGACAGCCTGGGCTGGGTGGAGTACCGCCTGGGCAACCTGGGCGAGGCCACCAAGCTGCTGCGCCAGGCCCATGGCAGCCGGCCCGACGCCGAGATCGCCGCCCACTTCGGCGAGGTGCTGTGGGCCAGCGGCGCGGAAGAAGAGGCCCGCCGCGTCTGGCAGGACGCCGCCCAGCGCGAACCGCGCAACGAGGCCCTGCGCGAAACGCTGGACCGGCTGAAGGTCAAGCCGCGATGAGACGCGTCGCCACTCTCCTGCTCGCCCTCGCCTTGGCCGGCTGCGCCCAGCTGCCGCAGACGCCGCCGGCCGCATCGGCCGAAGCCCGGCTCGGTGGCCGCATCAGCGTGACCGTGGCCGGCGACGTGCACAACCGCGGCACCGGCGGTGCGGCCAGCTTCGAGCTCTTTGGCGGCCCGCAGGCCGGCCGGCTGGAGCTGACCTCGCCGCTGGGTGCGCTGGTGGCCCGCGCGAACTGGCAGCCGGGCCGCGCCACGCTGCAGACACCCAGCGAAGAGCGCCGCTTCGATGACCTCGATGCGCTGACCCGCGAATTGCTCGGCGAGCCCGTGCCGATCGCCGCCCTGTTCGACTGGCTGCAGGCCCGCCCCTGGCCGGCCGCGCCGCATCAGAAGACGCCGGGCGGCTTCGAGCAACTCGGCTGGCGCATTGAGCCCAAGCTGCCCGCCCTCGTCGCCACGCGCCTGGCCGCGCCCACCGTCACGCTGCGCGCCAGGCTGGACAGCGGCGAATGAAGGCGCTGCACGACCTGGCCGCGCCCGCCAAGCTCAATCTCTTTTTGCACGTCGTCGGCAAGCGGCCCGATGGCTATCACCTGCTGCAGTCGCTCTTCGTGCTGGTCGACTGGGCGGACACGCTGCATGTCGAGGCCCGCTCCGACGCGCGGCTGCGGCGTCACGACGTGCTCGGTGGTGACCTGCCGGCCGACGATCTCTGCCTGCGCGCCGCGCGCCTGCTGCAAACCGAAACCGGCTGCACGCTCGGCGCCGACATCCACCTCGAGAAGCGCCTGCCCGCCGGTGCCGGCATGGGCGGCGGCTCGTCCGACGCCGCGACGACACTGCTGGCGCTGAACCGCCTGTGGGATCTGCGCCTGCCGCTGAAGCGCTTGCTCGCTCTCGGGCTCAAGCTCGGCGCCGACGTGCCCTTCTTCCTCGGCGGTGGGCCGGCCTTCGTCGAAGGCATAGGCGAAATGCTGCACCCGCTGGCCTTGCCCGAGCAGCGCTTCGCCGTCATCAAAGGCCCGGCCGGACTGGCCACCAAGGACATCTTTTCAAGCCAACTCTTGGCAAGGAGCGAAAACCTGGCTATAGTCGCGGGCTTTCCCGCCCTGGCTGGAACTGCAGAAAACCTGGTTACAGGCTTTGGTCGAAACGATCTTCAGCCCGCAGCCGAAAGTATCAGCAGTGAAGTGCGAGATGCGTTGGTTCTGATGTCGAAGCGATTCGGCAACGCCCGGATGACGGGCTCCGGGGCCGCTGTGTTTTCAGTGCTCGCCGGAGATGGAAAAAATGGCAATGACGACCAGTCCCTGGCGACACTGCTGCAGGCCCAGCCCGCAGCATGGACCGGTCGAATCTGCCGCAGCTTGGCTCAACACCCGCTTGCGGGCTGGGCTGACTGAAAACGTTTATGGGGTGCAGCAGCTCTGCTGTGTCCTGTGTAGGGGAGTCGCCAAGTTGGTCAAGGCATCGGATTTTGATTCCGACATGCGAGGGTTCGAGTCCTTCCTCCCCTGCCAAAGTTTTTCTGTAATTCGCTGAACCGGCTTGCGCTTCAGCGAGCCACTGACACCAGAGGCTCCAAGTGCTGCTCAACACGGTTCTCTTCACCGGCAACGCGAACCCGGTCCTCTCCCAGGAAATGGCGACCCATCTCGGTCTCGAGCTGGGCAAGGCTGTCGTCGGGCGTTTCTCCGATGGCGAAGTCGCCGTCGAGATCCAGCAGAACGTGCGCGCCCGTGACGTCTTCGTCATCCAGCCCACCTGCGCGCCGACGAACGAGAACCTGATGGAGCTGCTGATCATGGCTGATGCCTTGAAGCGCTCCAGTGCCCGCCGCATCACCGCCGTCATCCCCTACTTCGGCTATGCCCGCCAGGACCGCCGCCCGCGTTCCACCCGCGTGCCCATCTCGGCCAAGGTCGTCGCCAACCTGCTGGAAACCGTCGGCGTCGAGCGCGTGCTGACCATGGACCTGCACGCCGACCAGATCCAGGGCTTCTTCGACATCCCGGTCGACAACATCTACGCATCGCCGGTGCTGCTGTCGGACCTGAAGAGCCGCAACTACCAAGACCTCGTCGTCGTTTCGCCCGACGTCGGCGGCGTGGTGCGCGCCCGTGCGCTGGCCAAGCAGCTCGGCTGCGACCTGGCCATCATCGACAAGCGCCGTCCGGCCGCCAACGTGTCCGAAGTGATGCACGTCATCGGCGAGATCGACGGCCGCAACTGCGTGATCATGGACGACATGATCGACACCGCCGGCACCCTGGTGAAGGCGGCCGAGGTGCTGAAGGCCCGCGGCGCCAAGAGCGTCTTCGCCTATTGCACCCACCCGATCCTGTCGGGCCCGGCCATCGAGCGCATCGCCGGTTCGCAGCTGGACGAAGTCGTCATCACCAACACCATTCCGCTGACCGACGCGGCCAAGGCCTGCAAGAAGATCCGCCAGCTGTCGGTGGCCTTCCTGTTTGCCGAGACCATCCGCCGCATCTCTGATGGCGAGTCGGTCACCTCCCTTTTCTCGGAACAAAACAACAATTTCTAGTCAGTCCGAGTAGGGTCCCTCCCGCAAGCGGGGCCCTCCCTTTTCTCCGAGCAGAACAACTTCTGATCGGAATACATGGCTGTCGCAAGACGGCTTTTTCAAACGGCGCCTGGTCGCGGGTGCCGTTCTCTTTTGGAGAAAACCATGAAGTTTGTCGCTTTTGAGCGCAAGTTGCAGGGGACCGGAGCGAGCCGCCGCCTGCGAGTGGCCGGCAAGGTGCCGGGCATTGTTTTTGGCGCCGGTGAGCCCGTCATGATCGAACTCGATCACAACGCGCTGTTCCACGCCCTCAAGAAGGAAGCCTTCCACAGCTCGCTGCTGGACATGGAACTGGCTGGCGCCACCACGCAAGTGCTGCTGCGCGATTTCCAGATGCACCCGTACAAGCCGCAAGTCCTGCACTGCGACTTCCAGCGCGTGGACGGCACGACCAAGATCACGAAGAAGGTGCCTTTGCACTTCATCGGCGAAGAAACGTCCGTGGCCGTCAAGACCGACCACTGCACGGTCAACCACGTCGTGACCGAGCTGCTGATCACCTGCCTGGCCAAGCAACTGCCCGAGTTCATCGAGGTGGATCTGTCTGGCCTGACCCAGGGTCACTCGCTGCACGTCAACGACATCAAGCTGCCGGAAGGCATCAAGGTCGTGACGCACGGCAAGCCGAACCCGGTCATCGCCACGCCGATCGCTCCGGCTGCTGAAGAAGTCATCGTCGTCGCCGCTCCGGTCGCCGACGACGGCAAGAAGAAGAAGAAGAAGTAATTTCTTCCCGGCTTCATGCCAACGACGAGGGGCTCCGCAAGGAGCCCTTTTTCATTGCGGCGGCAGCCGGCCGCCCAGGTTCTTCAACAGCAGATTGGCCGCCACGAGCTGGCGGTTGCGGGAAGACAGCAGATTGCCCTCGGCCGACAGCGCCGAGGCCTGGGCGGCACTGACGTTGAGGAAGCTGACCGTGCCGGCGCGGTACTGGGCCAGCACGATCTCGAGATTGCGACCCGCCGCCTCGAAGGCATCGCGCTGCAGCGCCAGCGCGGCGCCGGATTCGGCGAACTGCACGAGGTTGTCCTCGACCTCCTGGAAGGCCGTCAGCACCGCCTGGCGGTAGTTGGCCGTCGCCACGTCCGCCGAGGCGCGGGCCTGGGCCGAGGCCAGCTTGCGTTGGCCGCCGTCGAAGATGGGCTGCGCCACCGCCGCGCCAATGCTCCACAGCAGATTCGGTGCCGACACGAGGTTGGACCAGGACGAGCCGCGGTAGCCGGCGCTGGCCGACAGGTCGATGGAGGGGAAGAAGGCCGCGTCGGCGATGCCGATCTGCGCATAGGCCGCTGCCTGGCGGGCGCGCGCGGCGGCGATGTCGGGGCGCTGGGCCAGCAGCGCCGACGGTACCAGGTCGGGTACCGGCGGCAGCTCGGGCAGGCGCGCGTTGGGCAACAGCTGGAACTGGCCCGCCAGCTTGCCGACCTGGGTGGCGATGGAATGTTCCAGCTGGGCACGCTCGGCGCGCATGTCGCTGAGCTGGGATTGCGCGCTGCGCAACTGGGTGCGGGCCTGCAGCACATCGGTCTGCGCGACGACGCCGCTGGCGTAGCGCACCTCGGTCAGCTCCAGCGCGCGCTGATTGGAAGCAACCGTGCGCTCCAGCAGGGCCTGCTGGGCCTCGGCCGTGCGCAGCGCGAAATAGCTCTGCGTCAGCGTCGCCTGCGCCGACAGGCGCAGCGCGGCGAGGTCGGCCTCGCTGGCCCGGTAGTTCGCGCCAGCCGCCTTGACGCCTTCGGCCAGGCGCCCCCACAAGTCGATCTCCCAGGCCGCGTTGGCCGTCAGCGCGTTGTTGGTCGATACCGTACGCTGGCCGTTGCCGTTCTCGGCCGTCGCCGAGCGGGTGCTGCTGCCGTTGACCGACAGCGTCGGGAAGATGGCCGAGCGGCTGGCGCCGAGCACCGCGCGGGCCGACGTGACCTGGGCCAGCGCGGCGGCGAGGTTCTGGTTGCCGACGACGAGGTCGGCCTGCAGGCTGTCCAGCACCGGGTCCTTGAACATCGTCCACCAGGCCTCGGGGACGGTCACCTCGGGCGCGACGCGGCGCCATTCGGTGGAGCCCGTGAAGGTGGCCGGCGGTGCGGGTTCGGCGGGCGGATGCGGGGCCGTGATGGCGCATCCGGCGAGGGCCAGGACGAGAGGAAGAAGAGCAGTCTTCAGCATGGCTTCAGGTCGCGGTCTGGAGGACATTGGCAGGGGCCGGGGCTGGCTGGCGCTTCTTGCGGCTCAGCCTGTCCATGCAGCAGAACACGACGGGCGTGGTGTAGAGGGTCAGCAGCTGGCTCAGCAGCAGGCCGCCGACGATGGAGATGCCCAGCGGCACGCGCAGTTCGGCGCCTTCGCCATGGCCCAGGGCCAGTGGCACGGCTCCGAAGACGGCAGCCACCGTCGTCATCAGGATGGGCCGCAGCCGCAGCAGGGCCGCGCGGTAGATGGCGGCACCAGGCCTCAGCCGGCTGCCACGCTCCTCGGCCGCGCGCTGGGCCGAGATGGCGAAGTCCAGCATCATGATGGCGTTCTTCTTCACGATGCCGATCAAGAGGATGACGCCGATCAGCGCAATGATGGTGAAGTCGGTCTTGAAGGCCATCAGCGCCAGCAGCGCGCCGACGCCGGCCGACGGCAGCGTCGACAGAATCGTGATCGGGTGGATGAGGCTCTCGTAGAGCATGCCCAGCACCAGGTAGATGGTCACGATGGCCGCGAGGATGAGCAGGGGCTGGGACTTCAGCGAGGCCTGGAAGGCCTGAGCCGTGCCCTGGAAGCTGCCGCGCACCGACACCGGTGCGCCGCTGCCGGCCACGGCGTCGTTGATGGCGGCGACGGCGTCCGACAGCGACACACCTTCCGAGAGGTTGAAGCTGATGGTGCTGGCCGGCGTGCCGCTCTGGTGGTTGACCGACAGCGGCGTGTTCGTCACCTCGACGCGTGCCACCGCCGACATCGGCACCTGCTGGCCGGCGCTGCTCGTCAGCATCATCCGGTCCAGCGTCTGCGGGCTCTGCAGCCAGACGGGCGCCAGCTCCATGACGACGCGGTACTGGTTCAGCGGGTTGTAGATGACGCCCACCTGGCGCTGGCCGAAGGCGTTGTTCAGCGTGCCGTCGAAGGCGCTCATCGTGATGCCCAGTCGCGCCAGCGCATCGCGGTCGACGACGAGAGATGTCTGAGTGCCCTTGTCCTGCTGGTCGGTGTTGACGTCGGTGATCTCCGGCACCTCGGTCAGCGCGCGGCGGATGCGCGGCTCCCAGGTGCGCAGGTCATTCAGGTCGTCGGCCTGCAGCGTGTACTGCAGCGAGGCGTTGGACTGGCGGCCGCCGATGCGGATGTCCTGCACCGGCGCCATGAAGAGGTTGGCGCCCGGCACCTTGGCCAGCTTGCCGCGCAGCCGGTTGATGACGGCATCGATGCTCTCCTCGCGCTCGGCCTGCGGCTTCAGGCTGATGAACATATTGGCGCTGTTGCGCTGGCCGCCACCGGTAAAGCCGGTGACGTTGGCCACCGCCGGGTCGGCGCGCACGATGTCGTGGAAGGTGCGCAGCTTGAGCTGCATGGACTGGAAGGAGGAGGCCTGGTCGGCCTGCACGCCGCCGATCATCAGCCCCGTGTCCTGCTGCGGGAAGAAGCCCTTGGGGATGGTCATGTAGAGGTGCACGTTCAGCGCGACGACGCCGGCCAGTACCAGCAGCGCGATGGGCTGATGGCGCAGGGTCCAGCGCAGGCTGCGGCGGTAACCGCGCATCAAGCCTCGCTGCAGGCGGGCCAGCCAACGGCCGAAGCGGCCCGGCTTCTTCGCCTGGGCATGCGGCTTGAGCAGCGTCGCGGCCATCATGGGCGTGGTGGTCAGCGACACCACCATGGACACCAGGATGGCCACCGACAGCACGACGGCGAACTCGCGGAACAGCCGCCCGACGATGCCACCCATGGCCAGGATGGGGATGAAGACGGCGATCAGGCTCAGCGAGATGGAGACGACCGTGAAGCCGATCTCCTTGGCCCCCTTGAGCGCCGCCTCCCGCGGCGGCACGCCGCGCTCGATGTGGCGCGAGATGTTCTCGAGCACGACGATGGCGTCGTCGACGACGAAGCCCGTGGCCACCGTCATCGCCATCAGCGACAGGTTGTCGATGCTGTAGCCCAGCAGGTACATGAAGCCGCAGGTGCCGGCCAGCGACACCGGCACGGCCACCGCCGGCAGCAGGGCCGCACGGAAGCGCCGCAGGAAGATGAAGACGACGACGATGACCAGGCCGAAGGAGATGGCCAGCGTGCGCTGCACTTCCTTGATGCTGCCGCGGATGGTGGACGTGCGGTCCATGACGACGTCGACATTGATGGCCGGCGAGATGGAGGCGCGCAGCTGCGGCAGCAGGGCCCGCACGGTGTCGACGGTCTTGATGATGTTGGCGCTGGGTGCCTTGTTGAGGATCAGCAGCACGGCCGAGCGGCCATTGGCCAGGCCGTCGTTGCGCAGGTCCTGCACGCTGTCCTCGATGGAGGCCACGTCGCGCAGCTGCACGGCGGCGCCGTTCCTGTAGCTCAGCACCAGGGGTGCGTAATCGCTGGCCAGGCGGGCCTGGTCGTTGGCGATGATCTGCCAGGTGCGGTCGCCGCTCTCCAGCTGCCCTTTGGGCCGGTTGGCATTGGTCGCGACGATGGCTGCCCTGACCTGGTCCAGCGAGATGCCCTGGGCCGACAGCTTGTTCGGGTCCAGCTCGATGCGCACCGCCGGCAGCGCGCCGCCGCCCACGCTGACCTGGCCGACGCCGTCGACCTGCGACAGCCGCTGCGCCAGTACGGTGGAGGCGGCGTCGTACATCTGGCCGCGCGTCAGCGTGTCCGACGTCAGCGCGACGATCATGATGGGCGCGTCCGCCGGGTTGACCTTGCGGTAGCTCGGGTTGCTCGGCATGCCGGTGGGCAGCAGCGCGCGCGAGGCGTTGATGCCGGCCTGCACGTCGCGGGCGGCGCTGTCGATGTCGCGGCTGAGGTCGAACTGCAGCGTGACGCGGCTGCTGCCGAGCGACGAGGACGAGGTGATCTCGGTGACGCCGGCGATGCTGCCGAGCGTGCGCTCCAGCGGCGTGGCCACGGTGGCGGCCATGGTGTCGGGGCTGGCACCGGGCAGGGAGGCGCTGACCGAGATGGTCGGGAACTCGACCTGGGGCAGCGGCGCAATCGGCAGCAGCAGATAGGCGATGGCGCCCGCCAGGGCCAGGCCGCAAGTGATCAGCGCCGTACCGATCGGCCGCTCGATGAAGACGCGTGACGGGTTCACGCCGCGGCCTCTGCGGGTTTACGGCCGCGCTTCAAACGCGCAGCCAGCGCCGCGAAGCCGAGATAGATGACCGGCGTCGTGAAGAGTGTGAGCAACTGGCTGACGATGAGGCCGCCAACCATGACGACACCCAGTGGATGGCGCAGCTCACTGCCCACGCCCGAGCCCAGCATCAGCGGCAGCGCGCCCAACAGCGCTGCCATCGTCGTCATCAGGATGGGCCGGAAGCGCAGCAGGCAGGCCTCAAAGATGGCGTCGCGCGGAGCCTTGCCGTGGTCGCGTTCAGCCTCCAAGGCGAAGTCGATCATCATGATCGCGTTCTTCTTGACGATGCCGATCAGCAGCACGATGCCGATGATGGCGATGATGTCCAGGTCGAGGCGGAAGGCCAGCAGGGCCAGCAGCGCGCCGAGGCCGGCCGAGGGCAGCGTGGACAGGATGGTCAGCGGGTGGATGGTGCTCTCGTAGAGCACGCCCAGCACGATGTACATCGTCACGATGGCCGCGAGGATGAGCAGCAGCGTGCTCGTCAGCGACGCCTGGAAGGCCAGGGCCGCACCCTCGAATCGCGTCTCGACGCTGAGTGGCAGCTGCAGCGCATCGACCTCGGTGCGGACGGCCTTGACCGCCTCGCCGAGCGAGGCGCCGGGCGCGAGGTTGAAGGACAGGGTCGACGACGGGAACTGCGCCACGTGGTTGACGGCCAGCGGCGCCAGCCTCTCGCTGAAGCGCGCCACCGAGCTGAGCGGCACCTGCACGCCACCCGCACCGGGCACATAGAGGCGCTTCAGGCCGTCCAGGCCCTGGCGGTACTCGGGTGCCACTTCCAGGACGACGCGGTACTGGTTGCTCTGCGTGAAGATGGTCGAGATCAACCGCTGGCCGAAGGCGCTGTACAGCGCGCTGTCGATGGCCGCCACGCTGACGCCCAGCCGCCCGGCCGCATCGCGGTCGATGTCGACGTAGGCCTGCAGGCCCTTCTCCTGCTGGTCGCTGGCCACGTCGACGATCTGCTTCAGGCCGCGCAGCCGCTCCAGCACGGCCGTCGTCGAACGGCTCAGCTCGGCGGAGTCCGGCGAAGACAGCGTGAACTGGTACTGCGTCTTGGCGATGCGGTCTTCGATGGTCAGGTCCTGCACGGGCTGCAGGTACAGCGCGATGCCGGGCTCGTCGGCGGCCGCGTCGGCGATGCGCCGCGCCACCTCGGCCGCGCTGGCGCCACGCCCCTCCTTGGGCTTGAGCGAGATCTGCAGGCGGCCCTGGTTCAGCGTCGTGTTGCCGCCGTCCACGCCGATGAAGGACGAGACCGTCTCCACGGCCAGATCCTTCAGCACGCGTTCGGCCAGGCGTTGCTGGTGCTCGGCCATGGCGCTGAAGGAGGTGGACTGCGCCGCCTCGGTGATGCCCTGCAGCTGGCCGGTGTCCTGCACCGGGAAAAAGCCCTTGGGCACCAGCAGATACAGCACACCGGTGAGGCCCAGCGTCGCGATGAAGACGATCAACGTCGCGGCCGAACGGTCCAGCACCCAGTTCAGCATGCGGCCATAGCCGGCGATGGTGTCGTCGAAGGCCTTGCCCACGCGACGCCACAGCCAGCCATGGTCCTCGTCGTGCTCATGCTTGAGCAGGCGCGCGCACATCATGGGTGTCAGCGTCAGCGACACGAAGGCCGAGATCAGGATGGACACGGCCAGCGTGATCGCGAACTCGTGGAAGAGACGGCCGACGACGTCGCCCATGAAGAGCAGCGGGATCAGCACGGCGATCAGCGACACCGTCAGCGAGATGATGGTGAAGCCGATCTGCTTGGAGCCGGTCAGCGCCGCGTCATAGGCGCTGACGGCCTCACCGCCCTCCTCCATGTGGCGGGCGATGTTCTCGATCATGACGATGGCGTCATCCACCACGAAGCCGGTGGAGATGACCAGGGCCATCAGCGTCAGGTTGTTGATCGAGAACCCTGCCATGTACATGACGCCGAAGGTGCCCACCAGCGACACGGGCACGGCCACCGCGGGAATGATGGTGGCCGGCAGGCTGCGCAGGAAGACGAAGATGACGCCGATGACCAGCACGATGGCGAACAGCAGCTCGTGCTGCACGTCGGTCACCGAGGCGCGGATGGTGGTGGTGCGGTCGCTGAGCAGCTGCACGTCCAGCGAGGCCGGCAGGCTGGCCTGCAGCTGGGGCAGCACGGCGCGCACACGGTCCACGGTCTCGATGACATTGGCGCCCGGCTGGCGCTGCACGTTCAGGATGACGGCCGACACGCTGGACTTGCTGGCCTGGCCGGCCCAGGCGGCCAGGCGCAGGTTCTCGGCGTCGTCCACCAGCTGGGCCACGTCCTTGAGGCGCACCGCGTTGCCGTTTTTGTAGGCAATCACCAGATTGGCGTATTCAGATGCGCTGCGCAGCTGGTCGTTGGCGTCCAGCGTCGAGGCGCGCAGCGGGCCGTCGAAGCTGCCCTTGGACTGGTTGACGTTGGCGCCCGAGATGGCCGTGCGCACATCATCGATGGACAGGCCGAGCGTGGCCAGCGAACCCGGGTTGGCCTGGATGCGCACGGCCGGCCGCCGGCCGCCAGCGATGCCCACCAGGCCCACGCCCGGCACCTGCGAGATCTTCTGCGCCAGGCGGCTCTCGACGAGGTCATGCACGCGCGTGATGGGCAGCGTCGTCGAGCTGATGGCGATGGTCAGCACCGGCGCGTCGGCCGGGTTGACCTTGCTGTAGACCGGCGGCATGGGCAGGTCGCTGGGCAGCAGATTGCTGCCGGCATTGATGGCGGCCTGCACCTCCTGCTCGGCCACGTCCAGGGCCAGGCTCAGCTCGAAACGCAGCGTGATGACGGAAGCGCCGCCCGAACTGGTGGACGACATCTGCGCCAGGCCCGGCATCTGGCCGAACTGGCGCTCCAGCGGCGCGGTGACGGACGAGGTCATCACGTCGGGGCTGGCACCGGGGTACAGCGTCGTGACCTGGATGGTCGGGTAGTCGACCTCGGGCAGGGCCGACACCGGCAGCAGCCGGTAGGCCAGGGCGCCGGCCAGCACGATGGCCAGCATCAGCAGCGAGGTCGCGACCGGCCGCGCGATGAAGAGACGTGACGGGTTCATGGGAAGCTGCGAATGGACTCTGCGCGGCCGAGCAGACCGTCGCGGCGTCGCCAATCAAGGCGCAAAGCACAGCCGTAGCAGGGACTACGGCGAGCATTTGCAACGCCGAGTGGCGGCGTTGCGGCGGGATGAGCGGGTGCGCGGGGTGCGTTCACAGCTTCCTCATTGGGCGGGAGCCGAGGCGCGGTGCTGCTGGATCCAGGTGCGGCGGTCCTCGGGACTCATGGCCTTGAGCTTCTCGACCATCTCGGGCGGCACGCGGTCCGCCCAGCGCGGGCGCTCGCCGTCGGCGGCAGCCGCTGCGCTCGCGCCGCTGGCACTCGCGCCCGGCGCACTGGCAGCGCCAGCGCCACGCCCACGGCCGCCACGTCCACCCGCACCGGAGGCACCGCCGGCCGGAACCTTGATGACCTCGGCCTTGCCGCCGTCCCGCAGACGGTCGGCGCCGTCGGTCACGACCTGGTCACCCTCCTTCAGCTCACCCTGCACGGCGGTGGCATCGCCGTCGGTCGCGAGGGTCTGCACCTTGCGAAGGGCCACCTGGCCGTCGGCCACCACGTAGACAAAGATGCCCTGCGAGCCGCGCTGCACGGCCGCGGTCGGCACGACCAGGACATCCTTCAGCGTGTCCAGCTGCAGGCGCACATTGACGAACTGGTTGGGAAAGAGGCCGCCGTCCTTGTTCTCGAACAAGGCCTTGACCTTGATGGTGCCGGTGGTGGCGTCGATGGCGTTGTCGGTGCTGGCCACGCGCCCTTCGGCCAGCTTGCTGCGGCGTTCGCGGTCCCAGGCCTGCACGGGCAAGGCCTGCTTGTCGCCAAGCTGCTGGCGGATGCGCGGCAGGCGCGCGTCGGGCACGGCAAAGACGACGGCCGCCGGCTGGGTCTGGGCGATGGTCAGCAGGCCATTCGTATCGCCCGGCGTGATGTTGTTGCCCAGGTCGGCCTGCTTCAAGCCGGCCTGGCCGGCGATGGGCGCCGTGACACGGGTGTAGGAGAGCTGCAGCTTGGCGTTGTCCACGGCGGCCTTGTCGGACAGCAGCGTAGCTTCCAGCTGGCGCACCAGGGCCTGCTGGGTGTCGAGCTGCTGGCGCGGCGCGGCGTCCTTGGCCACCAGGTCCTTGTAGCGGGCCAGGTCGGCGCGGGCGTTCTCCAGCTGGGCCTGGTCGCGGGCCAGCGTGGCCAGGGCCTGGTCGCGGGCGATCTCATAGGGCCTGGGGTCGATCAGCGCCAACAGCTGGCCGGCCTTCACCGGCTGGCCTTCATGGAAGTAGATGGCCTTGAGCTCGCCGCTGACCTTGGCGCGCACGACGGCGGTATTGGCTGCGGCGATGCTGCCGATGGCGTCGACGACGACGGGCATGTCGCGCTTTTGCACGGCGGCGACGGTGACCGGCTGCGGCCCGCTGCGGCCGAAGCGCCCACCGGCCGGACGCCCTGCGCCGGCGCCGGATGCCGCCGATGCCGCGCCGGCCGGGCCGTCGGCGGCGCCTTCGCCACCCCGGCCCTTCCACCACCACGCCGCAGCTGCGACGACGACGACGGCCACCGCCACCCAGATCCAGGTCTTGTTTGCGCCCTTGGATTTCTTGTTCTGCATTCGGTCCACTCCTGGTTGCAGCCAAGTTTCCCGGCCGAATGTAGCTGGAGCATTGCTGAGGGCAAAAGCTACGATCACGTTCATGATCAAGCTGATGGTGGGCCTGGGCAATCCGGGTGCCGAGTACGAAGACACACGCCACAACRCCGGTTTCTGGTGGATAGACGGCCTGGCCCGTGGCCTCAAGGTGAGCCTGGCACCCGACAAGGCCTATCACGGGCTGGTGGCCCGCGTGAACCATGCGCCGGGTGCCAGCGGCCCCGTCTGGCTGCTGGAGCCCATGACCTATATGAACCTCTCGGGCAAGTCGGTCGCGGCGCTGGCGCGCTTCTTCAAGATCGCGCCGGAAGAGATCCTGGCCATCCACGACGAGTTGGACCTGCCTCCCGGCGAGATGAAGTTCAAGAAGGGCGGCGGCGACGGCGGCCACAACGGGCTGAGGGACATGCGGGCCCAGCTCGGCAGCGGCGACTTCTGGCGGCTGCGGCTGGGCATCGGCCACCCCGGCCACAAGGCCGAGGTCGCCAACTATGTGCTGCGCAAGCCGCCGCTGGCCGAGCGCCAGGCGGTGGAGGACTGCATAGACAAGAGCTACGGCGCCGTCGAGCTGATGCTGAGCGGCCAGATGGACAAGGCCTTGGCCAAAATTCACGCCAAACCGCCGCGCCCCAAGCCCCCCAAACCCGAGCCGCCGGTAGAAACTCCGGCTCCATGAAGCCGCTGCTGCTGGTTCTGGCCCTCGCATCCCTGCCCGCCCTGGCGCAGACCCAGACCCGCAGCGCCCAGGTTTTCCGCTGCGGCCCCGAGGGCCGCGACCTGCGCGACTCCCCCTGCCCCGCGGGCGAAGGCCCCAGCAGCGTCAGCTTCGACCAACCCAGCGCTGCCGACAGCAAGGCCGCGCGGGACCGCCACCTGGCCGACGCCAAGCAGGCGGCCGCCCTGGCCCAGTCGCGCCGCGCCAGCGAGGCCGAGGCCCGCCAGCTGCGCGCCAAAGCTGTCGGCCTGCAGGCACCACCGGCACCGGTCCAGGCCGCCAGCAGCCCGCAGGTCGTTGTCCTCAAGCCGCCCAAGACGGCCAAGCCCCACAAGCCCTCGGCCCCGGCCAGCGGCCATCGATAGAATCCCCCCCGTTGGTGCTCGCGCCCGCCTTCACGGCGGATGCAGTTCAACGGGAATCAGGAGGGCAGACCGCCACGCGGCACGCCTAACCTGAGCTGTCCCCGCAACGGTAAGTGGACGAGGCTCACACAAGCCTCAGCGTTCGATCCATGACCACTGGCCTCAGGGCTGGGAAGGTCTCGAATGCAGTGCCATCAGCCCGGATACCGGCCAACGACGGGGCCGCCTCGCGCAATTGCGCGGCGGCCGTTTTTCAGCCTTGCTGCGGGGGTCAGCACGGCTGGGTGTTCGTTCGCGTCTCCTTTCATGCCTCACTCCCTCCTCGCGGCCCGTCGGTCGCTGCTCGCCCTGGCCGTGCTGGCCCTGGCCTCGTCCGCYCACGCCCAGAACAAGCTCGACACCGTCGTCACCACCGCCGCGCGCACGCCCCAGCGCCTGTCCGAGGTGCTGGCCGACCTGACCGTCATCACCCGCGCCGACATCGAACGCCAGGCCGCCGCCAGCGTGGCCGACCTGCTGCGCAACAACGGCTGTGCCGAGATGGTCCGCAACGGCGGTGCAGCCTCGACGACCTCCCTCTTCCTGCGTGGCGCCGATACGCGCCACACCCTGGTCCTCGTCGACGGCGTGCGCATGGATTCGCAGTCCACCGGCGGCGCCAGCTGGCAGGGCATCCCGGTCTCCCAGGTCGAGCGCGTCGAAGTGCTGAAGGGCCCGGCCAGCGCCATCTACGGCTCGGACGCCGTCGGCGGCGTCGTGCAGATCTTCACCCGCAAGGGCGGCGGCAAGGTCAGCGCCGACCTCGGCATCGGACTGGGCACCCAGGCCACGCACAAGTTCGACGGCGGCCTGTTCGGCAGCCAAGGCATCATCGACTTCGCCTTCACCGGCGCCATCGAGGAGAGCGACGGCTTCAACTCGACCGTCGACTATCCCGGCTCCTTCAGCTACGTCCCCGACCGCGACGGCTGGCGCAAATACCAGGGCACGGCCCGCGTCGGCGCCCAGCTGGCCGAAGGCCATCGCGCCGAGATCATCGCCATCCGCAGCCACATCAACGGCCAGTACGACGCCTCCAAGTCCAGGCCCCTGGCAGATGACCGCAGCCTGCAGGACACCGACGCCACCCGCCTGGCCTGGACGGCGCAATGGGCGCCCGCCCTGCAGACCCAGCTCAGCTATGGCGAGTCGCGCGACCACTACGAGACCAGCCCCTCGCCCTATCTGACCGTCACCAAGGTCAAGAACCTGGCCCTGACCGGCTCCTACATCATCGGCAAGGGCCAGCAGGTCAATTTCCAGGGTGAGCGCATCGAGGACGAGCTGCAGAACAGCGGCCTCGTCACCGCCGGCGTCGGCAAGCGCCACCGCAATGCCGTCGGCGTGGGCTATCTGCTCAATGCCGGCGCCTTCAGCCTGCAGGCCCATGCCCGCCACGACGACGACAGCCAGTTCGGCAGCGTCGACACCGGCACCCTGCTGGCCGGCTTTGAGGTCGTGAGCGGCCTGCGCGTCGTCGGCTCCATCGGCAACGCCTTCCGCGCGCCGACGCTGTACCAGCAAGGCACCGTCTACGGCCCCGACCTCAGCAAGCCCGGCGTCAAGCCGCTGGAAGCCGAGCGCGGCCGCAATGTCGAGCTGGGTCTGAAGTACGGCAGCGGCGACACCGAATTCACCGCCACGGCCTATCGCAACCGCGTCAGCAACCTCATCATCTTCGGCGCGGCGGGCAGCTGCCAGAGCGCCTTCGGCTGCTACCAGAACGTGTCGGCGGCCCGCCTGCGCGGCGTGACCCTGGCCGGTGCCACCAAGGCCGGCCTCGTCAACCTGCGCGCCACCATGGACTTCCAGAAGCCCACCGACGCGAACACCGGCCTGCTGCTGGCACGCCGCGCCAAGCGCCTGGGCACGCTGGGTGCCGACACCGAGCTGGGCGACTGGCTGCTGGGCAGCAGCGTCCAGGCCTCGGGCGCGCGCTGGGACAACGCCGCCAACACGCGCAAGCTGGGCGGCTATGGCCTCGTCAACTTCAGCGCCCAGTACAAGCTCCGCAAGGATCTCAAGCTGCAGCTGAACCTGGACAACGCCTTCGACCGCGAGACGTCCACGGCCTATGGCTACGCCTCGGCACCGCGCACGGCGCTGATCTCTCTGCGCTTCACCCCCACGCTTTAATGGCGCCATGAGCGCACACGAACTCATCGTCGGCGGCCAACGCAGCGGCAAGTCGCGCCGGGCCGAGAAGCTGGCCCTGGCCTGGCCGGGCCGCGTGGTGGTCGTCGCCACCGCGCTGGCGGCCGACGACGAGATGCGCGAGCGCATTTCCCACCACCGCGCCTCACGGCCGGCGGGTTTCGAGACCGTCGAAGCCCCGCTGGCCTTGAACGCTGCCCTTCAACAAGCCGACGACACCAACACCCTGGTTGTCGTCGACTGCCTGACGCTGTGGCTGGTGAATTGGTTGATGCCGATGAGCGGCCTGCCCGACACGGCCGGCTGGCAGGCCGAGCGCACCGCGCTGCTGGACCTGCTGCCCCGGCTGACGTCCCGCGTCGTCTTCGTCTCCAACGAGGTCGGCTGGGGCGTTAGCCCACTGGGTCGCGAGGTGCGCGACTACATCGACGAACTCGGCCGGCTCAACCAGGACGTCGCGCGCCTGTGCGGCCGGCTGACACTGATGGTGGCGGGCCAGGCCTGGACCCGCCCCGTCGAGGATTCAAACCATGCATAGATTGCTTGCGCTGCTGCTGTTGGCCATGGCGCTGCCGGCCGCCGCCGTCGAGATCAAGGACGACCTCGGCCAGGTCACGCAGATCACCACGCCGCCGCAGCGCATCGTCAGCCTGCTGCCTTCGCTGACCGAGACCGTCTGCGAGCTCGGCGCCTGCGCCAGGCTGGTCGGCGTCGACCGCTATTCCAACTTCCCCGCGAGCGTGAACACCCTGCCCAAGCTCGGTGGCATGGAAGACACCAATGTCGAGTTGATCGCGTCGCTGAAACCCGACGTCGTGCTGGTGGCCGTGTCCTCGCGCGTCGCCGAACGGCTGAAAGCCCTCGGCATGAAGGTCATCGCGCTGGAGCCGCGTTCCTACAAGGACGTGCAGCGCGTGCTGAGCATCATGGGCCAGGTGCTGGGGGTGACCGACGCCCAGCGCGTCTGGCGCCACATCGAAGCCGGCGTGGCCGCAGCCGCCAGCAGCGTGCCGGCCTCGGCGCGTGGCGTGCGCGTCTACTACGAGGTGGCCAGCGGCATCTGGGCGGCAGGCGAATCGTCCTTCATGGGCGAGACGCTGACCAAGCTCGGCGCCGGCAACATCATCCCGGCGAGCCTGGGTCCCTTCCCCAAGATCAACCCCGAGTTCGTCGTCAAGGCCAACCCCGCGCTGATCATGATCGGCCTGCGCGGCTCCGAGGGCCTGACCCAGCGCCCCGGCTGGGACCGCATCGACGCCATCAAGCGCGGCCGCATCTGCGTCTTCAAGCCTGAGGACGGCGACATCCTCTCCCGCCCGGGCCCGCGCATGGCCGAGGCGGCGCAGATCATGGCCAGGTGCCTGCGAGAAAAGGCCTCCTCGTGATGAGCATGCGCCCCGGGCTGCTGCTGACGCTGCTGCTGGTCATCGGCGGTCTCGGCGTGCTGGCCGGCGTGGCTGTCGGCAGCACCGGCTGGGCCGACCTGGGCAACGACAGCATGGGCATCATCCTGTGGGAGATCCGCCTGCCGCGTTCGCTGGGCGCCTGGTTGGCCGGTGCGCTGCTCGGCATGGCCGGTGCGATGTCGCAAGGCCTGTTCCGCAACCCGCTGGCCGACCCCTATCTGCTGGGCAGCGCCTCGGGCGCCGGCCTGGCCGTGGCCATCGCGCTGGCACTGACTGGCATCTCGCCGCAGACCTCGTCGCTGCTGGCCCATGTCGGCCTGACCGGCATCGCCTTCGTCGGCACGCTGGTGGGCGTGGGGCTGACGCTGATCCTGGCGCGCGGCGTCGAGCAGACGCTGCGGCTGCTGCTCGCCGGCGTCGTCGTCGGCGTCGTGCTGAATGCGCTGACGGGCCTGGCCACGCTGTGGGCGCCCGACATCCTGCGCGCCATGCAGGCCTTCCTGCTGGGCAACACCGGCCTGCTGGGCTGGAGCAGCGTCACGGTGATGACGGCCTGCGGCGTCGCGGCCGTCGTCATCGGCCTGCTGGCCAGCCCGGCCCTGGACGCGCTGACCCTGGGCGAAGCCACGGCCGCGTCGCTGGGCATGCGCATGGGCCTGATGCGGCTGCTGCTGATCTTCGCGTTTGCGCTGGCCACCGGGGCCGCCGTCGCGCAGACCGGCATCGTCGCCTTCGTCGGACTGGTGGCGCCCCATCTCGTGCGCACGCTCTGCCCCATGCTGCACGGCAAGCTCATCCTGATGTCGGCCGCGGCCGGCGGCGCGCTGCTGCTGATG
This sequence comes from Roseateles sp. P2_H4, assembly GCF_056403315.1. Taxonomy (NCBI): domain Bacteria; kingdom Pseudomonadati; phylum Pseudomonadota; class Betaproteobacteria; order Burkholderiales; family Sphaerotilaceae; genus Roseateles; species Roseateles sp. P2_H4. Next base: position 8,609 of record NZ_JBFUFR010000030.1, on the reverse strand, counting down.
GCCGATGTGCTGGCACGCGGGCTGATGCGACCACAGGAGCTGCCGGTCGGGCTGGTTACCGCCTTGCTCGGCGGCGTCTATCTCTTGGTGCTGATGCACCGCCGCGGAGCGCCCAAGCGATGAACGCGATGCAGGCCCGCATCAACCGCGTCCGCATCGACGGCCGCGACCTCATCCATGACATCGAGCTGGCTATCGTCGCTGGCCGCTGGACGGCCATCGTCGGCCCCAACGGTGCCGGCAAGTCGACGCTGCTGCGCGCCATCGCCGGCCTGCAGCGCTGTGACGGCGCGATTCAACTCGCCGGCAAACCGCTCCACGATTGGCCCTCCCGCGAACGCGCCCGCCAGTTGGCCTGGATGGGCCAGCAGGAGACCGGCGCCGACGACCTGATGGCACATGACGTCGTCATGCTCGGCCGCCTGCCGCATCGCCCGTGGCTGGCGCCACCGACCGCGGCCGACCATGCCGCCGTGCAGGCGGCGATGGAGGCCACACAGAGCTGGGCCTGGCGCGAGCGCCGCCTGGGGTCACTCTCGGGCGGCGAGCGCCAGCGCGTGCTGCTGGCCCGTGCGCTGGCCGTCGACGCGCCGCTGACGCTGATGGACGAACCCCTCGCCCATCTGGACCCACCCCACCAGGCGGAGTGGATGGCCCTGGTGCGCGCCCGCGTCGCGGCCGGTCACAGCGTCGTCAGCGTGCTGCACGAACTGCATCTCGCGCTGCAGGCCGACCACCTCGTGCTGATGGCCGACGGTCGCATCGTGCACACCGGTGCGCCCGGTGACGCCACCACACACGAAGCCCTGCGCCAGGTCTTCGGCCCCCGCCTGCACATCGCTCAGATCGAAGGGCGCTGGGTCGCCCTGCCCCTATGACCTCCTGCGCCGCTCTCTTCATCAGTGCCCCGTCCTCAGGCTCGGGCAAGACCTGCATCACGGCGGCCATCGCCCGCAGCCATGCCCGTCGCGGCAAGCGCGTGCGCGTGTTCAAGACCGGGCCCGACTTCCTCGACCCCAGCATCCTCGAGCGCGCCAGCGGCCAGCCCGTCTACCAACTCGACCTCTTCATGGGCGGCTTCCAGCATTGCCAGGCCCTGCTGGCCGAGGCGGCGCGCGAGGCCGACCTCATCCTCGTCGAAGGCGTCATGGGCCTGTTCGACGGCAGCCCCAGCAGCGCCGACCTGGCCGCCGCCTTCGGCCTGCCGGTCGTCTGCGTCATCGACGCCTCGGCCATGGCCCAGACCTTCGCGGCCCTGGCCACGGGGCTGGCGCGTTTCCGGCCCGAGCTGCACCACTGTGGCGTCATCGCCAACCGCATCGGCAGCGCGGCGCATGGCCGCATGCTCAGCGAAGGCCTGCCCGACGACCTGCCGCTGATCGCCGCGCTGCCGCGCGAGCCCAGGCTCATCCTGCCCGAACGCCATCTCGGTCTCGTGCAGGCGCTGGAACAGCCCGAGCTGGACGCCCAGCTCGACGCCTGGGCCGATGCCTGGGAGGCCGGCCTGCGGCCAGGCCTGGCCTTCAAGCCCTTGAGCTTCGAGGACACGGCCGAACCGCCGCCGCCGAAGCCGCTGCTGGGCCGGCGCATCGCCATCGCCCGCGACGCCGCCTTCGGCTTCATCTACCCGGCCAACGTCGACCTGCTGCGGGCCCTCGGCGCCGAGCTCGTCTTCTTCTCGCCGCTGGCGGGCGAACGCCTGCCCGCCTGCGATGCACTCTGGCTGCCTGGCGGCTACCCCGAGCTGCATGCCAGGGCGCTGCGCAACAACGCGGCGCTCTTCGACGACCTGCACGGCCATGTCGCATCGGCCAAACCGCTGCTTGCCGAATGCGGTGGCATGCTGGCCCTGCTGGATTCACTGACCGACGCGGCCGGTGATGCCCATGGCATGGCCGGCCTGATGCCAGGCCGCGCCCATGTGCAGCATCGCCTGGCGGCCCTCGGTCTGCAGGCCATTGACTGGCCCGAGGGCCCGCTGCGCGGCCACAGCTATCACTACTCGACGCTGCAGACGCCGCTGGCGCCGATCGCGCAGGCGAGCAACCCCAACGGCGGCAAGACCGCCGAGGCCCTCTACCAGCAGGGCTCGCTGCGCGCGAGCTATGTGCACCACTACTTCCCCTCCAACCCGGAAGCTGTGGCCGCGTTCTTCCTCGGCCCCTCGTCCAAGGATTGCCTTGGCCGGTCCCCCGAAGGGACGGCGATGCTTGCCGGCTCGACCGGCAAGCACATCGCCTACGCGGGCCGGCTAGGGAGCGGCCCGGCGCTCGGCCCGCAAGGTCCCGCGCGACAACATCATGGATAGCTGACATGGAAATCGAACAACCGCCGGTGAATCGCGAGCGCGTCATCCCCAGCGGCGAACGCCGCGGCCTCGTCATCGTCCACACCGGCGACGGCAAGGGCAAGAGCACCGCCGCCTTCGGCCTCGCGCTGCGGTCGCATGGCCGCTGCAAGCCGGTGCGCATCTACCAATTCATGAAGGTGCCCAGCGCCCGCTTCGGCGAGCACCGCGTCTTCGAGCAGCTGGGCGTGCCCATCGAGGGCCTGGGCGACGGTTTCTCGTGGAAGAGCAAGGACCTGGAGCATTCCGCCGAGCTGGCCCGCGAAGGCTGGGGCCGGGCCGAATCGGTCATCCGAGCGGGCGACCATTTCCTCGTCGTGCTGGACGAGATCATGTACCCGCTGCGCTATGGCTGGCTGGCGCTGGAGGCGGTGCTGGCCTGCCTGCGCGAGCGCCCGCCGCATGTGCACGTCGTGCTGACGGGGCGCGGCGCGCCGGCCGAGCTCATCGAGCTGGCCGACACCGTCACCGAGATGACGATGATCAAGCACCACTACAAGGCCGGCGTGCCGGCCCAGCGAGGCATCGAAGACTGATGAGCAGCGCCCTCGTCATCTGCACCACCTGCGCCGACGGGCAGGGCCAGGCCCTGCTGGAGGCCGTCGAGAACGCGGCGCTGGCGCGCGACTGGCCGCTGCCCATCCACGGCCAGGCCTGCATGGCGGCCTGCAAGCAGAGCTGCACGGCGGCCCTGCAGGGCGCCGGCAAGCACAGCTATCTGTTCGGGCAGCTCGCGCCCGACGCGGCCAGCGTTGACGCGCTGCTGGCCGTGGCGGCCCAACATGCCGAGCCCGGCAACGGCCTGCTGGCCTGGGACCGCCGGCCCGAGCGGCTCAAGGGCGGCCTGGTGGCTCGCCTGCCGCCGCTAGGTGGTTCATGAACCTGCTGCTGCCGCTGGCCATGGGTATCGCCCTGCTGGTAGACCGGCTGGGCGAGCCCCCGGCCTGGGCTCATCCTGTCGTCGGCATGGGGCGCTACCTCGGCCTGTTCAGGCTGACCAGGCTGCCACCGGTCCTGGGCTTCATCGCTGGCGCATTGGCCTGGCTTGTCGGCGTTGCGCTGGTCGCCTTCATCGCGCTGTGGCTGGAGGGCTGGGTGCTGCTCCTGCTGCAGCCCTGGAACTCGCCGCTGCGCCTCGTCGGCGCTGCGGTGCTGATCGGCCTGTTGTTGAAACCGCTGCTGGCCTGGCGCATGCTGGCCGACGAGGCCATTGCCGTGGAGACCGCATTGAACGAATCGCTACACGCCGGCCGCACACGTCTGTCGCACCTCGTCAGCCGCGACACCTCGGCGCTGAGCGAGACCGAGGTGCGCGAGGCCGCCGTCGAGACCCTGGCCGAGAACCTCAACGATTCGGTCATCGCGCCGCTGTTCTGGTTCGCCATCGCCGGCCTGCCGGGCGCGGCGATCTACCGCTTTGCGAACACGGTGGACGCGATGTGGGGCTACCGCGACGAGCGCGAGTGGTGCGGCAAATGGGCGGCGCGGGCGGACGATCTGCTGTCCTGGCTGCCGGCGCGGCTGACGGCGCTGGTGCTGATGCCGCCGTCGTTTGGCCGGCTGCCGCGCGAAGCCCGGCGCACGCCCTCGCCCAACAGCGGCTGGCCGATGGCCGCGATGGCGCTGCGGCTGGGCCGGCGGCTGTCCAAGCCCGATGTCTATGCGCTGAATGCCGAAGGCGCGCCGGTGCAGGCCGGTGACCTGCATGCCGCCCGCGTCGTGGTTCAGCAGGCCGTCATCGTCGGCGCCGTGCTGATCGCCGCGCTCGCCTGGGCTCTGCGGGCATGAACTCCCTGTTGCTGCCCGAGCATGGCGGGCCGGACGACGGCCCGCCGGCCGAACATGACTTCTCGACCAACGCCAGCCCCATGGGCCCACCGCCGACGTTGATGAGTGCCGTGCAGGCCGCCAACCGCCAGGCCTACCCCGATCCGAACTATCGCGCGCTGCGCCGCCACCTCGGTGATGCCGAGTTGATCCTGCCCACGGCCGGTGGCGCCGAGGGCATACGCCGGCTGACGCTGGCGGCGATGCTCTCCGGTCGCCGCGAGGTCTGGGTGCCGCGACCCGGCTTTGGCGACTACGCCCTCGCCGCTCAAGCGCTGGGCCTGGCTGTGAAGGCCTATGCCGCGCCCGCTGACATCCAACCCACGGCGCCGGCCCTGGTCTGGATCTGCGAACCCTGCAACCCGACCGGCGCCACCGTCGCGTCATGGCCCGCGCTCGACGCCCTGGTCGTGGTCGACCGTGCCTACGAGCCGCTGCGCCTGCACGGCGAAGCCAGCACGCTGCCGCCCGGCGCCTGGCAGCTCATCTGCCCCAACAAGGCCCTGGGCCTGACCGGCGTGCGGGCCGGCTATCTCGTTGCGCCCATGGCCGACGACGTCTGGGCCCATGCGCTGTCGCTCGCGCCGAGCTGGGTGCTGTCCGCCGAAGGCGTGGCCATGCTGATGCACTGGCACAGCGACGACACGCAGGCCTGGCTGGCCCAAGCTCGCAATCAGCTGCGTGAATGGACGGCACAGCAGCGCGCGATGCTGGCCGACCTGGACTGGCTCCAGAAGCCCAGTTGCACCCACTTCTGGCTGGCCCGCCCACCACGGCCGGACTACGCGCTGCGCCTGCGCGAACGCGGCATCCGCGTGCGCGATGCGGCCTCCTTCGGCCTGCCCGGCTGGGTGCGCGTGTCGGCCCAGCCTCCGGCCGCCCAGCAGGCCCTGCAGCAGGCCGTGCTTGAAATCGAAAGCGAAGACTCATGAGCAGCAAAGCGGTGATGGTGCTCGGCACGACGAGCGGCGCGGGCAAGAGCTGGCTGGCCACGGCGCTGTGCCGCTGGTATGCCCGCCAGGGGCTCAAGGTCGCGCCCTTCAAGGCGCAGAACATGAGCAACAACGCGCGTGTCGTGCCCGGCGTGAATGGGTTGATGGGCGAGATCGGCAGCGCCCAGTACTTCCAGGCCCTGGCCGCGAATCGCGTGCCCGAGGTGCGCATGAACCCGGTGCTGCTCAAGCCCGAGGCCGACACGCAGAGCCAGGTCGTCGTGCTCGGCGAGGTGGACCCGGCCATGGCCAACATCCCCTGGCGCGAACGCAGCGCCTTGCTCAAGCCGCGCGCCCGCGCCGCCCTGCACGAGTTGATGCGCGAGAACGATGTGGTCGTCATCGAGGGCGCGGGCTCGCCGGCCGAGATCAACCTGGCGCCCAGCGACTACGTCAATCTCGGCACCGCACGCGACGCCAACGCCGCGTGCCTGCTCGTCACCGACATCGACCGCGGCGGCGCCTTCGCCCATCTCTACGGCACCCACCAGCTGATGCCCGAGGACGTGCGCAGGCTGGTGCGCGGCTTCGTGCTGAACCGTTTCCGCGGCGACGCCGGCCTGCTGTCGCCCGGGCCCGAGCAGCTCGAAGCCCTGACCGGCGTGCCCACCATCGCCACGCTGCCGATGTGGCGCGGCCACGGCCTGCCGGAAGAAGACGGCGTGTTCGACGACTCGACGACCGGCAGCGGCCTGCGCATCGCCGTCGTCGCCTACCCGCGCATCTCCAACCTCGACGAATTCCAGCCGTTGCGCCAGCTGCCCGGCGTGCGCCTGAGCTGGGCGCGCGAACCCAAGGATCTGCAAGGCGTGGACTGGATCATCCTGCCCGGCTCCAAGTCCACTGCGGCCGACCTGGCCTGGCTGCGTGCGCAAAAGCTCGACGCCGCCATCAACAGCCACCGCGGCCGGGTGCTCGGCATCTGCGGCGGCCTGCAGATGCTGGGCGAGGCGCTGATCGACCCACACGGCCTGGACGGCAATGCACCGGGCCTGGGCCTGCTGCCATTGGTGACCGTCTTCGAGCCCGAAAAGCTGCTGCGCAGTGCCGAGTTCAGCTTCTCCACTTCGCTGGATGGCGGCTGGCAGGCCCTGTCCGGCGTACAGGCCGGCGGCTATGAGATCCGCCACGGCCGCACCCAGCCCCATGCCGGCCTGCCGCCGCCCCGCGTGGCCCTGCGCAACGCGGCCGGCGAGGCCGTCGGCTGGCAGGCCGGCCAGGTGCTGGGCGTCTATGCCCACGGCCTCTTCGAGCAGCCCGCCGTGCTCAAGGCCCTGTTCGGTCAGCCGGGCCGGTCGCTGGATGCCGTCTTCGACGGCCTGGCGGATTTCGTCGACCTGCACTTCCAGCCGGGCAGGCTGGCAGGCCTGATCGCTTAAGGCTTCTTGACGAGCTCCACGCGCCGGTTCTTGGCGCGGCCTTCCTCGCTGCGGTTGTCGGCAATCGGCCGCTCCGCGCCCAGGCCCGCGGCGCTGAGACGGGCGGCCGCAATGCCGCCCGCCGCCACGGCATTCATCACGCTCCTGGCGCGCTGCTCCGACAGGCTCTTGTTGGCCGCGGCCGAGCCGACGTTGTCGGTGTGGCCTTCGACGGCGATCTTCAGCGCCGGCGCCGCCTTCAGCATGGCGACGATCTCGCGCACCGTGGCCTGGCCGTCGGGCTTGAGCTCTGCCTTGCCGGTGTCGAAGTTGATGTACAGCGCGATGAAGCCGTTCTTGTTGATCTCGTCGAGCATCTTGTTGGCCGTGACCACCTGCTGCATCGCCGCCACCTCGACGACGGTGAGCTTGTAGCTCTGCGTCGGCGCGCTGAAGATGCCGGGCTCCACCAGCACCCACACCTCCTTGCCACCGGCGTTCACACGCAAGGTCGTCTCGCCGCCATCGCCGTCCTTGGGCAGGCGCTCATAGACCACTTCGCCGCCTATGCCCTTGATCGCGTTCTGGTAGTTGCGGATCAGCTGCAAGGCGCTGGGCTGGCGGTCGCCGTCGTTGTGGAAGTAGAGGATGTCCGTCATGTCGCCCTCGACGCGCTTGCGTGTCGGGTTGCCATCGGCGCCGCGGGCCACGGCGAAGTCCGCGCCGTTGAAGTTCCTGGCGTATTCGACGATGTGGGAATTCGGGTAGCGCGTCAGCAGCGGGTGGTCCTTGCTGCGCGCCACGTCGGCCGGCTGGGCCCAGGCGAAGTTCAGGCACAAGAGGAACAGGCCGAAGAGGCGGGCAAGCTGAAGTCTCATGGCGGATCTCCTGACTCGACGGAGGTGGGCGGGTTGATGCTACCCGGCGGCGCGGCTGTGCCCATCGCCAACAGGGCAAGATTGCGGGTTTGATCGACAGAAGAATCCCGCATGCGCCGCCTGCTCGCCACCGCCCTGCTCGCCCTGCCCCTGGCTGCCCACGCCTGGGGCTCCGAGGGCCACCAGACCGTCGCCACCCTCGCCGCCGGCCTCATCAAGGGCAGCCCGGCCGAGGCCCGCGTCCTCAAGCTGCTGGGCGACATGTCGTTGGCCCAGGCCTCGATCTGGGCCGACTGCGTGAAGGGCATCTCGCCCAGCCAGGGCTACACCTACCCCTCGCCCGGCAAGTTCCCTGCCTGCGCCCAGCTCGAGACGCCGGTGCGCATCGCCGAGATGGCCGACTATGTGAAGCGCAATGACCGCCAGTGCAAGATCGGCCTCGACGAGGACAGCTGCCACAAGCAGACCCATTACGCCGACGTCGCCGTGCAACGCGGCCACTATCTGCCGGACGTGACGGGGGCTCGCCCCGATGACGTGGTCGGCGCCCTGCGTGCGGCCATCCGCGTGCTGCAGGGCGAGCCCTCGCGCGGCCAGCCCAACTTCAAGAGCCGGCGCGAGGCCCTGCTGGTGCTCGTGCATCTGGTGGGCGACATCCATCAGCCCCTGCACGTCGGCAGCCTCTACCTGGACGCTCAGGGCCGGCGTGTCGACCCCGACCAACGGGGCCTCGATCGCGCCAGCTTCACCGTCGGCGGCAACAGCTTTGCGCTGGCGCCGACAGGCCCCTTCGCGCCGAAGAATCTCCATGCCCTGTGGGACAGCGTGCCCGAGGCGTTCAGGCCCCAGCACGTCGATGCCGCCTGGCTGGCCGAGGCGCGCCGGGTGCCGCGGGACCCGGGCGATCCGCTGGGCTGGCCGGCACGCTGGGGCAGCCAGTCGATGGAACTGACGAAGGTCGCCTTCGATGGCCTCGGCGTCTCGCCCAGGCAGGGCGAGAACTGGAACGTCAGCCTGCCCGAGGGCTACGCAGCCAAGGCCGATGCGATCAAGCGCCAGCAGCTCACGCAGGCCGGCGCCCGGCTGGCCTTCGTGCTGAAGGCGGTGTTTCCGTAGGGCCTGTTAACGCTACGGCAATGGGCCTGCCCGAAGGGTTGTGGCCAGAAAGGCCGCATGCTGTGTTGCAGATCCTCGCTGGGTAGGAACC
>NZ_JBFUFR010000029.1:0-86355 GCF_056403315.1 Roseateles sp. P2_H4 | reverse complement strand
GCTGCCAGGCCGCCGGCTCGGGCGGGGGCTCAGGCGCGGCGGGGGGCAGTGAGTGGTCGACTTGCGTGGGGTCGACGTAGGGGCGGTGATTGCGTGCGTCCGTCATTCCCGCGCAGCTTACTGATCCCGGACGCAGAAACCGATGTGGCTATTCACCGCAGCGCGTCAACTGCGGTAGTTGTTCAGCATCGGATAGCGTTTGGCCACCAGCGCGAACAGCGCGGCGGCCACCAGCGCAAAGCCGGCGAAGAAGAACATCAGGCAGGCCGTCTCGCTGTAGCCGGTGGACTTGATGGCCGAGAGCGCCGACGGGCTCTTGATGCTGACGTTGGACAGCAGCACCCAGAGGTTGCCCACCGTCACCGACAGGTTCCAGAAGCTCATGATGGTGCCCTTCATGGACAGCGGCGCCTGGCTGTAGGCGAACTCCAGGCCGGTGGCCGAGACGAGCACTTCGCCGAGCGTCAGCAGGGCATAGGGCAGCATCTGCCAGACGATGCTGACCTTGGAGCCTTCGTCCAGCCACAGCTGCAGCACGCCGGCGACGATCCAGGCCGCGCCGGCCAGTGCAATGCCCGCGCCCATGCGGCGCAGCGCCGTCACCTTCAGGCCCGAACGCTGCAGCGCCGGGTAGAGCACCAGGTTGTTGAAGGGGATGAGGATCATCACCAGCAAGGGGTTCAGCGCCTGCATCATGGAGGACTGGAACCACTCGGGCTTGGCCATCTGGTCGGCCTGCAGCACCCAGGTCGAGGCCTTTTGGTCGAACAGCGACCAGAACGGCGTGACGAGGGCGAACAGCACCAGCACGCGCAGCACGGCGCGCACGCCGTCGACGGCTTCGTCCGGATGTGCGCCGCGGGCGCGGTCCAGCTGCAGCGAGGCGCCGACACCGCCGAAGCCCATCACCAGCACCAGGGCCAGGCAGACGGCGGCGACGAAGCCCAGGCTGGCCATCTGGCTCAGGCTGTAGGCCGCCAGCAGCAGGCCCAGCGCCGCGACGCCCATGCCGAGGCCGCCGGCCTTCAGCGCCGTCCACACCACCTTCAGGAAGCTGTGCGGGTTGGCGCCGCGCGCCGGCTGGTGCACATACTGCTTGCGGCCGCTCCACAGGATGACGGTCGCGGCCAGCATCAGCAGGCCCGGCAAGGCGAAGGCCACGCTGGCGCCGTAGTTCTTCAGGATGAGGGGCATCAGCAGCGACGCGAAGAAGCTGCCGAAGTTGATGATCCAGTAGAAGGCGTCATAGACCTTCTGCGCCAGCGAGCGATTGCTCTTGTCGAACTGGTCGCCGACAAAGCTGCTTACCAGCGGTTTGATGCCCCCAGATCCCAGCGAGATCAGGAACAGGCCGAAGTAGAAGCCGCGGATGTTGTCGTCGAACAGCGCCAGGCAGGCGTGGCCCGCGCAGTAGATGACGCTGAACCAGAAGATCGTCGGGTACTTGCCGAAGAAGCGGTCGGCCAGCCAGCCGCCCAGCAGCGGGAAGAAATAGACGCCGATGACGAAGGAGTGGAAGACCTCCTTGGCCTCGGCCTTGCGCATGTCCTCGGGGATGGCCAGCAGCAGGCTGGTCATCATGAAGACCGTCAGGATGTTGCGCATGCCGTAGAAGCTGAAGCGCTCACATCCTTCGTTGCCGATGATGTAGGGGATCTGCGGCGGCATCTTGGCCGCGGGGCTGGCCGCGGTGGCGGCGTCTGCGGTGACGGTATTCGTCATGGGCGGTGGCCTCGTGTTCGGGCTATGAGAAACGCCGCTCGGCTTGTGGCCGGCGGCGTTCGGAGGGGCACTACGGGGCGATCAGGCCTCGGTCAGGCTTCGAAAGGCAGCTTCACCTGGCTGAGGTCCTTGCGGGTCTCGACGAGCACCAGCGGGCCCTCGTCGACGACGACGACCGCGGCCGGCTCGCGGCCCAGCGCGGCGGGTGCGGGCTCGGCGGCAATCGCGGCCTGCACGGCGGCGATCTTGCCGGCGTCGGAGTTGACCCATTGCAGGCCGGCACCTTCGGCGATGGCCTGCAGTTCGCCCATCGGCAGCTTGAAGGCCTCGACGACCGGTGCGGGCGCAGCGACGGGTGCAGCGATGGGAGCGGGCGCCGCGACCACGGGGGCTGGCGCCTGGACCGGCGCCGGGGCGCTGGCCATCGCTTCCTCGATCAGCGAGCTTTGCGCCGGTGCGGCGGCGGCTTCGGAAGCCGGGGCGTCCTGGCCTTCGACGCCACCTTCTTCACGGCGGTTGCGGTTGCGGTTGCGACCGCCACGGCGGCGGCCGTCGCGGCCCTGGCCTTCGCCGGTGTCGTCGCCTTCGGCCGCCGGAGCAGCTTCAGCGCCGGCGTCGGCTGCGGCTTCAGCCGGAGCTTCAGCGCCGGCCTCGGCGGCGCCTTCGGTGCCGGCCTGGTCGTCACGGTCACGACCGCCACGGCGGCGGCGTCGGCCACGGCCCTGGCGCTCTTCACCGGCCGGCGTGTCACCGGTCGGGGGCAGGGCGGCTTCGGCCTGGCTGTCGACGAAAGCCGGCGGCGCGTCATGGACGGCGGCCAGGTCTTCGCTCAGCGGCGCGGCGACCGGCAATGCGGCCACCGTCTCGGCCTGCGTGCGGTCCGTGCGCTCCTGGCGCTCGCCACGCGGGCGGYGTTCGCCACGTTCAGCGCGCTCACCACGCTCGCCACGTTCACCACCGCGCTCAGCGCGTTCGCCGCGTTCGGCTCGCTCCGGGCGCTGCTGCTGTTCGGGCTTGTCGCCACCTTCGGCGCGCGGCTTGCGATCACCGCGCTCGCCACGCTCACCGCGGGCTTCCTGCGGCTTGCCGTCGCGGCGGCCACCCTGGCCACCGCGGCCTTCTCCACGTTCGCTGCGCTCGCCGCGTTCACCACGGCCGCCTCGACCGCCGTCGCGGCGGCCGTCACGGCCACCTTCGCGCTTGGGCTTGTCGGTGGCAGCCGGGGCAGCTGCGGGGGCCTGGACGGCCGGCACGGGTGCCGGAGCCGGCGTGCCGCCGCCGAAGAAACTGAACAGGCGGCTGAAGAAGCCCTTGGATTCGGCGGGCGCGGGTGCCGGAGGCGGCGGGGCCACGATCGGCGCGGGTGCAGGGGCGACGGGGGCGGGTGCCGCCACCGGCGCGGGCTGCTCGGGCAGGATGCCCTTGATGACCGGCTCCTGCTTGTTCTTCTTCTCGATGTCGCCGCGGCGCGTGATGCCCACCTCGTCGGTCGGCTCCTCGATCATCGTGTAGCTGGCCTGCAGGTTTTCCAGGCGCGGGTCGTCGTGGCGCAGGCGCTCCAGCTTGTAGTTCGGCGTCTCGAGGTGCTTGTTGGGGACCAGCAGCACGGTGACGCGCTGCTTGAGTTCGATCTTGGTGATTTCGGTGCGCTTTTCGTTCAGCAGGAAGGAGGTCACTTCCACCGGCACCTGCACATGCACGGCGGCGGTGTTGTCCTTCATCGCCTCTTCCTGGACCATGCGCAGGATCTGCAGCGCCGAGGACTCGGTGTCGCGGATGTGGCCGGTGCCATTGCAGCGCGGGCAGGTGATGTGGTTGCCTTCGCTCAGCGCCGGGCGCAGGCGCTGGCGGCTCATCTCGAGCAGGCCGAACTTGCTGATGGAGGCGAACTGCACGCGGGCGCGGTCGTTGCGCAGCGCGTCGCGCAGGCGCTGTTCCACGTCACGGCGGTTCTTGCTCTCCTCCATGTCGATGAAGTCGACGACGATGAGGCCGCCGAGGTCACGCAGGCGCATCTGGCGGGCGATTTCGTCGGCCGCTTCGAGGTTGGTGCGGGTCGCGGTTTCCTCGATGTCGCCGCCGCGGGTGGCGCGGGCCGAGTTGACGTCGACGGAGACCAGCGCTTCGGTGTGGTCGATGACGATGGCGCCGCCCGAGGGCAGGTTAACGGTGCGGCTGTGGGCCGTCTCGATCTGGTGCTCGATCTGGAAGCGGCTGAACAGCGGCGCGTCGTCGCGGTAGCGCTTCACGCGATGGCCCTGGTCGGGCATCACGTGGTTCATGAACTGGCTGGCCTGCTCGTACAGGTCGTCCGTGTCGATCAGGATCTCGCCGATGTCGGACGTGAAGTAGTCGCGGATCGCGCGAATGACGAGCGACGACTCCTGGTAGATCAGGTAGGCGCCCTTGCCGCCCTTGGCCGCGTCGTCGATCGCGGTCCAGAGCTTGAGCATGTAGTTCAAGTCCCACTGCAGCTCGGGCGCCGTGCGGCCGATGCCGGCGGTGCGCGCGATCAGGGACATGCCCTTGGGGTACTCGAGCTGGTCGAGGTTTTCCTTGAGTTCCTCGCGGTCCTCGCCCTCGATGCGGCGCGAAACGCCACCACCGCGCGGGTTGTTGGGCATCAGCACGAGGTAGCGGCCGGCCAGCGAGACGAAGGTGGTGAGTGCGGCGCCCTTGTTGCCGCGCTCTTCCTTTTCGACCTGGACCAGCAGTTCCTGGCCTTCCTTGATCGCGTCCTTGATGGTCGCGTTCTTGACGTCGGTGCCCTCGCGGAAGAACTGGCGCGAGATTTCCTTGAACGGCAGGAAGCCGTGGCGGTCTTCGCCGTAATCGACGAAACAGGCTTCGAGCGACGGCTCGACGCGCGTCACGACGGCCTTGTAGATATTGCCCTTGCGCTGCTCGCGGCCTTCGATTTCGGTCTCGAAGTCCAGCAGCTTCTGGCCATCAACGATCGCGAGGCGCCGCTCTTCCGGCTGCGTCGCATTGATCAGCATGCGTTTCATGTCATCTCCTCGCGCGCCGGGCGGCTCATCAGCCGCCGCAAAACGCGCACGTTCATYGCGCCGCCCGAGAGCGGCTCAAGATGCACGGGCAATGACTCGAGAACCGAGGAAGGAATCGCCCTGGACCGAAAGCGCGGCCGACCGTGGGGGTCAGCGTGCAGCCGGCGTTGGCGCGTGCGCCGCAGCAGCTGTCATGCGAGACGAGCCGCCTGCTCCCGCGCGCACCCGCCCGGCAAGCCTACTGGCATGCCGGGGCAGGGCGGCCACACCGGGATCTAGCCGGGGCCGCAGGGGTGCGTGTGGGGGGAGGGGCATGCTCATCTGCATGGGCTGCTGGACGCTGGTGACAGCTCGCGTCGGCCTGGGCCTCAGCTTTCTGTCGCCATGGAAACCTTGTTGTCTGCGGGCGCCGGGTGCCTTGAAACATTCAAGGCGAGCGGGGCCCGCGGGGTTCTTGTGTCATCGCTCTGCCGCGTCTGAAAGCGGGCCGTTCACTCACTCGGGGAGGAAACCTGCCGGCCGTCTTTCGCGTTGCATCGCCTGTGGTCGCCAGGGCTGGGCCCCGCCGACCACACGTTGTCGCCGCTAAAATCAAGCAAATCAAATACTTACGGCAGCAACGTGGTGAAAAGGATTATAGGGGCAGGCCAAACGCTGCCCGACACCACGCAAACCCCTGCCACGGCACCGGCCGTGCGGCGGGTCACGGTGGACGAAGGCTCCGCCGGGCAGCGACTGGACAATTTCCTGCTGCGTGAGCTCAAGGGTGTGCCCAAGACCCATGTCTACCGCGTCATCCGGGCCGGGGAAGTGCGGGTCAACAAGGGTCGGGCGCAGGCCGACACCCGGCTGGAAATTGGTGACGAAGTGCGCATCCCGCCGGTGCGCCTGCCGGAGCGCGCCGCCCAGCCCGAGGCGCCAGCCCGCGAGTTCCCGGTCGTTTTCGAGGACGAACACCTGCTCGTCATCGACAAGCCCGCCGGCGTGGCGGTGCATGGCGGCTCCGGCGTCAGCTATGGCGTCATCGAGGCGCTGCGCCGCTCGCGGCCGACGGCCAAGTTCCTGGAACTGGTGCACCGGCTGGACAAGGAAACCTCGGGCCTCTTGATGATCGCCAAGAAGCGCAGCGCCCTTGTCAATCTGCAGGACCAGCTCCGCGAGCGCGAGACCGGCAAGACCTACGCCGCCCTGGTCTGGGGCGACTGGCCGGCCAAGCTCAAGGTCATCGATGTGCCGCTGGTCAAGTTCGTTGGCAGCGACGGCGAGCGCTGGGTGCGCCCGGGCAAGATGGATGAAGAAGACGCCAAGCGGTCGATCAGCCTGGTGAAGGTGATGCAGAAGACGCCGCAGTTCAGCCTGCTCGATGTGACCATCAAGACCGGCCGCACCCACCAGATCCGCGTCCACCTGCAACAAGCCGGCCATTCAATAGTGGGCGACCCCAAGTACGGCGACTTCGAGCGCAACCGTGAGCTGGCGCGCGGTCCGAAGAAGTTTGATCGGATGTTCCTGCATGCGCGGAGGCTGCAGTTCCAGCACCCGGCGACGGGGGAGACGGTGACCTGTGAGGCGCCGCTGCCCGCCGATTGCCAGCATCTGGTGGCGGCTGGCAGATGAATCTGTGGCGCGTGATGAAGAGGCGGGGACGGGTGGCCTGCGTCGCCGCGGCCGCGCTGGCAAGCTCTGTGGCGACCGCCATGTCGATCATGCCTCCGCCAGCCATTGCCCTGCAGTTCGAAGCCCGCACGGACCGCCTGACGCTTGAAGGACTACTTGCCCTGGACG
This sequence comes from Roseateles sp. P2_H4, assembly GCF_056403315.1. Taxonomy (NCBI): domain Bacteria; kingdom Pseudomonadati; phylum Pseudomonadota; class Betaproteobacteria; order Burkholderiales; family Sphaerotilaceae; genus Roseateles; species Roseateles sp. P2_H4. The sequence continues at coordinate 79,840 of NZ_JBFUFR010000029.1, read as the reverse complement.
AACTTGCCGTGCGTGCCGGGCAGTGTCCGGCAGAAGGATTGGCCGTGCACGTTTTGCCGGCCACGCGGGCGGAGCCGGCACTGACCCAGCGCCGGATCGCCGTCGTTCAACAGCGGCTGGAGCGCCTGGGCCTGAAGCTGGCGGTCGAAATGAAGCCCCTGCGCGGGGAGGACACGGCCCGCCCTCGGCACCGCGGCATGCTGCTGGCCGACGTGGGCGCAGAGGACGATGTCTGGTGCGACCTGCGAGCGGGATCGCAGGCCTTCACATGGGCAGACGAGTTGGGGCGCTACGTCGAAGGTGCCGAGCCCAGGCTGCCGGCGTTCTGGCAGCGCTTGTCGCAGCAGGGCAGGTCGAGCCTTGCTCTGCCGCTGGCGACTGTGGCCCTGTGCGCCGAGTCATCGGACTGCACGCGCCACCCGGAGCTCTATCACTGGCTGGCCGAGAAGGCGTTGCCGACCGCGTCGCCCAAAGGCCGGCGCTGGTGGTTGCTCAATCTGTGGGCGCAGGCTGAGGACGCCGAGGTGGAGCGCTTGCGGCGGCGCTGGGCCCTGGCACCACTGACCCTTGAAGAGCGGGCCGGCCGGGCCCATGAGCTGGCCTCTGGTGGCCTGCCTTGGGCCGTGATCGAGCAGCGCCTGCTGCAGCCCGGCTTGATGATGCGGTTTGGCGGGCAGCCGATGATCTCCGGCGGGCCAGGGCCGCATTGGCTGCTGAGCGCGGCTTCAAGACGCGGCGAGCTGGATTCCTTTGATCGGCTCATCGGTGCGGCCGGCCCGGCGAAGACCTGCTTCGTCGCGGAGGCCTTCCAGAGAGCTGCGGCACTGGAGGACGAGTTCGAAATCCTGAAGCCACATTTCGCGAGCTGGTCTCGCGGCATCGCCACGCCCTATTCGCCGCCGCAGGCGTTCGACGCCTGCAACCCGCTGGAGGGGGTTCTGGTGGGGGCTTTTTGCCAGAAGGTGCCGGAAGAAGACGGCATGGCGAGCCGCTACCAGGTGATCTGGGGCGTACTCCAGCAGGCGGGCATCACCAAGGACACGGTCGCCGTCCAGTCGCTTTTCGTGCCAGGCCAGGAGGTGCGGCCCTGGCAATGCAAGCTGGAGCCCGAACCGGGTTCGGCATCGAGCTTCCGTCCCGTCGCCAAGCCCTGAGACCCGCCGGACCGACGCCGTCACCGCCGACAATCTGCCCATGACCACTCGCCCTCAACGCTTCGACCTGATCGCCTTCGACTGGGATGGCACGCTGTTCGATTCCACCGCGCTGATCGCCCGCTGCATCCAGCGCGCCGCCGTCGACATCGGCCTGCCAGAACCCGACTTCGACAACTGCCGTTACGTCATCGGCCTGGGCCTGCGCGATGCGCTGGAGCATGCCGTGCCCGGGCTGGCCGAGGATCGCTACCCCGAACTGGGCTTGCGCTACCGCCACCACTATCTGGCCTCGGAGCATGAGCTGGCACTGTTCGACGGCACGCTAGAGATGCTGGAGGCCTTGAAGGCGCGCCACCACTGGCTGGCCGTGGCCACCGGCAAGAACCGCGTGGGCCTGGACCGCGTGCTGGCGTCCAGCGAACTGGGTCATCTGTTCGACGGCACGCGCACGGCTGATCAGACGCGCTCCAAGCCCCATCCGCAGATGCTGCTGGAGCTGATGCGCGAGTTCGGCACCGAGCCCGAGCGCACGCTGATGATCGGCGACACGACGCACGACCTGCAACTGGCCATGAATGCCGGCGTGCCCTGCGTCGCGGTCAGCTTCGGCGCGCATGACCACGAGACCTTCGCCGAGTTCAAGCCTCTCTTCGTGGCGCATTCGACGCGCGAGCTGCACGACTGGTTGATCGCACATGCCTGAAACCGAAGTCGCGCCGCTGCAGCGCCTGTGCACATCGGACGAGCTGCTGGAACGCGGCAAGGCCGTCAGCTTCGACGTTATCCAGTGGCGCGAGCCGGTGCGCGCCTTTGCGCTGCGCTTCGACGGCCAGGCCGTCGCCTATCTGAACCGCTGCGCTCATGTGCCCACGGAAATGGACTGGCAGGAGGGCGAGTTCCTCGACAACGACAAGCGCTTCATCATGTGCAGCATCCACGGCGCCGTCTACGACCCGCTGACCGGCCAATGCCTGATGGGCCCCTGCAACCGCGGCCGGCTGACCAAGATCGAGCTGACCGAGCGTGACGGCGACGTGTTCTGGCAGCCCACGCGAGATACCAAACCCGCTTTTGAAGATTGATATGAGCAGCACCTCCGACGACTCCCTGCCGCCTCCGATGCCCGAGCCCGTCGGTGCGCCGGTACAGCTCACGCCGCACAACGAGACGCTGCTGGCGCAGCTGGCGCGCGACTTCCTGCGCGAGCGGCGGCTGGAGCGGCGCTGGCGCACGGTGTTCCGGCTGTTCTGGCTGCTGCTCGTGGGCCTGCTCGTCTACACGCTGTGGTTGCAGGGCCGCCACGTCACGCCGTCGACGGCGCCGCACACGGCCCTCGTCGAGGTGCGCGGCGAGATCGCCGCCGACACCGAGGCCAGTGCCGAGCAACTGCTGGCCGCGCTGAAGGAAGCCTTCAAGGATGACGGGGCCCAGGCCGTCGTGCTGCGTATCAACTCGCCCGGCGGCAGCCCCGTGCAGGCCGGCATCGTCTACGACGAGATCAAGCGGCTCAAGAAACAGTACGACAAGCCGGTGTATGCCGTCGTCGAGGAGATGTGCGCTTCGGGGGCCTACTACATCGCCGCGGCGGCCGACGAGATCTTTGTCGACAAGGCCTCGGTCGTCGGCTCCATCGGCGTGCTGATGGACGGCTTCGGCTTCACCGGCCTGATGGACAAGGTCGGCGTCGAGCGCCGCCTGCTGACCGCCGGCGAGAACAAGGGCATGCTGGACCCGTTCAGCCCCTTGTCGCCCAAGCAGCGCGCCTATGCCCAGGCCATGCTGGACCAGATCCACCAGCAATTCATCGCCGTCGTGCGCGAAGGCCGCGGCAAGCGGCTCAAGGAAACGCCGGAGATCTTCTCCGGCCTGTTCTGGAACGGTGAGCAGGCCGTCAAGCTCGGCCTGGCGGATCGCTTCGGCAACCTCGACTACGTGGCCCGCGAGGTCGTCAAGGCCGAGGATGTCATCGACTACACGCCCAAGGACAACGTGGCCGAGCGCCTGGCCAAGCGCTTCGGCGCGGCCATGGGCGCGGGCGCCGTGAAGGCGCTGCGGGAGATCGCGCCGATCCGCTGACGCGCGGCGCGGCGAGAACGAAAAAAGGCCGCTGCCTTTGCGGGCAGCGGCCTTGCGCGGAGCGCTGATGCGCTTACTGCGTCTTGGTCTCGGTCTTGGCGGCGGTATCGCCGGCCTTGGCTTCGGCATGCTTCTTGGCATGGCGCTTGTGGTGCTTGGCGGCGCTGGCCGCTTCAGCCGGCATGGCAGGCGTCGCGGCAGCCGTGGTCGTCGTGGCGACAGCCGGCGTGGCCTTGGCGGCGGGGGTGGCAGCCGGAGCCGGCGTGGCGGCTTGGGCGACGGTCGTCGTGGCGGCCGTGGCCTTCGCGGTGGTCGCAGCAGCAGGGGCAGCGGTGGTCGCGGCCGGGGTCGGGTTTTGCGCCAGTGCCACGCCAGATGCGAGCGTGATGAGGGCGGTGGCGATGGTGGTCTTCAGCGTGTTCATCTTGAGGGCTCCAGGGTGGTTTCGGATTTCGGTTCGGCTTTGCGCAAGCTTGTGGCCACAACGACACCTCGAAGCGCCGCGTTGACCCGGTTGCAAAACCTTACACCGGCAGAATCGGCCCTCATGAACACCGCATCCCGATTCGACTGGCAGGCCGGCTACCCCAGCCGCCGCAGCCCGCTGTTCGCACGCAATATCGTGTCGACCTCGCATCCGCTCGCGGCCCAGGCCGGGCTGCGCATGCTGCAGGCCGGCGGCAACGCGGTCGACGCGGCGATCGCCGCGGCCGCATGCATGACGCTCGTCGAGCCCTGCAGCAACGGGCTGGGCTCGGATGCTTTCTGCATCCTGTGGGACGGCCAGCAACTGCATGGCCTGAACGCATCGGGGCCTGCACCCGCCGCGTGGACGCCAGAGTTCTTTGGGGGTCAGGTCATGCCCAAGCGCGGCTGGGGCTCGGTCACGGTGCCCGGCGCAGTCGGCGGCTGGATGGCCTTGAGCGAGCGCTTCGGCAAGCTGCCTTTCGCCGACCTGATGCAGCCCGCCATCGAGATTGCCGAGCGCGGCTATGCGGTGCCGCCCATCGTGCAGGGCAAATGGGCGATGGCCGCTGCGCTGCCGGAACTCACGTCGCAGCCCGGCTTTGCGCAGGCCTTCCTGCCGCACGGCCGCGCGCCCGAGGTCGGCGAGCTTTTCCGCTTCGATGATGCGGCGCGCAGCCTGAAGCTCATTGCCGAATCCAAGGGCGATGCCTTCTACCGCGGCGAGATCGCGCAGGCGCTGGCGCGCTTTGCGCGTGCGACCGGCGGCGCGTTGACCGAAGCCGATCTCGCGGCCTACCAGCCCGAATGGGTCACGCCGCTGGCCAAGGATTTCGCTGGCCACACGCTGCACGAGATCCCGCCCAATGGCCAGGGCATCGCGGCGCAGATGGCGCTGGGGCTGCTGGCGCACTGCAACGTCACGGCGCATGCCGTCGACAGCCCCGAAGCCCAGCATCTGATGATCGAGGCGATGAAGTTGGCCTTTGCGGATGTCTACCGCTACGTCGCCGAGCCCGGTGCGATGCAGGTCAGCGCCGCGCAGTTGCTGGACCCGGCTTATCTTGCCTCGCGCGCCAAGCTCATCGACCCGGCTCGCGCCCAGGTCTTCGGTGCCGGCAACCCTGTCAAGGGCGGCACCATCTACCTGASCGCSGCCGACGAGGCGGGCATGATGGTCAGCTTCATCCAGAGCAACTACATGGGCTTCGGCTCGGGCCTGGTGCTGCCGGGCTACGGCATCAGCCTGCAGAACCGCGGCCACGGCTTCACGCTGGAGCCGGGCCACCCTAACCAGGTCGCGCCGGGAAAGCGGCCTTTCCACACCATCATCCCGGCCTTTCTGACCAAGGACGGCGCACCGGTCATGAGCTTTGGTGTGATGGGCGGCAATATGCAGCCGCAGGGCCATATGCAGACGCTGGTGCGCATGCTCTGCTACGGCCAGAACCCGCAAGCCGCCTGCGACGCGCCGCGCTGGCGCTTCAACGAGGGCCTGTCGATCAACGTCGAGCCGCACATGCCGGCGACCACCATCGAGGCGCTGCGCACGCGTGGCCACGAGATCGGCGACATCCACGACAGCTACCAGGACTTCGGTGCCGGCCAGTTCATCTGGCGGCTGGGTGATCCCGGCGTGCAAGGCTATGTGGCCGCGAGCGATCCGCGCCGCGATGGGGCGGCTGTCGGCTATTGATCCCGGTGGTTCGACGCCGGTTTTTCCGGTTTCGTCCGTGCCGGCGCCAGGTGGTCACTCGGTCCTGGTGAGTGGGAGAGCGCGTCAAAACAATCCGCGTCGTTCTCCAACTCACACGGAAATCTTGCATGTGGAAATCGAAGCAATCGACGCTCGCCCTGGTGGCAATACTCGCCCTGCAGGGCCCGCTCTGGGCCGCCGCACCTGTCATCGAACCCGTGCTCGTCGCGGTGCCGGCAGGCGCGTTCGTCATGGGAAATGATGAGAAGAAAACCACCTCGCCCGCCCGCAAGGTCCAGGTCCGGGCGTTCCAGATTGGCAAGTACGAAGTGACGGTGCAGGAGTTCGCCCGCTTTGCCGCGGCCACGGGCTACCAGGGCCCGCAGAAGTGCGTGCAGATGGCCAGCAAGGAATGGTTCGACGACATCCCCGGCAGCTGGCAGCAGCGCCGGCTGATGAGCAGCGAGTTCGAGCCGGTGAGCTGCATCGGCGCCGCCGGGGCCGATGCCTATGTGCAGTGGCTGGCCAAGGAGACCGGCAAGAAGTACCGCCTGCCCACCGAGGCCGAGTGGGAGTACGCCGCGCGCGCCGGCACCACCGGCACGCACTTCTTCGGCGAGGACGCCGACCCGTCTGCCAGCACGGCCTGCCGCTGGGGCAATGTGGCCGACCGGCGCGCCGAGGCCGCGATCAAGCGCGACTTCGATGGCCTGGAGTCCAAGGACCATGTCGGCGTCGTGCCCTGCGACGACGGCGCCGACTACGCCACCGTGGTGGGCCTGTACGGCGCCAATCCCTGGGGGCTGCACGACACGCTGGGCAATGTGCAGGAGTACATGCAGGACTGCCACCATGCCAACTACGAAGGCGCGCCCGCTGACGCCGCGGCCTGGCTGGACGGCCCGCAAGGTTCCGCCGGCTGCGCGCAGCGTGTCCTGCGCGGCGGCAACTGGCACTGGCCGATCTTCCAGTCGTCGCGTCGCGCCGGCTTCCCGACCGACATGGTGGGATCGCTCGAAGGCTTGCGTGTCGTGCTGGACCAACCCGGCCCCGTGGCCGCGCCCTCGGCCGAGACGCAGCGCTTCCTGGCCGCGCTCGGCCGCGCACAGGCTCAAGAGCGCGCCCGCCGCGCCGGGGCCGCCAGCCTGTGATCGCAGCGGCCGTGCCTGACGCGCCTGCTAGCCGCGCGGCCATGCTGCGGGCCTTCAGGTCCGTGTTCAATCGCCGCACCGTGGCGCTGGTGCTGGGGCTGAGCCTGTTGCTGACCTTGGCCCGGCTGTTCAGTGGCTTCGGTGTCGGCAGTTTCAGCACATGGGCGGCCCTGCCGCTGCCCGGCCTGCCGATGCTGCTGGCGGCGGCCTGCACCGAGGCCCTGCTGGCCCAACGTGGCGCGCGTGGCCGCGACTGGCTCTGGCGGATGGGTGCGGTCGTGCTGGCCTGCGCGCTGTCGCAGGGCTTGAGGCTGGGCTGGGCCCACGAGGCCGGCGCGCCGCTGTACTGGGGCTATCTGATCAGCCGCACCGCGCTGTACGGCCTGATCGGCTCCGCGGTGTACACGCTGCTGGTGCTGGGCACGCGCGACGCCGAGTTGCGCGGCCGGCTCGCGCAGGCGCGGCGCGAGCGCGATGCGCAGCAAGCCCGGCAGGCCGAGGCGCAGTTGCTGGCACTCAACGCGCAGATCGAGCCGCACTTCCTGTTCAACACGCTGGCCACGGTGAAGCGCCTGGTCGAGACCCAGCCCGAGCGCGGGCGAGAGATGCTGCAGCGGCTCATCGGCTATCTGCGCGTCAGCCTGCCGCATCTGCAAAGCCGGGCGACCACGCTGCGCCAGGAACTCCAGACGGTGAGCGACTACCTCGCGCTGCAGCAGATGCGCATGGGCGCGCGCCTGCGCTTTGCGATCGAGGCGGACGCCGGGCTGCTCGACCTGCAACTGCCGCCGCTGGTGCTGACGACGCTGGTCGAGAACGCGGTCAAGCATGGCCTGAGCCCGGTACCACAGGGCGGACAGGTGGTGATCGCCGCTCGCCGCGAAAGTGCCGGGCGGGTCGTGCTGGAAGTGCGCGACGATGGCGGCGGCTTTGGTGCCGGCGCCGGCGGCACCGGCCTGGGCCTGGCCAACACCCGGGCGCGCCTGCGTGCCTTCTTCGGGCCGCAGGCTGAACTGGACCTGCAGGCACTGCGCCCCCGCGGCGTGCAGGCGCGCATCACGGTCCCTGGGGGAGCCGTGTCATGAACGATGCACTGCAACTCGCCGCTGCCGCTCTGCGGCATCTTTGGCTGAGCTGGCGTTCGCTGCGAGCCGTAGAACTGGCGGTGGCGGCGCTGTTGGCCCTGTGCCTGCTGGCCGAACGGCTGGGCGTGTGGATGGACTTCGGCTTGCGGGAGCAATCGGCGGCCTCGTTCGCGCTGCAGGTGCTGCTGCTGCTGGCCCAGGCCGGGCTGGTACTGCTGTGCTGGCTGCCGGCAGCTCGCGGCGAGGCCCTCCACCCTTGGCGGGGGAGACGCCTGGCGCTTGCGGTGCTGCTGGGCAGCATCGCCTGCGCAGCGCTGCTGCGCTCGCCGCTGCCGCAGGCCCTGGCCGATGCCTGGGGCACGCCGCTGTGCGATGTCTGCGGCCGGCCCGTGCCGGGCGGCAAGTCGTGGCTGGAGTCGCTCGGCGAGGCGCTCATCGTGGTGGCGCTGGCGGGCCTGGCCGCCGCGGCCACCGAGCTGCTCGCGCGGCGCCGCCATCATGCCGACCTGTTGCAGAGCGTGCTCGACGAGCAGGCGCGCCTGGCCCAGGAGGCGAGCCGGACACGTCTGGCGGCCCGCGCCGCCCGGGTCGACCCGCAGGCGCTGTTCGACACCCTCAGCGCCGTCGAGGCTCAGCTTGCCGACCCTGAGGCCGCCGCGCAAGCCGCTGCCGAGCTGGAGCGGTTGATGATGTCGCTGCGCCAGGCCCTCAAGCGGCCCATGCGTCCCTTGCCCACTGAAGTCCCCTGACATGAACCGACCGCGCAAAACCGCGCTGATCGCGGAAGACGAGATCACCCTGCGCCAGGACCTCATCGAGCGCCTGGCCCAAGCCTGGCCGGAGCTGCTCATCGTGGCTGAGGCCGAAGACGGCATCAGCGCGCTGCGCCTGATCGCCGCGCATCAGCCCGATGTGGTGTTCCTGGACATCCAGATGCCCGGCATCACCGGCCTGGATGTGCTGCGCCAACTGAGCCAGGCAGGCATCGACAGCCATGTGGTGTTCGTCACCGCCTACGACGAGCACGCCATCGAGGCTTTCGAAGCCGGTGCGCTGGACTACGTGCTCAAGCCGCTGTCGCTGCCGCGCCTGATGACCACGATCACGCGGCTGCAGCGGCGCCTAGCGGCGGACCCGACCCTGCCGCGTGCGGTTGCCGAGCCCATGGCGCCCTGGGCAGCGCCGGAGCCGGCGGCGCCGCTGCGCTGGATCAACGCGGCCATCGGCGACACCGTCAAGCTGCTGACCGTGGACGAGGTGCTGTACTTCCAGGCCGACACCAAATACACCCGCGTCGCCCTGTGCAACGCCGAAGCGCTGATCCGCAAGCCGCTCAAGGAGCTGCTCGACGAGCTCGACCCGCAGCAGTTCTGGCAGGTGCACCGTGGCACCATCGTCAATCTGACGGCCATCGCCTCCGCCTCGCGCGATCTGCGCGGCAGGCTGCATCTGCGGCTCAAGGAGCGGGGTGAGACGCTGCTGGTGGCCGAGAGCTATGCCCATCGATTCAAGCAGATGTAGCCATGACCCTGAACGCTGAGCCGCTGCGACTGAGCCCCGGCGACGACCTGCGCGCTGCGCTGGAGGCGAGCGGGCTCACGGGCTTCGTCGTGGCGGGCATCGGCAGCCTCGTGCAGGCGCAGTTGCGATTCGCTGGCGAACCGGAGCCGACAACCATCGCCGGGCCCCTCGAAATCCTGACGCTGAGCGGCAGCCTGACGCCCGACGGTGCGCATCTTCACGCCAGCGTGTCCGATGCCTCGGGCCGCGTCCTCGGCGGCCATGTCTGCGCCGGCTGCGAGGTCCGCACGACGGCCGAGCTGCTGATTGCACCGCTACCCACCGGGTCGCTGTCACGCGAGTTCGACGCGTCGACAGGCTACACCGAGCTTGTCATCCTCAAGCCGTGACCACCGGCACGCGACACCGCGCGGCCGCGCTGCTAGCATGCGTCGCATGACCAAGCTGCTCGACCTCGACTGACGCCCCTGCGCGTTGCCTCATCCCGGCGGGGCTGACCCGCCCGTCGAGTCCTGTCGGAGCCTCAAGCGTCATGTTCTCCAAGTTCTTCACCCTCGCGCCCGGCGATCTGCTGCGCGACGTGGTCTATCGGCGGCTGTGGTCGTCCATCCTGATTTCATCCCTGGGCGGCCAGGTCACCATGCTGGCCCTGCCGCTGACGGCCGCCGTGCTGCTCAACGCCAGTCCCACGCAGATGGGCCTGCTGCAGGCGATGGAAATCCTGCCCTTCGTGCTGTTCTCGCTGCCCTCGGGCGTGCTGCTGGACCGCATGCGCAAGCTGCCGGTCTATGTGGCCGGCGAGACCCTGCTCGCCTTCGCGGTGGCCACGGTGCCGCTGGCCGCGTGGATGGGTTGGCTGGGCATGGGCTGGCTCTATGTAGTCGGTTTCGTGCTCGGCACGGTGCACACGACGGCTGGCAGTGCCGCGCAGATCGTGCTGACCCAGGTGGTGCCACGCGAGCGGCTCGTCGAGGCGCATGCCAAGAACGCCTTGGCCGGTTCTGGCGCCGAGGTCGTCGGGCCGGGCCTGGCCGGCGTGCTGATCAAGCTGCTGGGCGCTCCGCTGGCCTTGGCCGTGGATGCCGTGGCCCTGCTCGCGTCGGCAGTCATCCTGCGTGGCATCCGCGTGCAGGAGCAGTTGTCGGCCACGCGCGGCGCTTTCTGGCCCTCGTTGAAGGAGGGGCTGGCCTTTGTGCGCTCGCACAAGCTGCTGATCAGCCTTGCCACGGCCACCGGCGGCTGGCAGCTCTTCCACAACGCGGCCCTGGTGGTGCAGATCCTGTTCGCGACGCGTGAGCTGCAGCTCGCGCCGCAGACCGTCGGCCTGTCCTATGTCGCGCTGGGCGCCGGTACGGTGCTGGCGAGCATCTTCGGCCACCGCATCAGCCGCCGCGTCGGTCCGGGGCCTTGCCTGGTGCTGGGCTATGCGGCCTGCGGCGTCGGCTGGCTGCAGTTGGCGCTGGTGCCGGCGGGTCATCTCGGCGTCGTCAGCTTCGGCGTGATGCTGTTTGCCTTCGGCTTCGGCGCGGTGCTGATCTTTATCAACTTCCTGTCGCTGCGCCAGGCCGTCACGCCGGCGCCCATGCTGGGCCGCATGACCAGCACGATGCGCTGGCTCATCCTGCTGCCGGCGGGGCCGGGCGCGCTGATCGGCGGCTGGCTCGGCGAGCACATGGGCCTGCGCTCGGCGCTGGCGTTCTCGGGTGTGGGCGCCTGCCTGTTGGCGGCGCTGGCCTGGCGCCACCCGGTCATCCGTGGCGTGCGCGAACTGCCCAAGCCGGTTGAGGTGGTGACGGCATGAGCTTGGATCCCGTTCTCATCGATATTCCCGAACGGCTGGACGGCGAGCGCACCCTGCTGCTGGCGCCGCGCACCGGCAGCGGCGCCGAAATGGCCGTGGTCGTCGCGCAGTCGATCTCGCATCTGCGGCCGTGGATGCCCTGGGCCCAGGAGGCGCCGACGGCCGAGAGCTCAGAGATGGTGGTGCGCCGCATGCAGGCCGACTTCATCGCCCGCCGCGACCTGTGCTTCCAGGTGTATGCCCGCCGACCCGACGGCAGCCCGGGGCGGATGCTTGGCGGCACCGGCCTGCACCGCATGGACTGGAGCGTGCGGCGCTTCGAGATCGGCTACTGGATACGCCCCGAGGCGGCGGGGCAGGGCCATGTCACCGACGCGGTGAAGTTGTTGACGGCCATGGCTTTGGACAAGCTCTGCGCGCGCCGCGTGGAAATTCGCTGCGACACGCGCAACGTCAAGAGCCGGGCTGTCGCCGAGCGCTGCGGCTTCGAGCTTGAGGGCATCCTGCGCAACGAGGCGCTGGGCGTCGACGGGCATCCCCGCGACACCTGCGTCTACTCACGCATCGCCTAGAGCGGCGCGACCTTCAGCAAGCGCCCCCAGGCTCGCTATGTCGCAGGCTTCATGGCGAAGCTTGCCCTGCATCTTCGGTGTCTGCTTTCGCACCGCAGCTTCGAGCTTCTGAAGATGGCCAAAGTAAAGAAAGCGTGGTTCGCCGAAGCGGCTCGCGCCTGCTCGCAGACATCTCGCCGCGTCGACCATTGGGCTCGAAGGTCATCGATCCGGCTGGAAGATCCTCCTTCTCCTCCTCGACTGCGAGGGGTTGGTCTGTGCTACCGCACGCCAGCCCGACGCTTGCGGGCGCCTTCAGTCGCCGCTGCTTTTGGAGAGGGTGGCGGGAACAGTGCATTGTCTGTTCCCAGCTTGTGCACGACATGGTCGATGAATGCAGTGACGGCGGGCGGGAGGTGCCGCCGGCTTGGATAGAGGGCGTTGAGCCCTTGGCCAGCAAGTCGATATTGCGGCAGAACAGGCGTCAGCACACCCGCCTCGACATCCAGCTTCGCCAAATTGGGCGGCAGCAGTGCGATACCCAGCCCGGAGACGGCAGCCTTGCGCAATGCCTGGGCGGTATTGGCGCTGAAGCGGCCAACGACTTGCACCTCCTCCACCATGCCATGCTGATCGGTCAGGCGCCACCGGGCGCGACCGCCGGGATGGTGCGCTGCAATGCAGTCGTGATTTGCGAGGTCCTGCAACGAGGCCGGCGTTCCTCTCGATCGAAGGTACGCCGGACTGGCGACGAGGCCGCCACTACCCGGATTCATCAGCCGGCGCCCGACGTAGCCTGAGTCCGGCAACGGACCGCCGCGGAACGCGACGTCGATCCGTTCGGCAATCAGGTCCGCGGTCGAATCGCTGAGCACGAAGTCAATTTGAACCTGTGGATGTGCGGCAAGGTACTCGACCACCCACTTCATGGGAACGAAATCAAAGAAGTCAGCCGGTGCCGCCACCCGCACAAGGCCGCTCGGTGCCGAGCTTCCTGTCACCAATGCCTGTTGTGCCTCGAGCAATCCGTCGACCGCACCCGCGCAGCGCTCATGGAACGCCTGCCCGGCCGCGGTGAGGGTGAGCTTGCGCGTGGACCGCTGCAGCAAGCGCGTATCCATCCGCGCTTCCAGCGCCTGAATGCGGCGGCTCACGGTGTTGGCCGGCATGCCGTTTCGCCGGCCAGCTTCGGCAAAGCTGCCGCACCGGACCACTTCGACAAACAGCGCCACATCGTTCAAGTCAAACACGCCTTATTCCTTCGTTGAGTGGATCAGTGAAATCCAATTCGTCCACCTAGTCTAAGGTTGCGTGGATCCGTACTCTGTGGAGTCGAAGCAAAACCGAGGACTCGTTTCCATGAACTCCCAACCATCGCTATCCCCGCTGCAGCGCCGTCTCGTCTGGGGCGTTCGGATCCTGCTTGCCGTTGCGTTCGGTGCCGCCGGTGGCGCCAAGCTGCTAGGCCTGTCCGCCATGGTCCAGCTGTTTGATGCCATCGGCGTCGGGCAGTGGTTCCGCGTTCTGACGGGTGGTGTCGAGGTTGTCGGAGCCTTGCTGATCCTGATTCCCTTCGCTGGCTTTCTCGGGGGCCTGATGCTGACGGCCACCATGGTGGGCGCCGTGTTCACACACATGGCGATCGGCGGCAGCGCGTTGCCCGCGGTGGTGCTGGGCGGACTGTCGGTCTTCGTCGCCTGGCGTCTGCGGCCCGCTTCGACGACCGCAGCAGCCTGATCAGGCCTGGTACAGGAGACCACCATGACCTTCAATCAATCTGCCATCGCTGCTGCCCCGTCACGCCAAGTGCCATTCGAAGCGCAGCCCACGCCGGCGCGCGGTATCGCGACCCGCACCTGGGGGCACGGGCATGGCCCGATCACCCGGCTGATGAGCCCGTCCGACCTTGGGCAACTGGTGAAGCCTTTCGTGTTCCTCGACATCTTCGACCTGGGCGAGGAGATGCTGCATTCGATGAGCCAGGGCGACGGCATGCCGCTGCATCCGCATTCGGGCGTGGCTACCGTCACCGTGTTCACCGAAGGCGGCTTACGGTTCGACGATCCGTCCCTCGGTGCAGGTACGCTGACCTATGGCGGCGTGGAGTGGATGCGAGCTGGCAGCGGCGTTTGGCATGGCAAGGAGCTGTCGCCGGTTCCGGGCTACTCACGGGTACAGGGCTTCCAGCTTTGGCTCGCCTTGCCGGCGGACGTCGAAAACGGCGTTCCCGAGAGCAGGTGTATCGAGGCTTCAGGCATGCGCAGCGCCGGGCCTGCATCTGTGATCGTAGGTAGCTATGACGGCGTCGCGAGCCCGGTTCCGGCGCCTCCGGGCGTGACCTACCTTCTCGTGACGCTGCCCGCTGGTCAGCGCTGGACCTTCCACCCGCCGGGCGGGCAGGCTGTGTGCTGGCTTGCTCTGGCCAAGGGAGCTCTTGAGGCCGGCGAGCCAATACATCCTGGAGAAATGATTGTCTTTGAGCAGTCGGAGCAGGAGATCGACTTTCAGGCCGGTGCCGAGGACGCAGTATTCGTGCTCGGCGCGGCCGTGCCTCACCCATACGGCTTGCATCTCGGGAACTATTCCGTGCACACCTCCGCGGCCGCTCTGAGGGAGGGCGAGACTCGGATCGCTGAGCTGGGTCGCCGGATGAAGGCTACTGGTGTTCAGCGCACGCCCTCCGGCACCGTTCCGGTTCTCCGCTAGCCGCGAGCGAATTTCAGAAGCGCGAATTGGCCAGTGCTTGAGGGGAGCGGCGCTTGCAGGCAACACGCGGGTTTTGTCGAGGGCTAGTCGTCCGTTGGGCTTGCATTTCGGTCTTCCTTCCAAATCGGCTGTTGACGCTCAGCGCAGCGCAGTCAGAGCTGGGCCTCTGGGCCGAGTGCCCGATTTCAGAGGCGGTAGTCCTCTTCGCGCTGGTGTCGAACAGCACCCACGACCACGTCGTTGCCGACAATTTCGAACAGCACGACATAGCCCGCGCCGCCGAACGGCACGACCAATTCACGCGAGCGGCCATTCCCCAGTTCGGCCTTCCGGCAGGTGAAAGGCGACCAGGACAGTAGACGCATCCCCTCGCTGATCGCGTCGAGCGCGCGTTGAGGCGTCGTCCAATCCGGCGTTTCACTTGCGAGCTCGCGTTCGATGGCGAAGTCCTCCAGGCGCTGAAGGTCCGCAACTGCCTCTTCGAGCAGCGTGACGCTGTAGACGGGCGTCACCGGCCAGTGCGTTCAGCTGCTCGACGTTTCGCGTCGTCAAGGCGCCCCTGCAAACCGGCCATGACCTCGTCGACCGTACGGCCGCCGCCTTCTTGCTTCCAACGCTCGATCGCCGCCTCACCGCGGTTGACGAACTCCGCCTGCACGCGACGCCAAGCTGCGGCCGCAACGACCGCCTGCTCGATGAACTGGGTCAGCGACTCTCCGTCCCGCAAGACGGCTTCGACTTCGGCCCGAACCTCGGGCTCGACGCGGATGGGGGGAAAGGTGGCGGAGCGCATCACTCAAATGTATAGCAAACGTGCTACGCCGCCAATCCGCATCCAAGCTGCCGACGCGCCACCCCTATCGACCCGGGCGGCTCAGGCGGCCCAGGCGCATGCTTGCTGGCCCTCAACTCGATGGGAGTGTCTGCAGCAGCGTTGTGCCCATTGCTGTCGTCCGTTTTGCTGGTCGCATGGTCGGCGTAGGCGATCCGCGCTCCATCGATCTTGTTTTGTTGAATCGCGGCCGAGAACCGATTCGGCGTTGGGCAGAGTTTTTTCCGCCGACCGCTCCCATGCAGAAAGGAGTCGCTCATAGCCGTAGGCTTGCTGATTCAGCCCGGGCACCTACCGGGCGACTGCATCCGTGCGCTGCGACCAGTCACGGCCTACCCGGAACAGCCACACGCCATCGCAGTTTCGCTTCCCGCAAGCCGTCACTGAGCCTCCGGTGGCGCGCAGCGGGCGTGAATCTTGGCGGAAGTCAGCTGTCGACCGGATGCCCGAGCGATCCCCTGCAGGCGGGTCGCCACGTCTGTGATGACTGGCGGACGATGGATGTGCCGCTGGTTTGAATGACGAAGTTCAGACTATCGCAGGACGCCTTGATTCGAACATGGTCATGTTGGATACCGTGCCCATGTTAAATAACTTGGCCATGATATATACAATGGCCACGGTAACAGCTCCAGGAGCAAGTGATGCAGTCCTCCCGACCTGGCAAAAGCCGAGGAGAGGTAGCAATTGATGTCGTAGCGCAGGTTTTCGAATCGAGCGGTTGGGACACTGAGCTTCCTCATAGACAAGAGCAGCCGATGGCCGATCTGCTCGTCCGTCAAGGCAGGCGGCGATTTGCCGTCGAAGTCAAGTCGTTGGCGGAGGGGCGGCCGGATCGGGTGATCCCTCTGCTGACACAAGCCCTATTTCAGGCGAACTCCTACGCAAGGGCGTTGGGAGATTCCCAACCTCTGGCCGTCGTCTGCGTTGACGACGCGTCGCTGTCGATCGTCAAGCAGATCGACTCGTTCTTCGAACGGTACGCGCCGGAGATGGCGGTCGGCATCGTGACGAATACGGGTTGGCGCTACTTTCGCGGGGAAGGTCTGCAAGACCTGAACTCGCAGGACGAGCCGACTTCGCGACGCTGGCCGGTGGGCGCTCCCGCGACGAGTTCACCCGTCAACCTGTTCTCAGACCTTAACCAGTGGCTGCTCAAAGTCCTGCTTGCACCCGACATAGCCGGTGGTCTGCTCCAGGCACCTCGCTCTCGATACCGCAGTGGCGCCGAGCTTGCCGCCGCGGCGAACGTATCAAGCATGAGTGTTTCCCGCTTCGTGCAGCAGCTCAGGCTCGAGGAGTTCATCGACGAATCTTCGCATCGACTCGTCCTCGTTCGCCGGGCGGAATTGCTACGGCGCTGGCAAGCTGCCGCCGCACGCACGCCTGTAGACCTACCCATGCGATTTCTCATCAAAGCCTCCCCGCAAGTTCAAATCCACAAACTGCTCCAGGAGCGTCAGCGAGAGGCCTGCCTCGGACTGTTTGCCGCTGCCGACGCGTTGAACATGGGGCATGTCAGTGGCGTTCCGCCCTATATCCTGGTCGAGAGACTGCCCCGGGCTATCGATAGGCCATGGCGGGGAGTCACGATTRCCGGCCCGTCCGAGAAGCCCGACTTCATCTTGCGACAAGCGCAATTTCCAAAGTCCACGTTCCGCGGCGCTGTCCAGCGCGATGGGTCTTACGCATCCGATGTCATCCAGACCTGGCTTGATGTGGCTAATCACCCTTCGCGAGGGAGAGAGCAGGCCGAATTCATCTACACAAAGCACATCCAGTCCGTGACCCAACTCCAATGAACGACCTCGAACCTTTCGCGAAATTGGCGCTCGCCTTGGAACCTTGGCGCGGGCAACTGGTCTTCATCGGAGGCTGGGCGCATCGGCTGCATCGCTTTGATCCGCGCGCGAACAAGCTTGAACATCAACCAGTGTTTACTCGCGACACCGATCTCGCATTCGCCAACCGGGCGCCGATCGAGGGCGATATGAAGGCTGCGCTTCTTGAACGTGGCTTCAAGGAGGAGCTCGCAGGCGATTTCCGGCCACCCACCGCAAGTTACACCTTGGACGAGGAACAGGGCGGGTTCTACGCCGAGTTCCTGACGCCCTTGATCGGCAGCGGAATGAAGCGGGGCGGGGCACCCGACTCCACGCTGTCGAAAGGCGGCATCTCGGCCCAGAAGATCCGCAACCTGGATGTCCTGCTGGTCGATCCCTGGACAATTTCCTTGGAACCTAAAGGCGGATTCCCCTTGCCGGCCGCGATGGACGTCCGCGTGGCGAATCCACTGTGCTTCATGGTTCAGAAGTTCCTGATCGTCGACGACAGAAAGGCCGACAAACAGGCTCAAGACTTGCTGTATGGGTACGACACCATCGAGACGTTTGGCGGCTTGTTGGAAGACTTCCAGATATCGTGGAGAAACGTCGTGGCCCCATCGCTCGGCAAGCAGGCCGCAGAAGTGGAGGCGGTCACGAAGGCGACGTTCTCCGGCATCAACGACGTGATTCGCGCGGCCGCACGCATCCCGACGGATCGGAATCTGTCGCCAGAGAACATTCAAAGGACCTGCCAGCTCGCCTTTGAGCAGATTTTTGACTGAGCGCTACAGGCTCTGAAGATCGCCCGAAATGGCTGCTGCCTCTCTTGACTTCGAACTGCAGCGCAGCCTCTACGAAGCAGCCGGACGTGTGTGACCGCAGGTGGCCGGGACCGGGTCTTGCCTGGCGGGAAGGTGAGCTGACCTCGGTGGAAGGATGCGGCCAGCCAGCGTCGGCTAACGGCGGATCTGACGGGGACCCGGTCCCGGCCAAGAGCGGTCGACCGTGAATGGCTGCTTCCGGGTAGTCACCTGACAGAATGCCCGCGATCCATCTTCAAGCCGTGTCAGCCGATCAACACCTCCGCAACGTGCTTGCCCAGCATCAGGTCAACGCCGCCAGCGCCAAGGCGGTGGCGCTGCAGCACGTCGTACCCATCCTGCAGCGGTGGGCCGGTCAGTACCTCAGCAGCATCACCTGTCGGGCTCGGTGGCAAAGGGCACGGCCAACGCCGGCGCCAACGATATGGATCTCTTCGTGGCAATGTCCTCGACGACCCCCGGCGGGCTACGCGATATCTACGAGTCGCTGCACCAAGTGGCGTCGCAGCAGCCCTGGTTCGCCCGCCGGCAGAACGTGTCGATCGGGATCCAGCTGGGTGGCTATCACTTCGACCTAGTGCCTGGCCGCATGCAGGACGGCTATCAAAACTGGTTCTCTCTGTGGCGCAACAAGGCCCAAACTTGGACGCAGACCAACATCGCTCTGCAAATCCAGACGGTGGCCCAATCCGGCCGCACGGAGGAGATTCGCATCCTCAAGCGCTGGCGCACGCTGACCGGCCTGGACTTTCCGAGCTTCATCCTGGAGCTCGCGGTCCTGCAGGCTCTGCACGGCCGCCGACTGGGCGATCTGGCTAACAACGTCAGCGCTGCGCTGGAATGGCTGCGCGACAACATGCGCACGGCGCGCCTCTTGGATCCGGCGAACACGAACAACGTGGTGACCGATGATCTGACGGACACCGAGCGATCGGGGATCGCGATCGCGGCCGGCGTCGCGCGGGCCCAGCCGCACTACAGCAACTTCGTGTGGTGATCATGGCCATCGACCTGCGACAGCTCTTCGTCGATCGTCAGCAGCAGTTGGCCATCCAACTGCGCCTGGCCCGGGTCCACGTTGGCCACCCGGGCGACAAGGGCGCTGTGTCAGAGACCGAGTGGCTGGAGCTGCTGCGCAGCTTCCTGCCAAGTCGGTACTGCGTGGACAAGGCCACGGTCATCGACAGCCGCGGCGGCACAAGCGAGTCGATCGACGTAGTGGTCTATGACCGCCACCACTCGCCCCTGGTGTTCGAGCGGGCTGGCTTCAAGTTCATCCCGGCCGAGGCCGTCTATGCGGTCTTCGAGGTCAAGTAGACGCTGGACGCGGGGCACGTGGCCTACGCGGCCGGCAAGGCTGCCTCGGTGCGGCGGCTGCATCGCACGAGCGCTGCGGTGACGGACATCCGCGGCGCCACACCCGTCAAGCCACCCATCACCATTCTGGCCGGCCTGCTCACAACCGATATCGGCTGGGCAAAAGGCAACGCGGACGAGCAGTTGCTCAAGCACGTCGGGGGACTCGATGGCAACCATCTACTGCAGCTGGTGTGTGCGGCCGACAGCCAGGCTTTTGAGATCTCGCGTGATGCGAGCGGCACGCACCTGCAGGCCTCGACGCCGGACACCGGCCTGGTCTTCTTCCTCTTCAGCTTTCTTCAGAGCCTTCAGCAGCTGGGCACGGTGGCGCCCATCGACTTCGGAGCTTATCGCGCCGCAATGTAGGCGGCTGTCACTTCGACTGCCGCGCGGCCGCATTGAAGCGCGCCGCGATGACGTCGTCACCCTTGGCCGGTACGAAGTGTGTCAGCTAAGGCAGCGGTCGGGATTGCAAGGAAGCCCATGAGGACGGGGTGTGTGGGCATGTTTGGTGGACACCCCGGGTGACCCTCACATTGAGGTGACGACGGCCGGGTAGTTCGCTCGAAGCCGAAAGATTCAGGTGACTGGACCGGCTGGACATGATGGTTCGGACGTGGCCAATGACAGACCGCTATCGCCTGAAGCCGCCCTTGGCCTGTGGCCCGGCCGCTTTGCGGCGAAAGCCGCTTTAGTGGCGATCAGGGCATCAAGCGCCAACATCCCGGATAGCCCGGGTTCGACGCACGGTGAGAATGCCGGCGCCCGACCCAGAAGTCCACCTCAACGGAGCCCCATGAAGATCGCGTCCAGCCTGATGGCCCTCGCAGCCACCGTCCTGTCCCTCTTGGCCACCGGCCAGGCCATGGCCCAATCCGGCGCAACGGTTGACCCTGATTGCATTCTCAAGGGTTTCATCGCGCAGGGCACGGCGCGCGAAGCCTTCGTGCGCAACCTACCCCTGCAGCACTGGCGCGTCCAGCCCGACACCTCCGAGTATCAGTATTCCTTCCTCGACGAGCTCTATCGCCGCAAGGAAGAGGGCCTGCGCGACTTCGACCTCTTCGGCGCCGAGAAATTTCTGCAGTGCTTGCGCCCGGCCGCAACTGCCGAGCTTCCGCCCGCTGAAAGTCTGGTAGCTTGCTTTGCCGAAATCGACGTGGTGCTGCACGCACGGCAGTACAAGGCCGGCGGCGGCGGCCTAGCGGGCACCAAGCGTTTCGCTCGCTACTACTTGAAGGATGCCAAGCGTTATCCCCAGGAGATGTTCGACCGTGTCATCCCCAAGGCATTTGCGCTGGACGATCCCGAGCGTCTGCAGGCCTACCGAGAAGCGTTGATGCAGACCTGCGCGTCGGCAAAGCTGCGCTGAGCTCGGTTCGGCTCGACCTCCAACAACCCCGCGCTGCGTGCGGTGCCCTCGAGCTGCACCCAGGTGCTGCGGTATCGCGCGTTTTGGTCGGTAATCGCCAAGGGCTCGTGGACATTGGGAGCTGTCGGTCCGCATTGATCAATGCCGGACCGCTCACAGCCTCAAGCCGACTTAGCCGTGGACCGCAACGCGTAGGTCGGCTTGAGGCTGGGTACTGCCTCTAGGATTTGCGGACCGTAGGGCAGCAAAGTGCCCAAAGCCGAAAGTCGCCGACCCGCGGCTACAGGCTGGGCGCTGTCATCCAGGATTCGCGATCCAGCGGCCGCTACCGGCGGCAACGGTCGTTGAACGGTTGGCCTGCGGAACGATTGGCGGTCCATAACCAGCTGGTCTATGACCAGCAAGAGCAGGCGCAGCAGGCGGCCAACCGCACCGCCATCGCCCGGGGTGGACCGTCGGCTGGGGCGAGTTGATAGCTTCATCAATCGCATTGGACAAGGCTATGACTTGGCGCTTTAACCTGCGTCGTGAAGTCGGCGATTGGCCGGCTCGGAACTTCAGGACCGACTCCGGCGTCTGCGGCTGACCATTCCCAACCCCGCCAGCGAGGTAAGGGCCATGACTAGGCTGCCCGGTTCGGGCACTGTGGTCGCCGCCGCAGCCAGATCGAATTCGGCGCCGGTGCCGTTCTTGCCGACTAGGCCTGCATAGGACGTGGTTTGCAGCAGCATGCCGCTGCGGCTGTACTGGTCGAAATACTGCGTCGGCCCCCGAACCACCCACAACGTGTTGTCGGCGTAGTCCATCGCCAATGCACCACCCACCAGATCGCTGAGGGAAGTCATCAGCCGGCCATCCATCTGATAGTTCCGCAGCTCGCCCGCGGCGCCGTTCGGCGTGTCCAGGGTGGCCTGCAGCCAAAGCGTCTTGTTCGTTGGGTCGTAGGTGATGCCCGAGGCCCGGGCACCGTCGTCCAGCAGAAACAGCAAGGTTGGGTCGCCCCATTCACGGTCGAAGGAGTAGACGCCCGAGGGGTTGCCGCCAAAGCCGGCTGCGACGGCATAGTTGCGCCGGCCGTCGGTGGCACCATCGACGAGGCCCGCGCTGGTCGACTGCACATAGGTCGTGCCGGTTTGCGTCAGATCGAGGTTGTAGCGGCCGCCAAAGCCACTGCCATTGCCCATGGTGCGAACGTCGCCATACACGGCGATGGGCTGTTCACAATGGTTGCAGTAGGTGGGCGCCGAACCGGTGACTGCGTCACCCTGAACCGTGTACAGGCTCTTGGATGACACGTTGGTGAGGTACAGGGTCGACACCGGCCCGGCGTGGGCCGGGGCCACCATGGCGGTTGATGCTGCGGTCGCCAGTAAGACAAGGGCGTATTTCCGGAATCGAATCATGGCTTCTCTATGAGTTGGGGATGGAGTTCAGGGCAAGCTAAGCGGGAACTTGATTCAACGCGCCACCGTGCCGGGCGGGTCCGAGCGGTTGAACAGCAGGGCGCCATGCGCGCGCGCAAAGTCCTCGGTGCAGGCCTCACCGACGCGACCGCGCAACCGCGGGTAGAGCGATTCCAGTTGAGCCAGCGTGAGCTTGTGTTCCACGCGCACGTGGTGCACGCAGACCGCGCCGTACTCGCTCCAACCCGCCTCGAAATGCTGGCCGGGCAGCAGGTCTGGCCGCTGCACGCCGAGCGGGTCGTAGACATCGATCTGGTGTCCGTTTTCGGTGTAGGGCACGCCGTGGCCGCCGTAGTCGGCGCGCACCATGCGCGCACATGCGTTGAAGGTGCTGCGCAGCGGCACGCCGGTGGGGGTGGTCTGCCATGGCTCATAGCCCATGCGAAGGCATTTGGCCAGGGCACCGCTGGTGCAGCTCAGTGCAAAGGCCGTGGCGTCTTCGCTCAGCGAGCCGTCGGCCTGCTCGCGCCCGGGCAGCACCACGGCGTAGTGCGTGCCGTCGCTGTGCGGTGAGCACAGCGGCTGCCAGCCCTGCAGCTCGGTCCGGACCGACAACTCGTGGGCCCACCAGCCGCGTTCCGAGCCGCCGCTGATGTGTTGCACGCTGTCGATGCGTAACGCCGCGCCGCCGGCCAAGCGCAGCTCGGCGCCCACCAGGTCGGCTGAACGCAGTGCACCGCTCTCGGTCTGCAACACCCACTCGGTGCCCTCGGCGCGCAGCGGGGCGACGGGCGCGATTGGCGGCGCGGCGGCCACCAGCCCGTGCAGAGCGCAACCCAGCGTAGTCAGAACCCAGGTGTTGATGGCGGCCATGGTCGGGTCCCGATGGGACAGGTCAGCGAACTGCCAGCTTGCGGCCGTCGCGCAGCACGATGGTTTCGACTTGCGGCAACGCGGCGCTTGGGGTGCTCAGGTCGGTACCGTTGGACTTCATGCCGTTGACGACGAAGCCGTTGATCTGAATCCCGTTGACGACGAAGCCGTTGATCTGAATCCCGTTGACGACGAAGCCGTTGATCTGAATCCCGTTGAGGACGAGGCCATTGATCTGAATCCCGTTGAGGACGAGGCCGTTCGTGTACAGCCCGTTCGTGTACAGACCGTTGGTATACAGACCGTTGGTATACAGGCCGTTGAGCTGTGTGCCGTTCGCCAACGCAGCTGCCTGGGCCGGTACATGGGCCAGCGCGGCGACGGCGAAGGCAGCAGAGAGGATGGTGCGGAGCATGGTGGTCTTCATGGAGGTTTCCTTGGGGTGGATGTGTTGCGACGGCAAACGCACCTGTCGCTACTTGGGGATACGCGATCGCCTCGGATGGAGCGTGAAGGCGCTTGGTTTGGTCCGCCGACGCGCCTAGTCCTTACTTGGCGAGATGCCCCTTGAACCGGTGACGCACGTGTATGTAAGGCGCCCGCGCGCCTCGCGACTACGCGGGGCAGGCTGCCGCTCTGTCGTCAGCCTTCGACGAGAAGTGCATAACGTGCACCTTCTACGTCGTTAGCTTTGGCGTCGAGCGGCCGAGCGCCGCCGAGGCGGCTCGCTCCGCCGAGCAGCAACCAAAGCTTCTGCGTCTGCGTCTGCGTCTGCATCCACAGCTTCCGCGCCGAGTTGGAGGGGCTCGGCGGCGGGCTGGCTGTGGCGGACCGGTGTCGGGTAAGGTCGCGCTCACGCTGAGGTCGGCATCAGGTCCGCACCCGATTCTTGGCGCGTACTCAATGCCTACTGGAACCAGCGCGTGAAGCACACGGCCCCCACGGGGCCGGCGCAAGTTGAGCTAACAGCAACTACGGGCTTATGCGCCGCAGCATGCTCCTACTCGATGATCGCCTCGTCATCGCCAGTCTCGCTGTGCTTGCGCCAGGCACGAGTCGCGCGTCGCATGAGGTTGAGCTGGGCGACGAAGCGCGCGCAGGCGAAGCAGACCCGCACATGCAGTTGCAGGGCCAGACGGTCGGCGGCCGGAATTTCATGGTCTTCGTCTTCCAGCAGCAGGCGCGCGGCTTCGCGGCAAGTGAGCGTGTTCTTGAGGCTCATGTGGCCACCTCGTCGAACCAGCGCACCTGCAGGCAATCTCGCAGCCTCATGCGCGCGCGGTGAAGCAGCACCCACAGATTGGCGGACGTGATGGCCAGTTCGCGACAGATCTCGTCGGACTCCAGCTCCAGCCACTCGCGCATCATGAACACGCGGGCTTGCGTAGGCGGCAGGTGCTCGCAGCAGACCTGCAGCACCTCGAAGAATTGCTTCTGGCAGCAGGCAGCATCGGGGTCACCCCAGTCGCGTGGCGCTTCACGCCAGTGGCCGTCGGCTTGAAATAGGTCGTCGAACAGATCCTCGCCGTCCTCGCCAACGAGCACCGTCGCCTCACGGGTGTTGCGGCGCAACTGGTCAACGAGCTTGTGCTTGAGGATGCCGATCAGCCAGGTCTTGAGCTGGGACTGGCCACCAAAGGACTGCGGGCGCTCCAGTGCGGCGAGCAGGCACTCAGACACCGCGTCCTCGGCCCATGCATCGTTTCTCAACTGAGCCCGCGCGAACCTCAGCAGATGAGGGCGCAGGCCTTCAACCTGTAGCGCAAAGTCGGTCATGGGGTCCCATGGCAATCGCGATGGTCCAGTTTACAAAGAGCCGCCTTGCCTGCAGCTTGCCGAACGGCCGCGGAACAGTCGAGGAATGGTTCTAGGGGGTCAGCCCGGCCGTCCCTCCTCCCAGCCGTGGTTCACGAGCGAATCAATGACGGCCTGTTGCGCCGGGCTTGTGGGACGCTCGGCCTGGGTCAGCACGCTGACCTCGCGCACGATGGGCACGTCCGACATGGTCACGTACGCAAGCCGAGCGGCGCGGGCGATGGAGATGGGCATGAAGGCGACGCCGAAGTTGGCGCGGACCAAGGCCTGAATCCAGTCCTCGCGCGATGACTGCTGCACCACCTCCAGCCGCACGCCGCGGTCGCGCAGCAGCCGCTCGATGTAGGTCGAGAACTCGCACATCACACGCTCGCAATAGCGCTCGCGATTGAGCTCGGCCATCTCCACGCTGACGCGGCCGCTGAAGCGGTGGTCGTCGCCGATGGCCAGCACGTAGTCCTCGCTGAACAGCGGCGTGGCGGCGAAGCGCTTGGGGATCTCATAGGGAGAGCACATGATGCCCACGTCCACGTCGCCCTGATCCAGCGCATCGGTCAGCGCCTCCAGGTTGCCCTCGCGAAAGCTCAGTTCCACCTCGGTGCGGCCCTCCTGGCTCTCCACGAAGCCCGGCAGCACCTGGTGGAAGTCGATGGTGCACATGACGCCTACGCGCACCACCTCGCGCTGCACGCGCGTGAGGCGCCTGGCCTCTTCGCGGGCGTGATTGGCCGTCTCGTAGATCTGGCGGAAGTTGGGCAGCATGCCCCGACCCAGCTCGGTGAGCTGCACCGAGTTCTTGGTGCGGTCGAAAAGCCGTCCGCCGATGGCCTCTTCCAGCCGTTGTATGGCCTTGGTGAGCGCCGGCTGCGACACGAAGGACCGCTCCGACGCACGCGTGAAGTTCAGCGTGTCGGCCACGGCCAGGAAATAGCGGATCTGGTAGAGCTCCATGCGCACCTCGGTCGAGGACGGGCGCAAAACCTTTCAGTGAAAAAGCACGTCGCCGATAACCGCCGCCGATGGCGCGATGAATTGTTGCGATTTCCGCGCCGCGGGCCCGGTTCCTAAGCTTCTCCCCGTTGACGAGCAAGCCTATGAACACCCCCACCCAACCCCTCAAGACCCTGGTCATCGCCGGCGGCGGCTTTGCCGGCACCACGCTGGCCCGCCGCCTGGAGGCACAGCTGCCGCCGGGCTGGCAGCTCGTGCTGCTCAGCGAAGAGAGCTACACCACCTTCAACCCCATGCTGGCCGAGGTGGTGGGGGCGGCCGTGTTCCCTGAGCACGTCATCGCGCCGATCCGCGAGATGCTGGTCACGACCCGCTTCATCATGGGCCGGCTGGAGCGTGTCGACCACGCGGCCAAGACCCTCAGCTGCTCCACGCTGGCCGGCCCGCTGGAGATGAGCTTCGACCATCTGGTACTGGCTTTCGGTCAGCGCGCCAACCTCAACATCATCCCGGGCCTGGCCGAGCATGCGCTGCCGCTCAAGCTGGTGGGCGACGCGATGCACATCCGCAACCGCCTGCTGCAGCGCCTGGCCCACATCGAGCTGAGCCACAACAAGGCGCATCGACGCTCGCTGGGCCACTTCGTCGTCATCGGCGGAGGTTTCTCGGGCGTCGAGGTGGCCGGTGCCGTCGTGGACTTCATCCGCAGCGCACTGCGCTGCTATCCCCGCGTGAAGGCCCACGAGCTGCGCGTCTCGCTGCTGCACGACGGCGACCGACTGCTGCCGGAACTGCCGGCCACACTGGGCATCTCGGCCGCCAAGTCGCTTGCGGAGCGCGGCGTGGACGTGCGCCTGGGCGCGCGTGCTGCCAACGTGGACGCCTATGGCGTTGACCTGGCCAGCGGCGAACGCCTGCCGGCCGCCACCGTCGTCTGCACCATCGGCGCACGCAGCAACCCATTGGTAGACCGCCTGGGTCTCACGACTCTGCGTGGCCGCATCGTGACCGACTCCGATGGCCAGGTGCCCGACCGGCCCGGCCTGTGGGCAGTCGGCGACTGCGCCGCGACCCTCAACCTGGCCGATGGCCAGCCTTGCCCGCCGACGGCGCAGTTCGCCGTGGCTCAGGCCGAACAGCTCGCGCGAAACCTGCTGCGCCACATCGCTGGCCAACCCACCCGCCCCTTCAATCACGAATCGCGCGGAATGATGGCCACAACCGGCCATCACCGCGGTGTGGCACAGGTCTTCGGCATCAAGCTCACCGGCCTGCCTGCATGGCTGCTATGGCGGGCTTACTACCTCATGCGCATGCCCACGCTGGGCCGCAAGGTGCGCATCTGGGTCGAGTGGACCTGGAGCCTCTTCTTCCCTGCCGACGTCACTCATCTGCGCTTCACGCGTACTGCGGACGTTGATACGCCACCACCTGCCCAACCCACGAATCACTAGGAGCACCCGCATCATGTTCATTGGCAAGACCGCCCTCGTCACAGGCTCGACCTCAGGCATCGGCCTGGGCATCGCGCGCACCCTGGCCGCCCAAGGCGCCAACATCATCCTCAACGGTTTTGGCGACGCCGCCGAGATCGCACGGCTGCGCGGCGAGTTGGCCGAGCAATACGACGTGCAAGTGCGCTACGACGGCGCCGACATGAGTCGCCCCGAAGCCATCGAGGACATGATGGGCAAGGCACTGTCCGAGTTCGGCTGCATCGACCTGCTTGTCAACAACGCCGGCATCCAGCACGTCTCGCCGGTGGACGAGTTCCCCGTCGACAAGTGGTACGCCATCCTGGCCATCAACCTGTCGGCCTGCTTCCACACCACGCGGCTGGCACTGCCGGCGATGAAGAAGAAGGGCTTCGGGCGTATCGTCAACATCGCCTCAGCCCATGCGCTGGTAGCCAGCCCCTACAAGTCGGCCTATGTGACGGCCAAGCACGGCGTCGCGGGCTTCACGAAGACCGTGGCGCTGGAAGTGGCCGAGGGCGGCATCACCGTCAACGCGGTCTGCCCCGGCTATGTGCTGACGCCGCTGGTCGAGCAGCAGATCCCCGACACAGCCAAGGCCCGCGGCATCAGCCCCGAAGAGGTGGTGCGCAACGTGTTGCTGGCCGCCCAGCCCACCAAGAAGTTCGTCACCGTCGAGCAGGTCGCCGCCCTCACGGCCTTCCTGTGCTCAGACGACGCGGCCTCCATCACCGGCGCCATCCTGCCCATCGAAGGCGGCTGGACGGCGCAGTAAGCCCGGGCTCAGCCCACCCACCCCCAAGGAGAACTCCCATGCAAAAACTGACCCTCATCGCCATCACTGCACTCGCCTTTGCAGGCGCCGCCCATGCCGGCGAATGCCCGGCCGACAAGCTCGCCGCCAACGCGCTGCAAGGTGCGGCCACCGCCCCGGTCGGCGTGACCGACACCGAGCTGGCCTCCATCGACCTGTCTAAGGAGAACGTCAAGCTCGACCAGCGCCGCCTGCGCATGCGCCACATGACCATCGCCCCTGGCGGCGTGGTGCCCCTGCACAGCCACGAGGACCGCCCCGCGCTCATCATGGT
This sequence comes from Roseateles sp. P2_H4, assembly GCF_056403315.1. Classification (NCBI taxonomy): domain Bacteria; kingdom Pseudomonadati; phylum Pseudomonadota; class Betaproteobacteria; order Burkholderiales; family Sphaerotilaceae; genus Roseateles; species Roseateles sp. P2_H4. The sequence goes on along the minus strand of NZ_JBFUFR010000029.1, from coordinate 51,816 downwards.
CAACAGCGGCGAGATCTACGAGTACAGCAGCAAGTGCAGCGTGCCCGTCCTGCACAAAGCCGGTGACATCGCACGCGAGTTCCTGGGCACCAAGCACTGGTGGAAGAACGTCGGCGCGCTGCCGGTGGAGCTGACCATCGCCGACGTCGTCAACGATAAGAAGCCCGCCACCATGGAAAAGATGATGTAAGGCCGCGGCCACCGCCCACGACCCTGTCCAGCAACCCAAGAAGAGACACCCGATGAACGCCACCACGACCTCCACCGTCAAGGCCCGCAAAGCCCGCACCGCACCGCCAGCGGAGCAGCACGGCCTGCCAGGCCAGGTTGTGCTGGTGCTGCAGGGCGGCGGGGCGCTGGGCGCCTACCAAGTGGGCGTCTACCAGGCGCTGCATGACGCGGGCATCGAGCCCGACTGGGTCATCGGCACTTCCATCGGCGCCATCAACGCCGCACTCATCGCGGGCAACCCGCCCGAGCGCCGCATGGAGCGGCTCAACGCCTTCTGGCAGCACGTCGAGCAGCCGGTCACCACCGCCGGCCCGCTGGACTGGCTGGGTATGGGCAACTGGGTCGCCAACATGACCACGGTGATGCGCGGCATCCCAGCCTTCTTCGAGCCCAGCAGGGCCGCGCTGCGCGGTGTGCGGGCCAACGTGGGCGTGGAGTCGGCCGCGTACTACAGCACCGAGCCGCTGCGCGAGACGCTGGCCGAGTTGGTCGACTTCGCCGGCGTGCAGGATGGCCCCACACGGCTGACAGTGGGCGCCGTCAACGCCTGCACCGGCGCGATGCGCTATTTCGACAGCGAGCACGAGGCCCTGTGCGTCGAGCACGTCATGGCCTCCGGCGCGCTGCCGCCGGCTTTCCCGGCCGTGCGCATCGACGGCGAGCCCTACTGGGATGGCGGCCTGTACTCCAACACACCCATCGAGGCCGTGCTGGACGACCGCCGCCGTCGCGACTCGCTGATCTTCGCCGTCAACGTGTGGCACCAGACGGCGCCCGAGCCCGAGTCCATCTGGCAGGTCATGGGCCGGCAAAAGGACATCCAGTTCGCCAGCCGCGCCGACAGCCACATCGCGCGACAAAAGCAGATCCACCGCCTGCGCCACGTCATCCGCCAACTCACGCAGCAACTGCCGGCGTCCAAGCGGGCTGACCCGACCGTCAAGGAGCTGTCGTCCTGGGGCTGCGGCACCACCATGCACGTGGCCCATCTGCTGGCGCCCCGGCTGGAGGGCGAGGATCACACCAAGGACATCGACTTCACGCCGGCCGGCGTTAAGGCACGCCGCGAAGCCGGCTATGCCGACACGATGCGCATGATTGAGCGCTCGCCCTGGCGCGAGCCCACCGACCCCATCGAGGGCGTGGTCGAGCACGTCTGAACCGGGAAAGAGGATGACTGCCATCTGGTTCACGGCCTTGCTCTGTGTCGGCGCCATGGGCTTCGCCATCCAGCGCGGTGGTACCTGCATGGTGGCGGCAGTGGACGAGGTCATCACCGCCCGCCGTGCCCACCGCCTGGCCGCCATGCTGGAGGCATCGCTATGGGTTGCCGGCGGCCTGGCGATCGGCCAGCTCATGCATCTGGCTGGCAGCATGCCTCCCGGTTTCGCGTCCAACGTCTGGACGGTCGCAGGCGGCGTGCTCCTCGGGCTGGGCGCCTGGGTCAACCAGGCCTGCGTGTTCGGTGCCATTGCCCGCCTGGGCTCGGGAGACTGGGCTTACTCCGCCACGCCGCTGGGCTTCTATGCCGGCTGCCTGAGCGTACAGCCCCTCTTCGCGCGCCCGGCCGCGCAGACGCTGGCCCACGCCTCAGCGATAGAAGGCCCTGCCTCTTTGCTGGCTCCGCTGTTCATTGGCTACGTCTGCTGGCGCCTGTGGCCGGGCCTCGCCGTACTCAAGGAGCCGGGCCGCCTGCGGGTGCTGGGCGAAAAGGTATCGTCCCCGCACGCCGCCACCATCGTCATTGGCGCGAGCTTTGTCGTCACGCTGCTGCTGGCCGGCAGCTGGGCCTACACCGACGTACTGGCAGACCTGGCGCGCATGAGTGGTGCCTCGCGAAAGGGTCCAGGCCTGTTGCCGCTGCTGCTGTTCCTGGCGCTGTATGCAGGCGCCCTGCTCGGTGGCCTCACCGCCGGTCGCTGGCGCTCGGCCCGGCCTCTGATCGTTCAAGTGCTGCGCTGCTTCACAGGCGGCGTGCTGATGGGTTGGGGCAGCCTATTGATTCCCGGCTCCAACGACGGCCTCATCCTCATCGGCATCCCCACGCTGCGCCCCTACGCTTGGCTGGCTTTCGCAAGCATGTTCCTCTCCATCGCCTTAGCCATGCTGATTCACCTTCGGTGGCGGCAATGGCGAGTGGCTGGACGTCCGGAGCCATCGATGCACTGAGCGTAAATAACTCGCGATTGAGCCCATGTCCATGAAGGCATGATCAGCGGGCTCTGATGCCGTTCATAGGGCCGCGTGATACCGAGGAACAGGAACAGGCCAAAAACGCAACGGGATGGTGGGCGAGCAATGTGTACCAGCGCGACCAGCAGTGGCACGGCGGCTTCAGCGCTGTGCCCCAGACGTGTGGCGCAGCTGCCTGTTCCGCGAACCGCACTAGGCGCGACCGCGTCGAGGCTGGTTAGCGTGGCGGCCCGTCGGCTACCGCGGGCGGACCTGGGCATGCGCTTGGAGCGCCTTGCAAATGTTTCAGCGCTCGGATGACTGCTATGGAGCTGTGACCGTGCATTCGTGACCAGGCCACGACTGGCAGCACCCGCTGCGGTGCTGTCCATAGCCGTGGATCTGGAATTTCGGCTTCTATGGGGACTCGTTTGTCAAGCGGCTCGTGGCGGTGCTCGTTCATGGATCCGCATAGTCATGACCTTCTATGGGGACTCGTTTGTCAAGCGGCTCGTGGCGGTGCTCGTTCATGGATCCGCATAGTCATGACCTTGAAGTTAACTTGGCGGAGGCGTTCAGCGGATCCAAGGCAGGGGTATGACGAGCGTCCGAGCCAGTGTCCGGACCAGCTTCTATCCGTGTCGAACATGGATGTCCGGCACCAAATGCAACATACGCGCAAATTGCGCTGGCAAACCCCAGTTATCGACGCGCCCCTTCTTTGGGGACGGTCACTCGTGAGTGACCCGCCGAAGTTTCGGGCGCGTTGACCTTTGATCACGATGAGTTGATTCCGCCAGGTGCTACGTAGTTGATAGCTCTCAGCCGACCACGGGCTTGAGAGCGGCGCCCGCGGGAATCTCACCCTGTTTCAGGTACTTCCATAAGGCAATGACAAGGCGCCTGGCCAACGCGACAATTCCCACGCGTCGCATGCGCTTGCCGCCGGCCGCGAATCGCTGGTTGAACCACAAGGTGAGCGCACTGTCGGGCTGCAATTTCAGCCACCCCCAACTCAGCTCGACCAGCAGCGCTCGAACACGTCGGTTTCCGGCTTTGCTGATGCCCTGCTCGTGTTCGCTGTCGCCACTTGAATAGGGCGTTGGAGCCAAGCCCACGCAGCCTGCCACCTCGCGTCGGTTGCTGAACTTGCGCCAGCCGAACAGTTCCGTGACCAACACCCACGCACCTTTTTCCCCAATGGCGCGCAGTCGGCTCAGTTGGGCGACAAGAGGTTGCTTGCCCTCTTCAAGCGCAAGCCGGCGAGCCGATTCCAACGCTCGGATCTGATCCTTGACCAACTTCAGCCGTGCACTCTCACGCTCGATCTCGATGCGCAACGCGGGCGGCACCTGTGAGCCGTGCAGGTCCCACCACTTCGCCCAGTCACGTCCGCCGATGACGATTTGCGGGCGAAGGTTGTGCAGCACCAGCAACGCCTGAATTCGGGTCTGGTGAGCGACCCGCTCATGCGTGAGTCGCCCAAGTTCACGATGGGTGCGGCGCTCATCCTCGGCCTCGCGGGACGGTTCACGCAAAACTGACCAGACTCGTTCGCCATTGAGATGGCGTAGCAGCATCGCCAGCAGCTTGTCGCCATCAAGACGATCCGTCTTCGCACGACGTGAACGCCGGTTGACCTCGATGCTCGCAGCGTCGACGACGATGTTGTCAACGCCCTGCTCTTGAAGCCAGCGGTGCAGCCACCAGCCGTCCCGGCCGGCTTCATAGCAACTGTGCGCCTTACATCCACTCGCCAAGCTGCAGCGCGACCGTGCCCTGTTGAAGCAATCGAGCACGGCCACCACGTCGCCCGCGTCAATGCTGTATCGGCTCGGCCCGCGCCGACCGTCGCTGATCGTCAACTTCCAGCGCTTGTCACCGAGCTCGAAGCTCACGTACAAATCACCGGTTCCGGCTGTACTCTGGCCTTGTGGGACTGATGTCGGGGAGATCGCCATTTCCGTTCTCCTTGAGTAGCGAGTTTTGGAAACCTCGTCTTACGCCAACGAGGTCGCTAGGTCAGTCCCACATAGCATCTTTGGGCACCAAGCTGCCGACGGCCTGCCGGTCCGCGTCCCGGGGGGGCAGGTCAATGCAGCGGATTCAACCGGTCGACGCAACACACTTGGCGCCGCTCAGCCCGAAGGAGTTTTGGACAGCGCGCGATGAACGGTCGCGTGTCCGGGACTATTGAGCGCGATTTGCGGGCTGTTCATCGGGTGGCCTCGACAACGTCAGGCCGGTGCAGTTTGACAGGTTGAAAGCGACCGTTCACAACGCCCATGCCGACCGCCGTCCCGCTGGGGTCCACCCTGTTCACAAACCTCAGGCTGTCGGCAACGTTTCCTGGCAGCTTGACGTCGCTGTTGCTGCGCCGGTCGCGGGCAAAGATTCGGGTGACATTTTGATCGGTGTCGGTGACGAAGCCATAGAGCGTGTCGGCGTCGCCTGCGATGAGAGTCAGCGTCAACGGCGAAGGTACTTCCAGCGTGATTTGTGTTCCCGAGTCCCAGATGGCGGCGGCCTGCGACAGCTCACCGCGATAGATGTGACCGACGAACTGACCAGGAGCGATGCGCGCAAAGGCGATGCCGCGCGAATTGGACAGCAGCGTCGGCACCGAGACATCGCAGTGTTTGTCGATGCGCCAGTAAGCTGGGTGAAAACCGTCGGACATGCCCACCGCACCGACGATATAGCCATCATCCGTGATGGCGTGCGCCGCGGTCACGCCGCTGTTGAGGCTCGGATCCGTTGCGGCGACCAGGCTTGGCAGCAATCAGGGCGTGGAGTCCTGTGAACACCACACCATGGCGACTGTCCGGGACATGCCGTGGCTCACCGCTGGGATCCGGCCATTGCCGATGACTCGGCTGGACGAATCGATGCCGACCGCCTGCGTCTCCTCGACATGGGCGAGCGTCGCCAACCGTTTTGCGGCTGCACCGCCCGGCCAGACGACTGGCAAGAACAGCGGTTGGAAGTTTGACGCGTCATACGCGTATCCGACAGCCGTGCCATCGTTGGCGACGGCCATCGCGACTCCTTCGGCGAAGCCGTCGATCGCCGGCATCGGAATTGCGTCACCCTGCTTGAGAGCGAACGCCGTCGAGCACTGCCGGGCGCGGCGGCAGGGGGCGGTCCGGCTCAGCAGGTCGCCGTGCCAACCGTGGAGCGCGCATTGCCGCCCAGGCGGCGTTGATCGATGACGATGGCCGCGCAGAGGTTCTCCAGCACATCGGCATCCGGCTGGGCGTGGTGCGGCAGACGGTGCCTCACGAAGGTGGAGAAGGTGTCGTTCAGCTGCCTTTGCGACTCGGCTGCAATGGTGTCGAAAACGAGTGAGGACTTGCCCGATCCCGAGACCCCTGTGAACACCGTGATGCGCTTCTTCGGGATGTCGACGCTGACGTTGCGCAGATTGTTCTCGCGGGCACCGACGATGTGAATGAAGTCGGTGGATCGCGATGGATGGTTCTGCATGTGGGAAGTCTTTGCCTGCATGGCGGGCGACGGCAATCCATGTGCCCAGCTGTGATGACTGCCCGCCTGCCACTCGTTCGTCAGACCTTGGCGTCAAGAAACGCTGGAACCACCTGGCTCACGGCCGAGCTCGATGCAAGCGGGACTGAGACGCGACCGTTTCCTGTTCCCAAGTTGCATGCGCTCCTCGCCGCATCTTGGAACGCGACAGTACGCCCCGAATTCTGAAAGGCTGGGTGGAGGAACTCGGCCCTGACCCTGCTGACTACGGGACGCATTCGATGCGCAGGACCAAGGCGACGCTGATCTATCGGCGGACCAGGAATCTGCGCGCCGTGCAGCTGCTGCTTGGGCACACAAAACTGGAGTCAACGGTGCGGTACCTCGGCATCGAGGTTGATGCTCGCCCTGGCACCGCCTTGGCTCCTCGGGGGCGGATTGCCCCGCGATCATCCGACCGCCTGGAGGCGCCTCTCGATGAATGATTCGATCGCGTCGACACTGGCGACCAGGCTCCAATGCCGTCGCACCGGATGCGTGCCCGTGATGCCGCGCGCGAGGGCAAAGGTGTTTCGCACGCCCAGTTCGGCCAGGGCGCTGGCCCAGGAGGGAAGGTTGTCGGCAAAAGGCGCCGTGATGGTCAGTACCTCGGTGCCTGACCGGCAGAACAAACAGTTGGTCAGGGCAGACCCGTGGACGCCCACCACGAGATCCGAGTCGTGGAACAACTGGACCTGCTGGGCGAAGCCCAGTGTCTCGGGCTGCACGGCCTCGAACCCCCATCTCGCCGATAAGCGATCAATGAGATCGGCTTCATTGAGAAGTCGGCGCAGCGCCCCCGTGCGGCGCACGTAGATCCTGCGTTTCGGCAGCTGCCCCGTGCGTGGAGGGAGATGCTGGACGGCGCGTGAATGCAGGTATTTCATGCCTGCGGTCGATGACGGCGCCAAGCTGGGTATTTCCAGGCCTTGCGTCGTCAGATGGTAGGGGAAGTAGCAGTCAGGTCCGCTGAACAGGAGTTCGTCGGCGGTGACCAGCTCACCGGCGCCGAGCTCGACAACGGGCGGCTTGCGGCCCAACACCAGTTCCAGGGCGTCGAGATGCGTCGCGGGCATGCCGGCGTCAACGACGAAGGTCGCGGTGGCGAAGGACGGTAGGTGCTCGAGCGCGCGCAACCGAGGAAGATGCTCCATCAGCCAGTGCCCGTATTCGCACGTGCTGGCGCCGACCAGCTTGACCGCGACGCCTGCGATATGCCGGGTCTTGCCCGGCGACTTCAGCAGCAAGGTCTTGGGCGAGCGGATGGCAATCCAGCTGTCCTTCCTCCAGTTGGTCAACTCGCCCAGGGCGTGGGTGAGGTTGTCGCACAGCACCGATCCGTCGCCCAGTCGCACGACGTCGCTGCCGCCGAAGATTTGCGCGTTCGTGGCCACGGCGCCGTAGCTGCCCTGCAGGGCAGCCGCGCCCAGCGCCTCGGCGTTGGCAAAAGTGCCTCCGATCGTTTCGGGTGGGGAGACCGTTTGAATACCCGATGGTTCGATCTCTTGCCAAGTCAAGCTGCCGGTCAGGCCTGCCTCTTGCACGGTGCGCAGGGGCGCTACCGGCAGCAGCCCCCAGGGCGCGATGTCACGAAGCAACTCGAGGTCGAGGGTGCTCAGCTCTTCACCCAGTTCGAACCGCGCACGGACGTGCACTTGCCTAGCCAGGTCGACGCTTGCACCAAGGTCAAGGGCCCGCTGGGCAGTTCGCAGCACGTCGCCTCGATGCTTCTCATGGGCCGCATGCAGCGCTGCACGCCATCTTTCGCTTGCGACTTCGACGCTTTCACCTGGGGCGATGGACAAGTCGATGTTCGCGGTCACGCCCTCGGGGCGGTGTCGCATGACCGACGCGAAGAAAGCCTGCCCGTCGCCCCAATCTGGCCACTCCTCCAACAGCATTTCGACCTGTTCGGCCAGGCGTTCGAACTGATAGGTGTTGTGGAAAGTCGCCAGTCGTGCAGTCACGGACATGTCCGGATCAGGTTTCTGCAGCGCCAGCTGGGCACGCTCCACGGTCGCTGCGGCAGTGCTGTTGCGGAGCAGCTCCGGGCTCATGGCGGCCGCGGTTTGGAGCGCCTTGCGCGGCAGTCCCAATTGCCCGTAGCTGTCAAGCAGCGCCACGCTGAGTTCGGGATGGGCGGGAAAGTGTTCCAGCGCGGTCACGAGGGACCGGATCGCGGGGGCATGCATGCCGGCCTTCCAGCACACCAGCCCATGAAAGGCCAGGACTTGCGGGTTGCCCCCAGCACGCGCCAAGGCTTCCTCGCAGTACGCCACTGCCAAGTCGTGTTCACCTTTCAGGCTTTCCTGCCGCGCATGCGTCAGCAGCAGTTCAACGTCCGCCATGTATCGATGTTCTGTGTCGTCCCTAGCATTTCATCCTACAAGACGCCAAGAAGGAGGGTGTTCCAGCATATGGCAGTGCGCCGCACCGGCGAAGGGTGCGGGTGACGGCACCGCGCATGCTGGGCACGCGCTATCTCGCCCCTGGCGGCGCAGTTCCAGGCCATGCATCCGGCGTTGAGGATCGAGATCGTCCTAAGCGACGACGTCGTGGATCTTGTGGAGCAAGGCATCGACTTGGCGCTGCGCTTCGGGGTGCTCGACGACTCGACGATGACGGCACGCCTGCTGGCCCTCACCGCTCAATGTCCGGTTTGGTTCGTGCTCTCTGAGGACCGTCCCTGTACCGGTCGGAGTGCGTGTGCCCGACACGTTCCTGCATGCGCTCTGATTGACGCGCTCTCGGGCCCAGCGTCTCCACGACAAATGGCGTGTCACGAATGAAGTCGGCGATGCTTTGGGCGAGCTGGCGTTCGCCCGCATCAGGCGAGCTTGAAAGTGCCCTCATGATGTGGGACCACGCGTGCATCACGCCTACCCGGTTCTCGTAGTAGCGGTCCCCCGACTTCTTGGCAGCACCGGCGCCAGATTGGGTGCCCTTCTCTGCGGCCTGCCGACGCCACGAGGGCTCTGCCTTGCGGTTTGCTCCGCGGCAGGCCTGCGAGGTCGCCTCTGCATCCACGCCCAGATGCCGGAGCTGGGCGGCGAACGTCTCTCGCCAGCGCTGCCGGTCCGTCCAGACATTGAGACGCTCGCTGGACCCGGATTGAGCACGCACGACCAGATGCACATGCGGATGTTCACGGTCCTTGTGCAGCACGAAGACGTAGCGGCTTCCTGCCAGCTCCGACCGGGCAAACGCGCGAGCAGCCTTGAGCACGAGGTCCGGGTCGACGCCGCGTGGCATCGACAGGGTGACGTTGAGCGCCTCGCGCCGCCAGGACACCTGATCGATCAAAACGCCCGCATAGCGCCACTGTTCGACCAGGTCTTTCAGCGCGTCCTTGCCAACGCTGCGTATACCTCGATCGTCTTCTATCTCCAGGCTGGCGTTGCGGGTGATGTAGTCGAACTGCGAAGCAATGGCCCGCATGCCGCGGCCCCCGCCGACGACCTTGACCATCACCTCGGGCGCGCGACGGACCACCAGCGCTTCGATGYGCTTTCGGATGACGGCCGCCTTTCTACGCGTCAAGGTGTCCAGGCGCGGCGTCGGGGCGGCTTTCACGATGCGGTTGGGTGGATAGAAGAGCCGCTCGCCCCACTGCACCAGGACGCCGTCGATGGATGGGCTGTTCGTCATCGCCATCTCCTTGTGGACTCGAGCTCGGCCAGCATGGCGGCCGCAGGCTTCAGATGCGCCCGGACATCGTCGATGAGCGATCGCAACCGGGCGCGGTAGGAATCCAGTTCTGACGCCGGGACGGTGCCAAGCAGGCGCATGAAGACCCGCAGGTCGACGCTGAGCGCGGCGATGAGATCGGTCGACGTCATCAGCGCGGCGACCATGGCTGCATGGTCGGCCGGCAACGCAAGCGGCTGCCCCCCGTCCATCAGCATTTCCACATAACGGCTTCGAGAAACGCCGCACTCGCGTGCGCGCGCCACCAGGGCCTCGGCTCGTACCGCTGAGACGCGCAGCAGCAGACGCGTCTTGCCGTCCTGGCCATTGTCGGCGTCGGGCGCAAGTGGCCGGTCCGTCGTCGATTCACGGTCTCCCGCTTCGTCTTCAAGCATGCTCGCGACCGCCATTCGGACAGCGCAGCCGACGCTGACTCCCAGACGCGCCGCGCGCTCGCGCAGACGCGGCCCCAAACCCAGCAAATTGACGTGTACCTGGTCCCGGTTGGCGATCTCGACTTGTAGATCGGTGCTCGGCGCGGTCTTGTTCATGGAGCGATCCCTTCATCAGAACGATCGGCGGGCGACGCAGCGCTGCTGTCCCAGCCAGCAGCGAAGGCGCTCGGGTTGTCTGTCGGAGCCATGCCACCCGCCCGCGCGTACCCTTGAGCTGCACCTTTGGCGCTGCCCGGCGAACGCACCGGCAATGCAGGCAGGGGTTCCAGATGCGCATGCCATAGCCAGCCCGCAGCGACCGGGTCGCCTTCCGGCACGCCTTCGTCCGGCAACGCTTGGTCTGCGCGCACGATGCCGAGCGTCGTGGGCAGTTCGCCGCAATCCGACAACACGGCAAACGTCAGCGGGACTTGCGCCGGCAGTTCGTACGGCAGGCTTCGCGTGAAAGCCCGCCCCTCGGCGACCAGCTTGTCCACCAGCCGCTTGCCGAAACCGTCATCTACCGGCAGCCACTGGCGCGTCACCGGCATCAGGCAAAGCTCCTGCACCGCAGGAACGCCGCCATTCACGCCGAAGGTCGCGATCATGACCATGTGAACGTCTTCGCCGGTCGCCCATAGCGCGAGTTCCGCCTCGAAACTGCGCCCGAGCCGTCGGTAAAGCGACTCGTCGATCGTGAAGGCTTGATCTGGAAGGTGTTTGACGACAGCCTTGAAGCCGTAGCGCGCCGGCACGATTTCCTTGACTTCGGCGATGAGCAGCATCAACGCCACGGATCCCGCTGGTTCGGCGACGGCGCAGGACCAGGCTGYGAGGCGCCGGGTGTTGAGCGCTTCCCGCTGGTCCAACGAGAAGGGCTCGGGGATGTACAGCCGTGTACGCAACGGCTCGCGCCTTGCGATCAGCTGGCCGGCCGCGCGAAGCAACTGGCTGCGCACCGTACCCCAGCTCCTCTTGCCCGCGAAGCCCGGATGCCAGCGGGTCAATTCCGCCTGGTCCCAAAGGTAGTGCAGCAAGCCACGCAACGACAGCGTGACGCCGTCCGAGCGCACGCTGTTGCCGCCGGCTGCAGCCGCCGCCGTCACGGCGCGACCCGGCATCCGGCTCAGCGCGAATCCGAGCTTCAGCGTGGTCGTCCCGGCGGCCGGGTCCTCGAGGATCGCGCTGCCAAGCAGCTGCCCGAGGCCGGAGGTCGTCGCGGGTGGCGCGAAGGACGGGCAGTGTGTCGCGTGACGCCAGCCGGTGTCGGGCATCCGCTTGACGATGTAGCCGCCCTGCGCCTGGGCCAGGCGCGCCACATACATCTCGACGCCGGCTTCCCGGCACATGCACCGCAGCCGGCGATGGGAAGCCTGGGCCTCGGCGACGACATCCGCGAACTCGCGAGAGTCCACGGCGTACGCCTGCCCGCCGACCTCATAGACCGGGCAGGCCGCCATGACGGGGGGCATGGACGCGTTCATGGCTTGACCTCACCGCAGCCGCRCCGGCGCGGCGCGCTCGTGCGAGCGCTGCGTTTCAGGCGCCGGCGTCATGACAGCATGCGATGGCGCCGCCATGTCGTAGACCTTGAGCCGGGGTATCACGCCCTGGCTCCTGAGTTGGGCGAGCCTTTCAGTTGCTGCCGCCATGACCGCGACGCGCTGCTCCTCGGGAACCTTTTGTGCGACCAGCAGTGCCTCAACGGCCGCCAGGATCGCGTTGCGTCCGCGGCCGCTGGGCCCGGATGCCTTATCTTCAGTCGCCGCGGCAGCGCTGCGCGCGCCTTGCGCTTTGGGCTCGATGCGGTTCTCCAGGCGTGCCTCGCGTTCCCGCTGGAGCAGTACCAGATCCTGAGGACTCGGTTCGAACCCCAGGGCCTTGATCCCCCGCACCGACGCTTCCAGCCAGATCAGGCGCTTGAAGTCCTCGTGCCCAGACACGCGCAAGGCGCGCCAGCCCCGCACCTGCGCCACATTAGCATTTCGTACTGGCGCTCCCGGTCACGCGACCGGGCGATGCGCTCCTCGCTCTCCGCCATGCCTTGCAGCATCTGCACCTGGGACATCTCGTGCGCCAGCAGTGCGTTCTCGGCGCCGATGCGGGCCTGGATCTCCTGCACCGACTTCTGGTCGTTCGTGGCATTGATCTGGCCCATCAGCGACTGGATCTGAACCAGCCGGCCGGCCGCCGATTTCATGGCGTCCTGCAGCAACCCTTTGTGCTGGTAGGGCTGCGCCAGCGAAGCCTGGCAGGTGGTGCGGGCCACTCCCGTCAGGTCCATGCAGTTGTAGACCATGCTCGCGTTGCGCAGCGCCCGGCCCGTCGCGCTCAACCCCGAGTAGCCGGATGAGTTGACGGCGTTCAGGTAGGTGTAGGCCTCTGCCGGGACGTAATTCCTCAACGACGGGTTGTTGAAGATGTCCCCGAGATTGCGCACGCCATTGATGCTGTTGAGCTGGCTTTGCAACTGCGCGATCTGCTGCACCTGGTTGTTGATCTGGGTGATGCCGTCGATCACCTGCTGGATGGTCTGGACCAGGTTGGCGACGTCGATGACCGGAATGCCCTGCGCTCCCGCCCCGCCCGACCCGAGGGCAAGGACCGCGCAGGCAACCTTGAGACGAACGTGCATAACGATGCTCCTTGCTTGTTCTAGATCACGCCCGACCGCGCAAGGCAGCGAGCTTGTACGCAGCGGTTCGCACCGCGGCACCAGCGCCGGCGGCGACAGCCGCAGCAGCGCGGCCTCCAGCTGCGGCGCCGGCACCCGTCGCGTGGCCTGCGGCGTAGGCCAGACCGACGCCGGCCCGCGCGACTCCGCCCGCCGCCGCAGCAGCACTTGCACCGCGTCCACGCGACAGCGAACGCATGTTTGAGACCCGGATGGCGTTCTGGATCATCTGGACGCCTTGCTGGATCGCCGTGCCGCCGGTGAGCGCGGACGCGAGGCTTGGCGCCTGGAAGCAGATGATGGCCATGAAGATCATCAGAACGCAGTAGCGCGTGGCCTCGCCAAGAACATTGAACGTACCGCCTAGGAAACCACCTCCATCGGCAATCGCCTTGAAAATGGCTGCTCCCATGTAGGTGCTCAGGCCGAGAGCAAAAAAGGCGAACCAGGTCAGTACCACCGAGTTAAGGACCATCGACAGCCAGCTGTCGAAGAACCGTGCTGTTGGTCGCCAAGCCAGGCACAGAATGAACAACGGGCCGATCGCTATGACAAACGTCAGGAACACTTTGGCAAGCGTCACGACGAAAAGCCCGATGCAGAGGAAACAGATCGAGCCGATCGAGAAGATCGCGGCAGCCAGAACGAGATCGAGGCGAAACATGCTGGCCTCTTTCATGATGTCTGCGACCTGCGCGCTAGCGGCGTCGTTGAATCTGTCGAGCAGCGCGTAAGGAGTGGTGACGGTCGCAGGGTCGACACCGGACGGAACGAATGTCGATGCAACCCCAATCGCCAGGGCATTTGCGCTGTCCGAAACGCTTGAAATGTAGATGCCGGACTGAAGCGAGAAGGCCAGTACCAAACCTATCTTGAACGCGCGCCAAACGAAGTCCGGAACCGTTTCGGACACCTCGTTTCGCAGCACCGCCCAGCCGTACAGGGCGACCCAGATGCTGGTCGCTGTCAACGCAATTGGAGCGATTGCAGTCATCACGGTGGACACCACCCCAAGCACGTAGGCGCCGAGGATGGCGTCGAACTTTGTCCCAATCCAGGTAAACATGGAATTGATCTCCTACTGGACTGCGTCGAAGGGCAGATTGGCGGGTGGGCGGGCGAACACCTTCACGCACTTGCTACCCATATCAGGGAGCTGGCATTGCAGCCAGTCGTTGCCAAGCTTGACTACCCAAAGGCGGGAGACCTTCTTGGTGCCGTACGTCGACTTACGGCAGGTGCCAGCCCGTCCATAGACCTCAGTGCATTCTCTAAGCCCATCGCCGGTCTCGACCATATGCCAAGGACCAGCGTGACATCCTGCATTTGCGTTGCACAGCTTGGTTCTGAGGATTGGTCCAGTTGATGGCAACGGCGGCGTCTCCGCCGGCAGCAGCCGGCGATCCAGGAATTGTCGGCAGCCAGCCTGGACGTGCATGGCCAGCTCAATGATGGGATTGCGCACGTCGAGATCCTGCGCTGCTTCGGCGCCGTGGAAGAGGCCGAGCGGTCTCTGCGTCAAGCTTCTTCCTGCCTGACATCACGTTGGCTTCGGCTCCATCAACTGACCGTCCAAGGCGCGCTAGCAGCTTCTGCCGTGTTTGCAGTGGCGTTGGTGGCCTGCCTCGCGCTTACCGCTGAAGCCGTCGCAAGAGACCAGTTGAGCGTGGGCGGCTTCGTGCTGACCAGCGTCTACATCTTGCAGTTGGTGCGGCCGCTCGAAACGCTCGGCACGGCGGCCCGGGACTTGGCACGGGCAACGGGATTCATGCGGCCGTTGCTGGATATCCTCGCCGAGCGGCGCGAGGCCTGGACCGAACCGAGCGACTGCGCTGACGCCAAGTGGACGACACCTGCAAGTGCACCTTCGCTCCGGTTCGAAAACATCCATTTCGGGTATGACCCCAAAACGCCGGTCTTCTCCGGACTGGATCTGGAGATCCCAGCTGGCCGCACCACGGCGATTGTCGGGCGCAGTGGCTGCGGCAAGTCTTCGCTGGTGCGGCTACTGCTGCGGCTGCACGAACCACAGGGGGGACGCATCCTGGTGGATGGCCATCCCATCGAGTCAGTGCCGACCGCGGAGCTGCGCGCCATGATCGGCCTCGTGCCCCAGGACGCAGGGCTGGTGCAAAGGAGCGTCAGAAGCAATATCGCGCTGGGTCGGCCAGGGGAGACCCAGCAGAGCATCGAGTCCGCCGCCAGGCGCGCTCAACTTCATTGTTTGGTTGATACGCTGCCCCACGGCTACGACACGCTGCTCGGCGAGCGCGGCCAGACCTTGTCGGGCGGTGAACGACAGCGCCTGGGCATCGCGCGGGCGATGCTCAGGAAGCCCCTGATCTACCTTTTGGACGAGCCAACCTCGATGCTCGACGGCAAGACAGAAGCGGCCATCCTGCCCGCTCTGCGTGAGCTCACCTCGGAATGCACGACCCTCGTCATCGCCCATCGGCTCTCGACCATCATGCACGCCGACCAGATCGTCGTTCTTGAGGGCGGGCGGGTGCAGGAGCAGGGGCAGCACGCGGAGTTGCTTGCCAAGCAGGGGCTCTACGCTCAGCTTTGGCACCAGCAGACTGGGGGGCAGGCTTGACCTATCCCCGGCTGGGTTCGCGAGTGCACCGGGGCGTGGCATCGACCTGCGCCTTCATCTTCTCCATCTGGCGCCAAGCGTCGTATTGCGCCTTCAGTGATTCAGTCGTCTCCGCTGCCAGTGTGGGGACGGTCCGCTCCTCTCCCTTCAGCCAAAAGCGATACCAATCGACGTTGCCCTGCAGGGAGACCATCCGTTCGCTCGGCATGGCAAGCGAATGAGCGCCGCCTGGAATCAGGACCATCTCCGCCGGCTTGTACTGACGGCGCAGCAACGCGTATATGTCGAAGTTGCCATACACAGGCACACCATAGGACTCGATCCGGAGGGCGGCGCGCAGGCAGTCCGTGTTCAGCGAAGGATCGTTGCGCAGCCACTCGTCCCGCGTCGGCCCGAATGGGAGGCCCCGATTCATGTCCTCCATCTGGCGCCAGGCTTCCACACCGTACGCCACAGAAAGCTGGAAGAGCGTGTTCGTATCACCATCGGCCAGAGTCGCAGCGCGGATGGCGAGGTCCGAGAAGGTGACAAGGTTGAGGGTGGTCTCACCCGTGGTGCTGAACCCGATGATGCCCACCCGGTCGGGGTCGACCAGCCCGTCCTTGACCAGCGCGTTCACGGCGCCACGCACGCCCTCGTAAAACTGGGTCAGCTTCGTCTGACTGTCGGTGCCCGGGTCCGTGCCGCTCGTGGGCTGCAACCCCATGGCCAGAACGAGAATACCTTCGCGCACGAAGGCGCGGCCAGGGTAGGCGCTCGTGAAGCCGAAATTGAAGTTGGGGCCGTCCAGGTAGAAAGCCTCAGGATCGAAGAAATAGGTCTGGATGACCAGCGGGCGCCTGCCCGGGGGAGTCGTCTCGTCGGGCCCTAACACTCCCCCGCCCCACTCTCGCCCCTTCGCATCGCGCCACGCGTAGGGCTTCATGACGCCCCAGGCTGCAGTGCTGAACTGAGGGTTCAGCCGGGTCAGGCGCACGGTCTGGCCCGCCGGCCCATCCGCGACGACGTCGGGCGGCTCGTCCAAGGATTGTTGAAGACGCAATGACCAGGCCGTCCCGGCACCATCCACATGCTTCCCGGCGTCCGCCATCTCGCGCCAGTTCCCTGCATCCCTTCGCTGGAAGCGCCGACGCCGGTCACCATCTAGGACGACGAAACCGTCGGTCGTCGACTCGGCACCCTTGACCCGGCCGACCATTCGCGCGACCACCTGCCACCGTCCGCTCTCCGGCCAGTACTCGACCACATGGGACGCTGCTGAGGCATTGCCGCCCTTCACCATGGGCAAATGAGTCCCCGCAAGAATCACGGATTCGCCGCGGCCCTGCCACAGCCTGTCCGTGCGTCCTTGAAACCATCCCGGCAGGGCATCGTCCGGCGCGTCCACGATGGTCTGCTCGCGGCCGTCGTCCAGCCGCCAGGCCGTCATTCGGCGGGCCGTCTTGACGAGCGCGCCCGAGTAGTAGCGCAAGGGGTCTGCCTGTAGGGCCGGCGCATACCGGGTGACAACTTCAGCCAGCAACGGGTAGTCATGGCTCCAGGCGAGCGTTCGTTCCGGTTCGTAGCGGGGCAGCAATGCCCAGCGACCGTCCGGGGCGATGCTCACCTGTGGCTTTGCGAAGTTCGCTTCGAAGAACGGCTCTCCGAGCGGCCGAGGCTTTGCTGACGTCCCGATGTCGGAGACGTAGAAACGGTACTTGCGCAGCTGCGATTGCAAGCGCTGCTGGCCCCACTTGACCGTCCAGAAAGACTGGTTGCCGATGACGATGCTGCGCGCGCCTTCGGTCATCGGCGGATTGGGCACCTGCACGGCATAGACCATGCGACGCCCGTCCTTTGACACATCGAAGGACACGACGGGCGCATCCTCGCGCGTCAACGGCGTCAAAAGGCGAGAGCGGATGTCAAACCGGTAGGCCTGGTTGACGGCAGCGCCGATGCGGCCGGTAAATACCAGCGTGTTCCCGTCTAGCCATCGGACCCGCTGGACGGCCTGGTCGCCGTCATAGGGATCCTTGTCGGCATCGAAAGAAAACACGGTTTCCGGTGGGTGCGGGTTGTTGGCTCTCAGAGCATCCAGGGACAACAGCAGGATCTCGTATCGGTTCGTGTCGGTGGCCAAGTTCGCCCGGCGCACCACGACGAACGCATGCGTGCCATCCGGTGATATCTGCCGGCGGATCTCGGCAGGGTCCTTGCCTTCGGGCTGGACGATGCGGGTGAACTCGACGATGTCACGGACAGCCGGACCAGCGGCTGACGCCGCGGCTGCAGGCGGCTGCACACCAAGAAGCGCGTACGCTGCGATAAGCCAAAGAAGACGCATGAATTCGATTCCAGAAAATGCGCGGCCAACCCACCCGAGTGGCGGTGGGATGCGTGGGTCAACGAGACGCCGGTCCTGCCGGCCTGTCGCTAGCGCCGCTGCGCGGTCTACCAATCGAGCGTGAGACGCACGGTGAGGTAGCGGCCACGCCAGTCGGATTGCGTGACGTCGAAGTTCGGTGCGCCAGGTACGTACTGGGGTTCACGATCAGCCAGGTTCGTGACGCTGACCCCGAACGTCGCCGCCCGAAAGCCTTGCATCAACTCCGGGCAGAGCTTCATCAGGTTCAATTGGGCCGCCAAGTCGTGGGTCCAGTAGTTGCCGAGTCGCCTCTCACTGGTACCCACGTCGTTGTACACGCCGAGATAGCGGCTTGTCAGACCGATATTCCAGGCGGCTTGGTCCAGCCCGACGGACAGACGCCCTTTCCAGCGTGGCGCCCAGAAATCGACGAATCGACGTCCCAGGCGATCCACGATCGGCGCCCCTGGTGTCAGTTGGACTCGGTACTCGTTCACCCGGGTCGCGCCGGCCGCAACGGTCGCCCGGCCGACGGGCGTCGCCCAGCCGTAGGCCGCATCGAAGTCGGTCCCCGCCGTATCCAGATGGCCGAAGTTCACTTCAGCCGCCTTGATGCTCGTGACCACGCCGGGCATGCCGTTGGCTCCCGCTCCACGTGTGACGAAGCCTGGGAAGGCGCTTTCGTAGTTCAGCGCCGCCTGAGGCGCCAGCAGAGCAATCATCGAGCGGACTTTCAGCTGCCAATAGCTGGCGCTCAGCCGTGTACCTAGACCACCCTCCGGCTCCCACACGGCGCCGATGCCGCGGGCCTGGCCGCGCTCAGGCTTCAATTCCTTGTTCGTTGTGCGCACCAGCGTCCCCGATGTGATGGCCTCGCCTCCGCGTGCGGGATCGACAAGGCCATAGAACGCGGCGTCATCGACGAGGTCACTGACGTTGGTCTGCAGGAGCGTCGGCGGCTTGAATGAGCCCGCCGCTGAGCCTCGGATCAGCAGATTGCGCGTGGGACGTATTTCGAGTCCCCCTTGAAACGTGTTTGCGGAGCCGAAGTCGCTGTAGGTATCGCGGCGAGCAGCCAGCGTGAGGGCGGCCAGGCTCCACCCGATGCGCCCGTCTTCACGGCCGGCCAGCAGCGGCACCCGAGCTTCGCCATAGGCAGCAGAGCTGCGGCGGTTGCCGTGGATTTCGGATTGACCGGGAACAGACATGTCGTACCAGTCGCGGGCGGCCTCCGCGCCGACGACGACGTCCACGGGGCCTGCCCAAAGCTGACCTACATTGCCGCGCACTATTGCACTGGCTTGATCCTTGCGGCCCCGGTCGCTGCGAATCGTCTCTCTCAGGATGCCACGCAGCACTTCGTCTGTCGCCGCCTTGCCAGCCGTGAACGGGTTGAAGGCGGTCGCTGGGTTTGTGGACGCCAGCGCCGTGGCCAGAGCCGTCGAGTTCACCGAGTCGTTGCGGGATGCCGAACGGCCGTGATCGCTGCTCGTCGAAACGGCCAGCTCGGCATCCCAGTCCTCGCCCAGTTGGCCCTTGATACCCGCCAGTAGACGCGTGAACCTGCCCTGTCGCAGCAGCCCCTGAAACCCGCTGTCGTTGCCCAGCACCGACGAGACTCGCACGTCGACGCCAAAAGGGTTGAAGAGGTTGGCTGCAGGCACCTTGATGCTGGCTAACGTCACGCCGTAGCCCGGCGCTTCGGTCCGATCCTTGACGACCATCGCCTCACCGAACACCGACCAGCTGCCCGAGAGCCGATGCTCCGCGAGCGAATGCAACGCGAAAGTTTGCGTGCCATGGATCAACGCGGCGCCCCCACCCGTGGCATATCGGTTGCAGAGGTTGCGCGTGCCTGCGGTGGCCTGGAAGTCAGCGACCGTCGGAATCTTTCCAGGAGCCAGCTGAGGAATCGCCGCGACGCTGGTGCCAAGGCCCGGCAGATCGCCGCTGATGCTGCTCACGTTGCCCGGAGCGCAGTAGGGCTGGCGCTCATCGGTTCCGCCGACGCCCCTGAAGTCCACATCCGCAAACCGTGTGCGGTCGAGCATGGTCAGCGGTGTCGAGCGGCTGAACGACCCGAGTAGCAAGTAACTGCCGTCTTCGCCGCGTCCGCCGGTAGCGAGCGATAGGCTGCCATCACCAAAGCCTCGGCCCGTGCCCAATCGTGCGGCCAGGGAAGTTCCGTCGATGGACTTCTTCAGCACGATATTGACCACACCGGCCAAAGCGTCGCCTCCATACACGGCCGAAGATCCCGACGGCACCACTTCGACCCGCTCGATAGCTGACAGCGGAATCAGGTTCAAGTTGAAGACGCTGCCCGTGGACGAACCAACGGCCTCCAACTTGCGCCCGTTGACCAATACCAGGGTGGAGCCCAGCGGCATTCCGCGAAGCTGCACTGTGCCCTGTCCGAGGGTCCGGCTGAACCCGCCTTCGCCGGCAGAGGCGGAGACTTCGTTGAGCCCGGCCAGGAAGCGCTGCAGGCTGGACTGGCCGCTGCGTTCGATGTCCCTGGCCGTATAGACATTCACCGGCGCCGGGCCTTCGGCGTCAACGCGCCGCTACCGCGAGCCGGTAACCTCGACACGCGTGATCTGATAAACCGAATCGCCACTGCTTGGCTGGGTAGCGACGTCAACGCCGTCATGGACTGCGAGCTCATCGCCGGCACCAGCGCGACCGGACCCCGTCAAACTGTCCCGGGCCGGCACAGCCGGACGCGCCGCCGACGCTGCCGGGACTGGAGGGACAGCCTTGGCCGCGGCCGGCAACCGCACGACCACGGCCCCATCTGGCGTGACATGGACTTCGAGGCCCGCACCTTCTACTGCAGCATTGATGGCCTCCACGCCGGAAAGGCGGCCAGAGACTGGCCTGGCCATCCGCCCCGCGATGACACGCGGATCGAAGAGCACAGACGTTCCCGTCTGCCGACCGATCGCGCGCAGCGCGTCTCCCATGTCCTGTGACGGCTGCTCGATCGTGTAGCGGGCTGCGGGACTCGGCTCGGCGGCACTCGCCAGACCACAATCCAGCAGCAGTGAGATCGCCAGCGGGATTGGCAACCAGCGCACGCGCATACCAACGGTGCCTATCGAATCGAAACTTCCAAACATCTCGGTCCCTTGTCTTGTTGTCGAAGGAGTGACAACGAGATGACGGGGTTGTCGAGAGTTCTTTTGTCAGTGATTCCTCTAGCGAACGTTCTCGAGTTCCAAACGTCCGCCGTTCTCGCGCACCGCGAAACCATGCAAGGCCGCGATAGCACGGGCGAATTTGGCGTTGTCACCGGTTCGGAAGACACCGCTGACGCGCAGGCCGGCCGCTGGAAGATTGCCCGACAGCACCACTGGTGTTCGGCTGTATCGGTTCATTTCGCTAACTGCCTCTGCCAGCGGTTCGTCCTGGAACACCGCCTCGCTGCGCTTCCAGGCGATCACCTGCTCGACGTTCGGTCTATCGACGCTTGGCACCGCGGGACCGTGGCTGCCGTTTTTTCCGTGGTCGATCTGCAGCCGCTCGCCCGGTTGCAGGGTCAAGAGCTTGGCCGGAGCCAGTCTTTCGTCGCCCCGGTCTTTGGCGGGCTGCACCGTCACCTTGCCCTCGATGAGCGTCACGGCCAGTTCGTTCGTCCTCTTCGGTGAGGCGACATACCTGACTGCGAAAGCGGTGCCTAATGCGACAACTTCGCTGCCGGCCACGCGGACGACGAAGGGCCGAGACGCGTCTTTCGCTACTTCGAACAACGCCTCGCCATCATCGACGTCAACGATGCGCCGGTCCGCGCGCATGCTGACATGCAAATGCGTGTCCGTATTGAGCAGCATGCGCGTGCCGTCATCCAACACAACCGAACGTTGCTCACCAATCGCCGTGGTGTAGCTGTCCTGACCGTTCCAGTGCTGGAACAGCAACACGCTGGCCGTCAGCACGACCGCAAGGGCTCCCGCGCTCTCCCAGCGCCAGGTCGAGCCGCGCGAGACGGGGCGCTCTTCATCTTGTCGCTTGGCCGACACGGCGGCATAGGCGTCCGCCACCTTTACGCGCGGTACTTCCATCCAGACGTCAGTGCAGCGTCCAAAGGCCTCGCGATGTGCTGGCGATCGGGCCTGCCAAGATTGGAACTCGCGTTCCATCGCCGAGTCTCGATCCGGCCCATGCAAGCGGGCGACCCACAGGGCCGCCTCAGCGGCAATCTCGCGCGTCACCCGCGGCATTGCATCCGCCCCCCGGCCGGGCACGCCTGAAGGGATGTCGTTCACGGATACCAGCCTTCCATTCGTTCTGCGATCAGCAGGAGCGCCTTGGCGATGTGCCTGTGCACGCTGGTGACGCTAATGCCATGCTGGTGCGCTATCTCCTGATAGCTACGGCCATCGATGCGGTGGGCCAGCAGGATCTGCCGGGTTTGGTCGTCCAGCAGCGAGATGCACTCGCACAATCGCGCGAGCCGCTCGCGCCCGAGGAGCACATCCTCAACGCCAGGACTGCCGTCGATATGCACGAGTTCCTCCAGCATCACCTGCTCGCCACGCGTTGCGCTCAGCCGATGGGCGTCGATCGATAGGTTGATGGCGGCTCTCATCAAGAAGGCCTCGGGCTGCTCCACGGTGTTGTCGCGCTCATAGCAGGTCAACCGTACCCAGGCTTCCTGCACGAGATCATCCGCATCATGCTCCGAGCGGCCACGCCGCATCAGAGCTGCTTTCACCTTCGAGAATACCTTCGGCCAGTCGATGCTCATTGCAATACCTTCACATGCGCACCGTCAGGGCGTGCATCGCCGTGCATCTGTGGGACGCAGGCTTGACCGACGCTAGTGAAATGAAGAACCCATATCGGCGTAAATAACTTTACAACTGATGGGTCTATTTGTTCAAGCTGGGGCAGGGGGGCGCCCGGTGGCTCCACACCAGTCGCAAGTCAACCGCGGTGGCTATAGATCAACGCTCAACGGTGGCTGGCAGGTGTCGCATACCCGTACGGCGGCCACGGCAGCCGGAGCATCGTCGATTGCAAGTGACTCCTCGGCCGGAGCAAGCCGTTGCTCGATAGAGGCGCCGCACTCCTAGAAGACATTGAGCATTGACTTGCCCACACCATCCCGTGCCAGTCTTTTCAGAGGAATCGCTCGGTCGCGCCGCGGAATTTGCCATCGAAGTCTGCGGCCCGCTTTTTGCGCAACGGCGCTAGCTGCGAGCCCCACGTCACGTTCTTAAATGCCGGCCAAGGCCTATCACTGTCAGCGCGGGTGGTGAGCGGGTAGTTGGTTTTGCGAAAGCCTCGCCTCAAACTCAGCGACAAAAGCCTCGAACGGCACTCCGAGAGCTTCGACCCAGGCTCTCACCTGAATAAAGTCGAGCCCTCGCTCTCCTCTTTCGTGTTTGCTGACCTCACTCTGCGTGATCCCAAGCCAGCCAGCCAAGTCGCCCTGCGTCGCGTTGGCTGCCAATCGCGCTTCTACTAGGAGGCGCAGCAGTTGCTCCTGCTGCTTCGAATAGATCGTTTTCCGCATGGGCCCGAGGAGGTTTCTGGGCCCAACAATCAAGGCTGTTACGGACTAGTCCGAATCAGACTTTTGTGATTCAATCGAGCTGGTTGCTGAAGTCGGCCTGCTGAAGGGACTCACCCACTACGCGGGAAATAGGAGCAAGCGATGAACTTCACCCTGATCAATGCAGCGGCTGAAACCGGACCCCTCTGCCGCTCTTACGTCTGCGCAGCGTTCGATGTACTCAAGCTCAAGGTCCAGCGTGATGCTGGCGTTCAAGCCACACAACTCCTCTGGGCTGTTGGTGTCCTGACGGACCACAGTCCTCACTATCTGGGCGCTTGGCATGTCGAGGAGCCCAGGGACGCTTGGTGGCGCGCAGTCGCCAGCGATATTCATGACCGCGGCGTCGACCGGCTACGCATCGTTATCGGCCCGGATCCAGTCGAGATCCAAGCCGCCATGGCGCCCCGATACCGTTTCAGCACGGTCTTACCGGCGTCCGCGACGCTCGCCCACCCAGAGTTTGAATCGACCCTCTCTGGTCATCGCCAGTACGTCGAGCGCGCCCTGGAGGTCTCAAGTTCTCTGAGCCTGCGCCTGAAGGGGGCCGCCGCTCGCCACGGCCCGTTTTTCAGCGCGACTGCCGCCGCAGCGTTGCTGCGTCGATCGGCCGAGCGCTGCATCTCTCGCGACTGGCCGGAGCCCATCGAGCCGGCGCGCGAGCCGCGCTCGGCCAATTTCTCGGCGGTGACCGCGGCAGTCTGCTGACCGGCTTTCGCGCCGCAGGCCATGAACATTAAGAAGACCCTCGCCAGCATCCGTGCTGCCTTGCTGCGCCGCGGGAACTCGGCGCAGGACGCCGAGGACCTGGTTCAGGAAGCGTGGATTCGCCTGGCGGGATACCAGCGCGAACAGGTCGTGGCGCAGCCCGAGGCTTTCATGATGCGCACCGCGCTGAATCTTTCCATCGACGCCCACCGTGCCCGAATGACGCGTGGCGACGAGGTGCTCGTGGAGGAAGCGGTCATCATCGATCTCGCGCCCACCGCCGAGGATTCGATGCTCGCCAAGGAGCGCCTCGCACGGCTCAGCGAAGGGCTCAGCCGGCTCGGCGAAACCACTCGCGCCATCCTGTTGTCCCACCGCCTGGACGGCCTGACCTATGGCGAGATCGCGCGGGCTCGGGGCGTCAGCATCGCCACCGTGCACGCACACATTGCAAAGGCCACCTTGCAGCTCACCAGCTGGATGGAAGGCTGGTAGCCATCGAGCACACATCGATTGGCGCGCGCGTCTGGTACAGCTGCGAGATCGGTGCGTCCTGCAGCGCTTCGACCATGCGCGGGGCGATGTCGTCTTCAGCCATGGATAAATGTTGTCAGGGCCGCGGCACGCTGGACTCCAGGCAGCGAGCGGGGACGCCTGCTCAGCGGCGAGCGCAGATGCCGACCAGAGCTGCTACACGCACGCCCGGACACAGCCGCATGATCGCTGCGTCCTAACCCTCGGGCGACTGCGATCATCAGGCAGATGCAGCAGGGCATTGAACACGCATGGCCAATTCGTGGCGATGCACGGTAGCCATCGGCTCAATCAGAAACAAATAGTAAAACCGTCGCCGTTCCAAGCGCCCTGGACGGTTGGACGTGCCGGATTTTCCGGGTCGCGGCACTGGCGAAAACCCCGCCGCACCGAGCGCCTCATGAACATAACGACCACTTCGTTCGGTTCACGGATCGGCTCAGAGCATCGTTGGATGCCTGAAATGATCGAGTGCCGCATTGCCGCTTGATAACTCATCAAGCAAGCGGACTAGACAAGCATTCAGGGACGGTCTGCAATGCGCCCCGGACCTCAAGCTACTCGCCTCGGGCAATAGCCCATCAGGCGAGAGCGGGAGAGAGATCTCACCGGGAGCCAGGATGAAGTCGTCAACTCAGGTCGGCACCCACGGGGAGCCGGCACCTCAACCCAAGCCGCGTGGCACTGTCCGTCGACAAGACGCGATCGACCAGCCAGCCAGAAGATTGGGCGCCAAGCGTTCCGCACTGCACCTCCGAAAGCATCGAAAGGCTGTCCCGACATGGCACGCCGGAGTTACCGGCGCGGGGAGCCGGACCGGCGCCCAGTTGCTCGTGTCTTTTGACGGCGCCCTTGAGTTCGCGATCCATCGCGCCGCCACCGGCTTGATGATCGAGAAGCGGCTCTGGCGGCCATCGGGCCCCCGAACCGCACAGACGCTGTTCTTTCGCGACGCGGCGGGATTCGATCGCTGGTGCGAGTTGGAACCCCTCAGGTTTGACGACCCGTTGCTGCACGCTGAACTGCGCCGGCAAGGCCATGAATGCCTCGGACATCGCTGAGCTCATTGGTAACGAGACGCTGGTGAACGGGCCGGGACGCGGCGACGAGGTGCTGGACCTCCTGGCCGGATTCAGCAGCGCCGACGACGCGGAGTCGGCCGTGGGGAGGTTCCACGGCGCTCTGGAACTGATCGGTGCTGACGCCGGTGTCTTCCTCAGCGCGATCAGGGACGACGCTGCTCGAACCTCGTACCGATCTCTGCTCGCCTGCGATCCGGTCTGGGCCATCGAGTACGCAAGGCTCGGCTGGCATGAGCATGATCCATGGCTACGCCACGCTCTTCACAACGAAGAGCCGGTGCGGGACTTTGAACTGAAGCTGCTGCCCGGCGAAACTGAGTTCGTCCAGGCGGCAGCGGAGTTCGGATTTGACTCTGCGATGGTTGTCCCGGCACCGAGCAGCGCCGGAACTTCTCGTGTCGGCGTTCTCAGCCTGGGCTCCAGGCGACGTGGCTTCTTCGACAGCGATAGCTATCCGCAGATCCGCATCGTGGCGACGATGCTGGCCATGGAATTGCACAGGTGGATGCGCCGCGCTGCTCGCAAGGAGCTGCTGGTGAAGGCACGCATCAAGCCTGAAGACATCGAATTGCTCAGATACGAGCAGGCCGGGAACAACAGCAGGGCCATTGCTCAGGCGTTGCACATCGCGCCCCAAACGGTGGACACGCGCTTCCACCGACTTTGCGCGAGGCTCGACGTGCCTGATCGTCGTAGCGCGGCGCGGGTTGCCCGGCTCTACGGCCTGCTGTAAGCCGCAACCGGCAGTGAAAGATTTCCCCGTCGAATCCTGCACACGCGCTTGCCAGTTCGGCGCCTAGATTGATCTCAACGCTCACAAGAGCAGTCACGAGAGAACTCAAGGCATGAACACCGCCCACCGCCCACTGCAAGCCGGTGAATCGGCTCCTCAGGAAGTACCGCCGTGTCCAGGGCTGATTCGAGTCGCCATGCTGGCTGTCCTGGGGGCAGTCGGCGCGGCCGGATCGGCAAACGCCGCCGACGGATGCACCGTGCTCCTCTGCCTGGCCGCTCCCAGCTGGCGGGCCATTGCACAGTGCGTTCCACCGGTACGCCAAGTGCTGCGCGACTTGGCGCGCGGGAAGGCCTTCCCGACATGTGCGATGGCAGGTACGAGCAACTCGGCGAGCCACAACTGGGCTGTGGCGCCAGAGTTCTGTCCGCCCCAGTACACGCGAAGCCACGATGGTCCCAATGGTGTTGTCTACACCTGCGACTTCAGCGGCGCTATCTCCGTCACCGTGCTCGGGATGCCGTTCTACCGCACATGGTGGTCAACGGACGGCGACACGGTGACCGAGCTCAGCACAGCGGCGAAGGCGCAGCTCGGAAGCTGGGACACGCGCTTTGACGACGACTACACGACCTGGAAGGCCAGTCGCCCGTCGTCGACCGGCCCACAGTACTGAGCGCAAGCCATGGACGCATCTGACTTTGCATCTCTGGCGGCAACCTGCGCCCCAGCTGTCCATCTGCAGACGGCCGCTGCGGTCGTTCATGTCGAGAGCGCATTCAATCCGTGGGCGATCGGCGTTGTCGGTGGCTCGCTGCTGCGCCAACCTCGCAGCCGGGAGGAGGCACTTGCCACGGCGCGTGCCCTGCGCGCGGCGGGCTGGGACTTCAGCGTTGGACTGGGTCAGATCAACGTCCGCAACCTCACGCGGCTGGGCCTGACCCTCGAGTCCGCGTTCGAACCGTGCATGAATTTGACCGCAATGCAGACGGTCCTTTCCGATTGCTTCCAACGGGCCATCGCAATTGGCACCGGGTCGAAGCAGCAGGCGCTTCGACCCGCGCTCTCCTGCTACTACAGCGGCAACTTCGTGACCGGAATCAAGTACGGCTACGTGGCCCGGGTCGTGGCGGCGGCGGCAAGCGGCCGGCATCTTGTTCCCTTGTCTGCAGACATTCCCGCCACCTTTTCAAAGGAAAACCCATGAACCACATCAGCCAATTCAAGCGCGTCGTCGCGGTGCTTGCCGTCCAATTCACCATGGCATCGCGGTCGCCCGCCGTGGCCGCCGGCTTCGACAAGATCAACGACACGGTGGTCAACGTCAACACCATCTTGGTGACGATCTCAGTCGCAGTGGTCACCATCGCGATCATCTGGGCCGGCTTCAAGATGATCTTCCATGGCGCGCGTCTGACGGACGTAGCTAACGTTTTGATCGGCGGCACGCTGGTCGGCGGCGCAGGCGCCATGGCCTCCTACATCGTCAGCTGAGCGGGAACGAACGCCATGCAAAGCGAAGCGATCTACAAGGGTGCCACGCGCCCAGCGATGAAACTGGGCATCCCACTCGTTCCACTCGTCGTCCTGTTCGGCACCGGCATGCTGCTGACGCTGTGGGGCGGCGTCCTGGTGAGCTGGTGGATCGCGCTAGGTACCGTGTTGTCTATCGTCCCCGCGCTGCTCTGGATGCGCCTGATCACCGCGAAGGACGATCAGCGATTCAGGCAAGTGTTCATTGCGATGAAGCTGCGGCTGCACGACCGCAACCGGCGCTTCTGGCACGCGCGCAGTTATGCGCCCACCCTTTTCCGTGGAGCCCGCGATGCTTGGCATGTTTGACCGGAAACCGAGGATGCGCGCTGGATCCCAAGCTGACAAGGACGGCTGCAGTCCTCGGTATTGGACCGAGGCCCAGATGGAAAACCCACTGGCCCGCTTCATCCCGTTTTCATCACTCGTCAGCGCACATGACGTGATCACGCGCGGCGGGGACTACCTGCGTGTATGGCGCCTTGATGGCGTGCCCTTTGAATGCGCCGACGATCACCTGATCATTGAACGGCATGAGGCACTGTGTAGCCTGCTTCGCAACCTCACCGGTGGCCAATGGGCCGTGTGGACGCATCGTCTGCACCGCGTCGTCCGAGACGGCCTGCAGCACCCGGTGCAACCCGGCTTTGCGCGGGAGCTGTCCCTGGCGTACCAGGCAAAGCTCGGTGAGCGCCGAATGATGAGCAACGAGCTGTACCTGACGCTGGTCTATCGGCCCAACGTCTCACGGCTCAGCCGCGCCCTGCAGTCGACGCAGCGCACTCGCTCGATGATTGCCGCAGCGCAGGCCGATGCCTTGCGCGTCATGGAAGAACGCAGCGCGTTGGTGGATCGGGTGCTGCGGGGGTTCGGGCCGCAATTGCTGGGCGCTCGCGAACAAGGGGGGCGGTCATTCTCAGAAGTGGCCGAATTCCTGGGCTACCTGGTCAACGGCTGCTGGCGGTCGATACCGATGACCCCGGGACCGTTGTACCGAACGCTCCCGACGACGCGGCTCTCCTTTGGTGGCGACAAACTCGAATTGCGCCAGGGCGACGGGCGACGCTACGCGGCCCTGGTCGATATCAAGGAGTACGCCGATGCCGTGGAGCCAGGCATCCTGAACGCCCTGCTCTACGAGCCTAGCGAGTTCATCGAGACACAGAGTTTCTCGATCATGCCGCGCCGAGACGCCATGCGTGCGCTGGAACTTCAGCGCGACCAACTGATCGCCAGCGACGATGTGGTGGCCAGCCAGGTGGCAGAGATGGACGTCGCACTCGACGAGCTCGGCGACGGCCAGTTCTGCATGGGAGAGTTCCATTACAGCCTTGTCGTCTTCGCAGAGGAAGGCGAGGACGGCATCGCCGGCGCCGGCCGTCGAGCAGCCCAGGCCATCGGCGCGGTTGGCGAGGCCTCCAGTTTGCAGATGTCGCCAGTGGACTTGGTGGCCGATGCTGCGTGGTTTGCACAGATGCCGGGCAACTGGCAGTGGCGACCGCGTGATGCCAAGCTTTCGTCGCGGGCGTTCGCAGCGCTAGCCAGCGGTCACAACTTCGCCCGCGGCAAGCGCACCGGCAATCCCTGGGGCGAGGCGCTGGCACTGCTACGAACACCGTCGGGTCAGCCCTTTTATCTGAACCTTCACAGCAGTCCCCAAGGGGAGGACTCGGCGGACAAGAAGTTGCCCGGCAATACGCTCATCATCGGCTCAACCGGCGTTGGCAAGACAACGCTGGAGATGTTCATCCTGGCGCTCACGCGCAAATGGGACCCTGCGCCTCGCCTTGTGCTCTTCGACCTCGACCGCGGCTGCGAGATCGCCATCCGCGCGCTCGGAGGGCGCTACTTCACCCTTGAAGCCGGCAGACCGACTGGCTTCAACCCGCTGCAGCAAGAACCGACACCGGCGCGCATTCAGTTTTGGGAGCAGTTGATCCGCACCTGCATCGGTTCGGTGGCGATACCCCTGCTGCCGGCGGACGAGCGGGCCATCGCGGATGCCGTCAAGGCGGTGGCGATGATGCCGGCGCCGCTGCGCCGCTTGTCGACAGTGCGGCAGAACCTGCCCAAGACGGGCGAGAACAGCCTGTTCGAGCGCCTTGGCCGCTGGTGCCAGGGCGGCGCGCTTGCCTGGGTCTTCGACCAGGCCGACGACCGCCTGATGGATCTGCACGAGGCCTCCGTCATTGGGTTTGACACGACTGAGTTCCTTGACCTGCCCGAGGTTCGCACGCCCGTGATGATGTACCTGCTGCAGGTGATGGAAGAGCTCGTCAATGGCGAGCGCCTGATCTACGTGATCTCGGAATTCTGGAAGGCGCTTGACCACGAGATCTTCAGCGACTTCGCCAAGCAAAAGCAAAAGACGATTCGCAAGCAAAACGGCCTGGGCATCTTCGACACGCAGAGCCCCTCCGACGTGCTGCGCCACCCCATCGGCCGCACGATGATCGAGCAAAGCGTCACCAAGATCTTCCTCGCCAATCCAGAGGCGGTGCGTGAGGAGTACGTCGATGGCTTCGGCCTGACGCAGGCGGAGTACGACATCGTGCGCAGCCTGGGCGGCCAGGGCGGCCGGCGCTTCCTGTTCAAGCAGGGTCACGTCAGCGCCATTTGCGAGCTGGATCTCGCCGGCCTGGAGGACTTCGTGACCGTGCTGTCGGCTACCACTGACAACGTCGCCCTGCTCGATGCGGTGCGCGCACGGGTCGGCGACGACCCGGTCGATTGGCTTCCGGCCCTCCTCCGAGAAGACCGCCAGGTACAGGAGGGCCGTCGTGACGAACAAGACCGCGAGCTGAGGGTGTCGAAGCTGGCTCAGGATGACCGTCATCAAAACCAGCTCGATCAGGGAGGGGGCGATGCTGTTCGTGGCGTGAGACATGATGGCCTGTGCGCCGGCGGCAGCGAGGTCGGCACTGTGGAGCAGTTCGCCGCCACGGCGGTTCACCAGGTAGGCCGTCGGCAGGCGCAGGAGATGACCGAAGAAGCGTTGCCTGATGCCGGCCAGCACGCGTTGCTCCATCCTGCCGGCAAGGAGGGGGCGAACGTCCGCCATGATTCGACCGCCGACCAGCGTCGTCAGGTAGATCGCCCCGGTCAGCAGCACGGCGCTGCCCACCGTGTGGTCCGCTGTTTTCATGCCAGCCACTGCGTCGACCAAGTGCTTGAGCGCGAGGGGCGAACCTGCCGAAAGGGCACCGCTGAGCGTGACCAGCATCAGTGTGCCCAGGACCTCCAGCAGCAGATGGCGGTCCATTGCCTCAAGGATCAGGGCAAGCCCGGCTGCAAGCGTTCTTGGCCGTGACATCGGCGGCCGGGTCAAGGTTCGCGCCGACCAGTCGCCGTGGTCGCGCGCCGCAGCCAAGCCTCCGTGGCGAGGCATGCGTGGATCTCTGTGACATAGCCTGCCTTCGAAGCAGCGCTGCCGGCAAGAGTCGCCTCGACGCGCCGTCTGTCCAGGAGGCCGCGGCTCGCGAGCAGGCCGTCCAGCAGCATTTCCCGTGCAAACGGCAGGTTGCGCTGCAGTACTTTCGCGATGTAGTTCGCAGTGCCACCCTTCGAACGGCGGGAAGCGATTTCGGCTGGGATCTGGTGCGCGAATGCCTCGCGAGCGAGTGCACGACCGCGTCCTCCGTGGGTCAACAGATAGGTTGGCAATGCAAGGCAGAGCTCCAGGAGCGGCTGTGACATCAGCGGCTGGACACGCTCAGGCGCGGCCTCGAGGAGGTAGTGGTTGTAGTACTCGAAAGGGCAGATGAGCATGCCGAGTTGATTGAACTTTCCGATCGGCAGGTCGTGCGCGGCGAGCCAGGCCGGGTGAAYGAATCGCGAGGCGATCTTCAATGCGTCGTCCATTGCTGCCGTATCCATCAAGGTCAAGTAGCGCGTGGCCCCGCTCATGGGATCCCCATGGAAGGACCGGTCCTTCACGGCCTGCTTCAGCGCGGTCCAGAAGGAGACGTTGCCAAGACGGGCCGCGTCCAGGGTCGCCGATAAAAATCCCAGCTCGATGCCGCGCAGCTTCAGGTAGTCGGCCGCAGGCCAGGTGCATCGGACCTCGAAAAAGAGCTGGTCTCCGCCCGCGCCGTTGAAGACGGCGCCTGCCCCGCGGGATGCGGCGACGTCGGCATCGCCACGACCTGTTCCCATGAACCCGAGGTAGTTGGCCGGCGTGGGAGTACGAGCGACGTCCAGGACATTTTCAAGGCGATAACCATCGTCGATGGTGCCCTCGACCAGCTCCACCTCGTTCAGCGCAGCCGCAAGGCGGGCGTAGGCGCGCTCGTCGCTGTCCGTGCCGGGGGAGTGATAGTTCAGGCAGACGACGTCGCCGCTGTTGCGATCGGCGACGAGGTTGCCCAGCAGGATGGCGGAATCCACGCCGCCGGACAGCCTGAGCACGATGGTTTCGTAACACGAGGACCAGCTCTGCACACAGGCGGCAACGGTGTCGCGCAGCTGCGTAGCCGCTTCAGGCGCGGAGATCCATGAGGTGCGCCGGGCGTGATCGACTGCGTTCCAAAGCTGTTGCGGGGTACCTTGACCGCGCGCCAGTGCTACCAATTCACCGGCAAGGACCTGGGTGACGCCGGTCAGGAGCGTCTCGCGGCCGCTCACCTGGCCCAGCACCATGTGGGCTGTGACGGCATCCCAATGCACCGGCGGCGCGGCGATGTGCGGCAGTGACAGCAGATCATCGAGCCGTGACAGGACGACGGCGATGCCCAGAACCTCGAGGCGGTAGCAGGGCAAGGTTCCCGTGGGATCGCGCAGCACGTGCGGCACTCCTGTCCACGAGGGCAGGAAGGCGACATATCGGCCCCAGAAATGGTCGACGAGGCTGCGTCCGTCGGTGTGAACGATGCGTTGGGCCTCGAGCTCCGTGAGTGCGACGTCACCGTCCCCACGTGATGAGGGCACGCCGCGCCTGAAGATTCGCCCCAGGATGACGCCCTGATTTGCCGCCAACGGGTACGCATCGTTGACGCCCCGGACGTTGCCGGTCATGAAGACGCGGTGTCCCGAGATCTGAAACGCTGATCTCCAGCCCCGTCCCAATAGGGCCTGCTCAAGTCGGTGCGCGAGATCTGCCTGCTCCGGACTGGTGACCTCCCAGCAAAAGGCGATATAGCGGAACATGGATTGCCGCTCGGCTCAGACGATGAGGATCGGCGTGTAGGTGCGGACGTGTTCGTGTACGTCATTGAGGACCCGGCTTTCGCTCTGCACCCATGAATGCGCAGCAAAAGGCCGGGTTCGCACGCC
The DNA here is from genome assembly GCF_056403315.1 of Roseateles sp. P2_H4. Taxonomy (NCBI): domain Bacteria; kingdom Pseudomonadati; phylum Pseudomonadota; class Betaproteobacteria; order Burkholderiales; family Sphaerotilaceae; genus Roseateles; species Roseateles sp. P2_H4. Next base: position 18,729 of record NZ_JBFUFR010000029.1, on the reverse strand, counting down.
GATGACCCAAGCGGGAAACATCCTGCGGCGGGCTAGAAAACGAATGAGCGTCAGCGAGTCATGCAAGCATTTGTCGTGAGCCGTGAACAGGAAAGGGCGAAGCCGCATGTACGACGATACGGCGTCACGCAAGGCCGCCGTGCTTTCCCGCTCGTCGTTGGTGCCGCCCAGCGATCGCAGACGCGCAACGCGGCTAGCAATCTCAGCCAGGTTCAGGCGCCTCAGCCAGAGCGCAGCGCCAGCGGCGGCCCAGGCAAGGCGAAGTACGTCTCGCCCGGCCGCGGTTGGACGTGTGTGGTTGGCATCGGGATCGATACATTCGAGCGCTTGCGGGAGCAGCGGGCCAAGTTGACCTTCTGTGTGCGCCTCTGACAGCAACTGTTGGTCGAGCAAAGGCTGCAGCCGCGCCAGGGCGGACGGGCTCAATGGTGCGCTGTTCCCGTCGGCAAGGGAGCAAGGCCAGTCGACGATGACCTGACTCAGTGCGTCCAGTTGTGGACCACGAAAGCCAAGGTATTTATTTCGCCGCAAGTCCAACAGGAGGACCTGCTCGTCAACGCGGCATGCCCGGACATGATCGGCCAATCGGTACTGCGGTCCTCGCGCATTGATGCTTTGCATGACAACTCTCTTTGGTGACGCGCGTCGCCGCCGCTGCGCGGGCAGTGGTGCTGGCGCCCGAAGCAGGACCTTGGATTTCTCCCCGGTCCTGCTCAGATCAACGATCACGTGTAGCGGTGTTGTTGGCGCGAAAACCTTCGTCCGCGCGCTTTGGGCACCACGCCGTGATCAGGGCTTGTACGGAGCTGCTTCGTTCAGCTCGGGTTCCACGCCCTGGATGCGACCCTTGGTCTCCTCCTTCGCGTCGCCCAGGTCAACGATTTCCAGTTGCAGGTCTTCGTTCATCACGTTCTCCTTCGGTTGGTTGCAGGTGAAATTGCCTTCAGCGAAATGCGTCAGGCCAGGCAAAGCTACGAATTCCCGCACACGTCCTCCATAGATTTCTTCGAGTCCTGTCCGGTGTTCGGCATCGACGCGAGGCAGGGCGACGGCGGTTTGCCCAGTTGATCGCGGACGTGTTCCGGATCTGGCTGAAGTGGTGCGACGGGTTGTTCGTTCGGTTTCGCTTCTTCGCTAGGACCGCTCCGCGCGAATGCACGTTGCGATCTGGGTCAACGCCGGCTCATCTAGGCAACTAACTCCACGTCCATGGCGTGCCTCCGCGCCGGCGACCGTGGCGGCCAACGCACTTGGAATGCCGAACGTTCGACTCGCCATCCGTGAAAACGCGAGGAAAAGAGTTCAATCGCTAACGTCATAGAAAGATGGACGTTTCCATCTTCGAAGGCAACGCCTTTAGCACATGGCATGTTTTCTGGCAGACGGCCACGGGGCGCAATCTCATGAACACGCCGACGCTGGCCCGCAGAATCCGATCCCGTTTGCTGCAGGCGCACCGTTCACCCGAGCGCAAGCTGTTCTTTTTCCTGCTGACTAGTTCAGAGGTTCATCTCTTGTGCGCCTTACCCGCCAGCGACAAGCCCGACGCGATTGCGCATGGCGTGGCGAATATCGTTGCGCGTTGGGTACGCGACGTTGACGGCATCCCAGGGCCGGTCTTCGCTAGCCCCTATCGGACCCGGCGGCTCTGCAATGTTGAGCAGTTCCTGCAAGAGGTGCGCATGCTGGCGTGGAGGCCGGTTTCCTTGGGGTTATGCGTCGCGCCGACGCATTTCCCGTTTTCGGCCATTCGTAGCGCCGTGGGCTTGGACTGGGTGGAGGGTTACGACCCTTCCGTGCTGTACGGGATGCTGGGAAGCTCGTTGCTGGAGGGCCGAGCTGCCCTTCGCGCGCTGGTGTCACGGCGTCCGAGCGAGGTGGAAACGCTTCAGTGGGAGCTTGAGCATGGGATCGTCCTCGCGTCCGGCGCGGTCGGCCCCTTAGGGCCGATGTCACGACAGGTTCGCGGCGCCGCGGCCGTGCTCGTGGCAGCCAGCCAGACGAAGAGCATCTCCGGTGCGCTGGCGCTCCTGGAGCGCTGGGTGGAGGTCAAGCTGCGGGCACGAAGTGGGCAGAGCCTGTTGGTTCGCAAGGACCACCTGGCCGCAAGGGCGCGGGCACTGGTAGGCAATCTGGCAGTCCAGTCGGGGCTGTGCTCTGCTGGCGCAGTGGCCCGGCACTTTGGGCGGGCAAAGGCGACTCTGAGCGAGCAAATGGCGGCGAGCCGGAACCGGCCGCGCGATCGGCAGATCCTGGCGATCCCGATCTCAAGAATCGTTCAGGAAGCCCTCGCTCTGGCGATCGATGAAGAGCAAAGAAACTGACAAGGGCTGCGGCGGAGGTATCTGCCGGCCGTTCGCGCGCACTGCACGTCAAACTGCCAATTGCTGCCCTGATGTGCAACGCTGAGCCAACCCTAGGCGGCGAAATCGCCGGGCGTCGCGCTGAGCGGAGAATTCGGCCTCGTGAACTCTTGCAGTTGTTTCAGCGGCCGGGTCCGAGGCGGTCTACAGCAACCGTGATGATGCCGTCGATGCCGTCATCTATCAGGCGCTGCGCAATCACCGCATCGTTGAATCTGCGCCCCTGGATGCCCTGGGCCCAGGAGGCGCCAAAGGCGGAGAGTTCGGAGTTGGTCGCGCGCCGCATGCAGGCCGACTTCATCGCCCGCTGCGACCTGGGCTTCCACATCTACGCCCGCCGTGCCGATGGCCGCCCGGGGCGCCTGCTGGGCGGTACCAGCCTGCACCGCATGGACTGGGCGGCGCGCAAGTTCGAGATCGGCACTGGATTCGCCCCGAGCCGGTGGGCCAGGGCCATGTCAGCGAGGCGGTGAAACTGCTGACGGCGCTGGCGTTCGACCAGCTCGCGGCGCGTCGTCTGGAGATCCGCTGCGACCCGCGCAACACCAGGAGCCGCGCGGTCGCCGAGCGCTGTGGCTTCGAGCTCGAAGGCATCTTGCGCAACTAGACGCTGGGTGTCGACGGGCATGCCCGCGACACCTACGTCTACTCACGCATGGCCTAGAACAACGCGACCTTCAAGCCCAGCTTGTAGGTGCGGCCGTACTGCTCGTACTGGTAGTTCAGCGAAGGCACACCGACATAGGTGTAGTAGTGCTCGTTGTTGAGGTTCACGCCCTCGAAGGTGAGCTGCACCGACGGCGTGATCTTGTATCCGACCGACAGGTCCAACTGGCGCTGGCCCGCCACGACCTGGTCCTGTGCCGGGTTGGTCACGTCGCTGCCGAACTGCAGCAGGTATTTGGACTTGTGGTTGACGGCCAGCCGTGCGCTCAGCGGGCCGGCCTCGTAGCCCAGCATCAGGTTGATCGTCGTGTCGGACTGACCGGGCAGGCGGGTGCTGCGCAGCAGCGCGGTCTTGCTGGTGACGTCGTAGCGGCCGACGTCGGCGCTGGAATGCGTGACGGCCGCGTTGGCGCCGACGATGAAGCCCTTCATCCAGCCCGGCAGCATGCGCAGCTGTTGCTGCCAGGACAGCTCCACGCCCTGCACCTTGGCGCTGGGACCGTTGGCGTAGCCGGTCACGCTTGTGTAGCCCGCCCACGAGCCGGTGCCGGCGATGTTGGTGGCGTAGGTGAAGTCCGTGATGTCCTTGTGGAAGAGATAGGCCGACACGGCACCGTCGTCGCCCAGCATGTGCTCCACGCCAAGGTCGATGTTGTGGGCACGCATGGGGTTGAGCAGCGGGTTGCCCACCGTGGCCTCGGTAGCGCTGGCCAGCGTGATGGAGGGCGAGAGCTGGTCGAAGTTGGGGCGCACGACGGTGTTCGTCCAGGCGCCGCGCAGACTGGTGTCGCGGTCGAGCTTGTAGCGGCTGTGCAGGCCCGGCAGCCAATTGCTGTAGCCCTTGGCGTACTGCGTGGGCGTGATGACGCCGGCCACCGAGCTCGCGAAGCCGCTGGCGTCGAAGCGTGTGCGCTCCAGGCGCAGGCCGGCCAGCACGTTCCAGGCGGCGGTCAGGTCCACCGACGCCTGGCCATAGGCGGCGTCGATGTTCTCGTTGAGGCGGTAGTCGGCCAGGGCCGAAGCGCCGGCCACCTTGGCCGGGTCGCGCGGCAGCGTGGCCAGTCGCGCCCAGATGGCGTTGGAATCGATGGCCGAGCCGATGGCGCCGGTGCCGAAGTCCAGCTGCGAGTCCTTGACGAAGGCCGACAGCGAGGTGGAGCCCGCACCCCAGTAGTTGGGGCTGGTGGCCGAGTTGCTGGTGTAGCTCCACTGGTCGGTGTCGTTGCGCTTCTCGCGGCGGCTGAGCTTGGCGCCGAACTTCAGGTCCAGCTTGCCGCCGCCGTTCAGCGTGAAGGCGCGGGTGACGTCCACGCGGCCGTTGTGCTCGTCGTCGTCGCTGCGGCGCTTCTGGATCGTCAACGCGTTCAGCGTGTATTTGCTGGCGTCGTAGAGAGCGGCCGGGCCGGTGACTAGGGGTTTGACGGTGTCGGTGAAGGACACGCCGGCCACATTGTTCTGGCGGAAGCGGGCGTCGTTGATCTGCTCAGGTGTGCGCTCATTGCCCTTGCCAAGGCCGACGCTGGCCTGCAGCAGCCAGTCCTGCCATTCCTGCTCGGTGCCGAGCACGAGCGACGCGATGGAGCGCGTGTATTTGCGGTCGCGCAGCCGGCGCTCGGCGCGCACCGTGGCGGTGGCGCCCTCGGCGATCGAGCCGCCGCTGATATTGCTGATGGTCAGGCGATCGCGCTCCTCGTCGTCGCTGAAGCGGGCCAGGATGCCGCGCGCATGGAAGCTGCTGCCCGCGGCCGGCTTGTAGTCGACGTTGGCGGCAAAGGCGGCGCGATCGCGGTTGGGGCGGTAGTGGCGCAGCTCGACACCGGCCAGCTTGCCATTGCTCCAGGCGCCGTCGGTTTCGACGTCCTCGGAGCCGAACTTGCGCTGATCGACGTTGAGTGCTGCGGCCACGCCGAGGGTGCCGCCCATCAGGCGGGTGGCGCCCAGCAGGCCTGCGGCGGGGCTGTTCTGGCGTGTCAGCTGATCGCGGCTGACTGTCACGCCTGCGCTAAGCAGGCTGGCCGGCAGGTCGAAGGCCGACAGCGTCTTCACGTCCACGGTGCCGCCCAGGGAGTTGGCGTCCATGTCGGGCGTCAGCGACTTGATGACTTCCAGCGACCGGATCAGGCCTGACGGCAGCACGTCCATGCTGACACCGCGGCGGCTGGCTTCGGGCGAAGGCACCAGCGAGCCGTTGATGGTGATGGTGTTCATGTCGGGGCCGAGGCCGCGCACGACCACATAGCGGCCCTCGCCCTGGTCGCGCTGCACCGACACACCCGGCAGCCGCGCCAGCGCCTCGGCCGCGTTGACGTCGGGCAGGGCGCCGATGTCGTCGGCGACGACGGCGCTGACGATGTTGTCGGCGTTGGCCTGCATCTTCAGCGACTTGCGCAGGCTGGACGCCTGGCCGGTCACGACGATGGTGTCGATCTTCTCGGGCGCCGTCTGGGCCTGGGCTGTTGAAGCCAGCAGCGCGGCGATGGCGGCGCCCAGCGCGGTCAACGGCGTCGAGTTCTTGTCACGGAAGATGTTTAGGCTCATGGCAATGCAGAAGAAAACCGCGCAGCCTAGGAAGCCAATGCGAATCGGCGATGACATCGGCCGGCTGTTGTTGTGGGCCGGCTTCGTGCTGGCCTGTCACACGGCTGAAGCAAGCGAGCACCTCGGCTCCAAGACGCCCTATGCGCCGCGCCAGGACGCTGCCCGCTACGAGACGGCGCCGGCGGGCTATGCGCCGGTGGCGGTGCAACTCGTGGCGCGGCACGGCAGCCGGGGGCTGACCAAGGCGGGCAGTGACGAGGCAGCGCTCAAGCTGTGGCGCGAGGCCGAGGCGCAGGGGGCGTTGACGCCACTGGGCCAGCGCTTCGGCGCCGACCTGCAGCGTTTCATCGAGGCGCAGCAGCGCATCGGCTACGGCAACCTGAGCGGGCTCGGTGTCGTCGAGCATGAGCAACTGGCGCAGCGCATGGCTGCCCGGCTGCCTGCGCTGTTCGACAACGGCCCGAGCGTCGAAGTGCTGAGCTCGGGCGTGGACCGCGCGGTGGACAGCTCACGCAGTTTTGTCGATTCGCTGCGTCGCACAGCGCCCAAGGCTCGCGTGCCGGCAAGCTGGGGCTCGGATCGCTTCCTGCTGTACTTCCATCGCCTCAGCGATTCGCGCGACACGGCCGACTCGCCGGCGCGGCAGGCCACGTTGAAACGCAGCCTTGCCTACCAGGCCTGGCTGCGCGGGCCGGAGTTGGCCGAGCAGCAACGACGCATCGACGCTGATCCACGCTTGGCTGTTGCGGCTCAGCAGGTGCTCACAGGTCTCTATGGCGCCGAGTTCGCGTTGCGCGTTGCCAAGCCCATCGACGCTGCTCAGCACATCGTCGACCTGCGTGGCGCGGCGGCCGATCTGAAGCTGGAACTGGCGCGCGATTTCTCCGCCTATGTGCCGGCTTCAGCTGCGGCCGTGTTCGCCGAGCATGACGATGCCGAGGACTTCTATCGCAAGGGGCCGGGCCTGGCCGAAACCGGGCCGGCGAGCTATGACATTGCCACGCAGTTGCTCGACGACATGCTGGACCGGCTGACCACCGGCGAAGGCGCTGTGCTGCGCTTCGCCCATGCCGAGATCGTGGCGCCGCTGGTGTCGGCCATCGGTATCGCCGGCGTTCACCAGCCGCTGTCGCGCGAGCGCCCCTACAGCTACGCCGCCAGCCCCTGGCGCACCGAGAACGTCATCCCGATGGCGGCCAATGTGCAGTGGGAGGTCTGGCGCGGCACGCAGGGCGAGCGCCTGGTGCGCATGTTGCTGAACGAGGGCGAGGCCGACTTCAAGCCGGCCTGCGACGCGGCACGGCTGCGGCCGGGCAGCCATTTCTACCGGGTGACGGCCCTGGTCAGCTGCTACCGGGGCCGAGGCGATCCACTGCGTCCGTGATGAGGCCGTCGATGCCGTCCTCGATCAGCCGCTGGGCAATCGCCGCGTCATTGACCGTGTAGACCAGCGCCCGCCAACCCTTGGCGTGCAGTCGCTCGATCAGCGCACGATCCATCAGCCGGTAGTTGGTGATGACGGCGACGACGCCGAGGGCTTCGGCGGCTTCCGGCCAGCCGTCCCAGAGCTTGTCCAGCAGCAGCGCTCGCGGCAGGGTGGGTTCGGCATCGCGGGCGGCTGCGATGGCTTCGGGCTTGAAGCTGCTCAGCAGCGGTGGCAAGGCGCCGGCCCAGAGCCGCGCAGCCTCGCGGGCGACTGCCGCGCCGGTGCGCGCCTCCTCACCCGGGCAGGGCTTGATCTCGACATTCAGCGCGCAACCATTGGCTTGGCAGAAGGCAGCGATCTGGGAGAAGCGGGGCAGGGGTTCGGCGGCAAAGGGAGGGCTGTGCCAACTGCCGGCGTCAAGCCGATTCATTTGCGCCCAGTCCTGCTCGGCGGGCGAGCCCTGGCCGCTGGTGGTGCGGTCCAGCGTGTCGTCGTGCAGCAGAAAGGTCTGGCCGTCCTGGCTCAGCTTGACATCGCATTCGAATGCGCGAAAGCCAAAGCCCGCGCCCATGCGGAAGGCGGCCAGCGTGTTTTCCGGTGCCAGCTTGCCGGCGCCACGGTGGGCCAGCCAGAGAGGGTAGGGCCAGGGGGACATCACAGCCGCTGCCCCGTCTTGGCGTCGAAGCGATGCAGATGCAAGGGGCTGAAGGCCAGGTGCAACCATTCGCCAGCTTGGGGCGGTGGCAGGGTGGCGTCCAGGCGCAGCGTGAACGGCGTGCCGGCGCCCAGCTTGCCGTAGACCAGGCGCTCGGCGCCCAGCATCTCGATCATCTCCACGCGCAGCGGCCAGCCGCGGTCAGCCACCTGCGCATGCTCGGGGCGCAGGCCCAGCGTCAGTTCGCCCTCCACGCCGGGCGGCACGTCGAGGGCCGCGCCGTCGATGTGGAATTGCCCACCGTGCTGGCGGCCCGGAAGCAGATTCATGGCCGGCGAGCCGATGAAGCTGGCGACGAAGGTCGAGGCCGGCTGGCCGTAGACCTCTTCGGGCGTGCCCATCTGCTCGATGCGGCCGCCGTTCATGACGATGATGCGCTGGGCCAGCGTCATGGCCTCGACCTGATCGTGGGTGACGAACAGTGAGGTGACACCCAGCTCGCGGTGCAGCTTCTGGATCTCCAGCCGGGTCTGCACGCGCAGCTTGGCGTCGAGGTTGGACAGCGGCTCGTCGAACAAAAAGACCTGCGGGTCGCGCACGATGGCGCGGCCCATGGCGACGCGCTGACGTTGGCCGCCGGACAGTTCGCGCGGCTTGCGTTCCAGCAAGTGGCCGAGCTCCAGGATCTTGGCGGCGCGCTGCACGCGCTCATCGATCTGAGCCTTGGGCATCTTGCGCAGCTTCAGGCCATAGGCCATGTTCTCGCCCACGCTCATGTGCGGGTAGAGGGCGTAGTTCTGGAACACCATGGCGATGTCGCGATCCGCCGGCTCGACGTCGTTGACGACACGCGCGCCGATGGCGATCTCACCTTCGCTGACCTCTTCCAGCCCCGCCACCATGCGCAGCAGCGTGGACTTGCCGCAGCCTGAGGGGCCCACGATGACGACGAACTCGCCGTCCTTCACGTCAGCATCGACGCCGTGGATCACCTGGACGGCCTTGGGGCCGTGGCCGTAGCGTTTGATCAGCTTGCGAATGGAAATGGAAGCCATGAATTTCCTGAATCAGTCGAGGACAGAGCAGACCGGGGGTACCCGGTCAGGTCTGTCCCCGAAGTCCTCTACTTCTCTGTGTCGACCAGACCTTTGACGAACCAGCGCTGCATCAGGATCACCACCAGCGCTGGGGGAATCATCGCCAGCAGGGCTGTCGCCATGACGAGGTTCCAGTCATTGGCGGCCTCGCCGCCGCTGATCATTCGCTTGATGCCGATAACGACGGGGTACATGGACTCATCGGTGGTGACGAGCAGCGGCCAGAGGTACTGGTTCCAACCGTAGATGAACTGGATGACGAAGAGGGCGGCGATGCTGGTGGTGGACAGCGGCAGCAGCACGTCCTTGAAAAAGCGCAGCGGCGAGGCGCCGTCGATGCGCGAGGCTTCCACCAGCTCGTCCGGCACGGTCAGGAAGAACTGGCGGAACAAGAAGGTGGCCGTGGCCGAGGCGATCAGCGGCACGGTCAGGCCGGCATAGCTGTTGAGCATGTGCAGGTCAGCCACCACCTGATAGGTGGGCCCGATGCGGACCTCCACCGGCAGCATCAGCGTCACGAAGATGGCCCAGAAGAACAGCTGCCGCAGCGGGAAGCGGAAGTAGACGATGGCAAAGGCCGACAGCAGCGAGATGGCGATCTTGCCGATGGCAATCACCATGGCCGTCACCAGACTCACCCACATCATGCGGGCCACCGGCGCACTGGAGCCGGAACCCGTGCCGCCGCCCAGCGCCGTGGCCATGTTGTCGATCAGATGGCCGCCCGGCAGCAGCGGCATGGGCGCATGCAGGATGGCCTCGGCCGTCTGCGAGGCGGCGACGAAGGTCACGTACAGCGGAAAGGCCACTACCGCCACGCCCAGCAGCAGGATGGTGTGTGCCAGCCAGTCGAGCCAGGGTTTTCTTTCGACCATCAGTAGTTCACTTTCTTCTCGACGAAGCGGAACTGCAGCACCGTCAGGCTGACCACGATGACCATGAGCACCACACTCTGCGCCGCCGAGCCGCCCAGGTCCAGGGCCTTGAAGCCGTCGTGATAGACCTTGTAGACCAGGATGGCCGTCTCCTTGCCCGGACCGCCTTGCGTGGCGGCGTCGACGATGCCGAAGGTGTCGAAGAAGGCGTAGACGATGTTGATGACCAGCAGGAAGAAGCTGGTGGGCGACAGCAGCGGGAAGGTCACGTCCCAGAAGCGCCGCCAGGGGCTGGCGCCATCGATGGCCGCCGCCTCGATGAGGGAGCGCGGGATGGACTGCAGACCCGCCAGGAAGAACAGGAAGTTGTAGGAGATCTGCTTCCACACCGCCGCCATGACGATGAGCGTCATGGCGTGGTCGGGGTTGAGCAAGTGGTTCCAGTCGAAACCCAGGGCGCGCAGGCCATAGGCCACGATGCCGATGGAGGGTGCGAACATGAAGAGCCACAGCACGCCGGCGATGGCCGGTGCCACGGCATAGGGCCAGATCAGCAGCGTCTTGTAGATACCCGCGCCGCGCACCACGCGATTGGCCATGACGGCCAGGAGCAGTGAGATGGAGAGGCCCAGGCCGGCCACCAGGATGGAGAACAGCGCCGTGGTCTTGAACGAGTCGAGATAGCTAGCGTCGGCCCACAGCGCCTTGAAATTGGCCAGGCCCACCCATTCGGTCGACAGGCCGAAGGCGTCCTGCTGCTGCAGCGATTGCAGCAGGGCCTGGGCCGCGGGCCAGAAGAAGAACACGCCGATGACCACAGCCTGCGGCGCCAGCAGCAGCCAGGGCAGCCAGCGGGAGCGGAAGACGACGCGTTTTTCTTGCGCCATGTCCGTGACCTACAGCTTCGCTGTTCTGGCGAACTTCTCGAGCTGATCGTTGCCGCGCTGGATGGCAGCGTCGATGCCTTCCTTGGCCGTCTTCTTGCCAGCCCAGATCAGCTCGAACTCTTCGTCGACGATGGTGCGGATCTGCGGGTGGTTGCCCAGGCGCACGCCACGCGACTTGTCGGTGGTCTTGCGGATCATCTGGTTGACGGCCACGTCGCTGCCCGGGTTGGCCTTGTAGAAGCCGCTGGCCTCGGTGGCGACGAAGGCCGCCTTGGTGGCCGGCAGGTAGCCGGTGCGCTTGTGACTTTCCGACGCCACGTCGGCCCGCGCCAGGTATTCGAAGAACTTGGCCACGCCCTTGTATTCGGCCGGTTTCTTGCCCGCCATCACCCACAGGCTGGCGCCGCCGATGACGGTGTTCTGCGGCGCGCCGGGCACGTCGGGGTAGTAGGGCAGGGCGGTGAGGCCGAAGGCGAACTTGGCGCTCTTCTTGACGTCGCCGTAGATGCTCGACGACGCTGTCGTCATCGCGCATTCACCCGAGATGAAGGTGGCGTCCGGCGAATTGCCGCGGCCCTTGTAGACGAACAGCCCCTGCTTGGCCATGTTGGCCAGGTTCTCGATGTGGCGCAGGTGCAGGGGCGTGTTGAAGGCCAGGCGCGCGTCCAGGCCGCCGAAACCGTTGTTCTTGGTGGCGAACTCGACGTTGTGCCAGGCCGAGAAGCTCTCCAGCTGCGTCCAGCTCATCCAGGACGTGGTGAGGGGGCATTTGCTGCCATTGGCCTTGAGCTTGGCGGCCGCGGAGGCCACCTCGGGCCAGCTGGTGGGCGGTTTGTCGACGCCGGCGGCTTTCAGCGCATCCTTGTTGTAGAAAAAGACGGTGGTCGAGCTGTTGAAGGGGAAACTCAGCATCTGGCCGTTGGGTGCCGTGTAGTAGCTGGCCACAGCGGGCACATAGGCGCTGGGGTCGAAGGGGATGCCCGACTCCTTCATGATGTCCGCCACCGGCTTGATGGCCGCCTTGCTGGCCATCATGGTGGCCGTGCCAACCTCGAAGACCTGCAGGATGTGGGGCGCCTGGCCGGCCCGGAAGGCCGCGATGGCCGCCGGCATGGACTCTTCGTAGGTGCCCTTGAAGGTTGGGATGACCTTGTAGTCCTTCTGGCTGGCGTTGAAATCCTTGGCCAGGTCATTGATCCACTCGCCGCGCGCCCCGCCCATGGCGTGCCACCAATGGATCTCGGTCTGGGCCTGGGCCGAGCCGGCCAGGGCCAGCAAGGCTGCAGCAAGGGCGAACGACTTCATTGCAGTGTCTCCATGCGTGTTTTGCGGGCCAGCATAGCGCCGCTTGATGAGCCGCGAATGGCGGGCATATACGGTGGCCCCCTAGGGAGAAGCCCCCCTCGGTTAGGATTCCAACCCCTGCCGCGAGGGGCCGTGGCCACAAGCCGGGCGATCCTTGCCCGCCCTGGCGCCGACCCGAGCCGCTGCCCGCCCGAACCAGCCTGCCAAGGCTATTTTCCCGGTCAAGCCGGTTGCCATGAACGCTCCGCATCCCCTGATGCCCACCGCCGATGCTCCGAATTTGGCGGACGAGAGCGCAGCCCCCCGGTTGCGTGAGATTCCCTACAACTACACGTCGTTCTCCGACCGCGAGATCGTCATCCGCCTGCTGGGCTCCCGGGCCTGGGAGCTGCTGGACCAATTGCGGCTGGAGCGCCGCACCGGCCGGTCCGCGCGCATGTTGTATGAGGTGCTGGGCGACATCTGGGTGGTGCAGCGCAATCCTTATCTGCAGGACGACCTGCTGGACAACCCGCGCCGCCGCGGGCAGCTGATCGAGGCCCTGCACCACCGCCTGGGCGAGGTGCAGAAGCGCCGCGACCCGGTGAGCGACCCGCAGCGCGACACGGCCGTGGGCGAACTGCTGCAGGCCGCACGCGGCGCCGTGGCCGAGTTCGGCAAGTTCTTCGACAGCGTCGGCACGCTGCGCAAGCGTGCCGCCAAGACGCTGGCCCGCCACACGGCCAAGGACAACATCAAGTTCGACGGCCTGTCCCGCGTGTCCCATGTGACCGACGCGACCGACTGGCGTGTCGAGTACCCCTTTGTCGTGCTGACGCCCGACACCGAGGCCGAGATGGCCGGGCTGGTGGGTGCCTGCTTCGAGCTGGGCCTGACCGTCATCCCGCGCGGCGGCGGCACCGGCTACACGGGCGGCGCGATCCCGCTGGTGTGGAACAGCGCCGTCATCAACACCGAGAAGCTCGAAGCCTTGCGCGGCGTCGAGATGCTGCAGCTGCCGGGCCTGGACCGCGAGGTGCCGACCATCTTCAGCGAGGCCGGCGTCGTCACCCAGCGCGTGGCCGACATGGCCGAGGCCAATGGCTTCGTCTTCGCCGTGGACCCGACCTCGGCCGAGGCCAGCTGCATCGGCGGCAACGTGGCCATGAACGCGGGCGGCAAGAAGGCCGTGCTCTGGGGCACGGCCCTGGACAACCTCGCCAGCTGGAAGATGGTGACGCCCGAGGCCAAGTGGCTCGAGGTGATCCGCCTCAACCACAACCTCGGCAAGATCCATGACGTGGAGGTGGCGAGCTTCGAGCTGCGCTACTTCGACGCGTCGGGCACCAAGCTGGAGAAGACCGAGCGCCTCGATATCCCCGGCCGCGTCTTCCGCAAGGAGGGCCTGGGCAAGGACGTGACGGACAAGTTCCTCGCCGGCCTGCCGGGCATCCAGAAGGAAGGCTGCGACGGCCTCATCACCAGCGCACGCTGGATCGTGCACCGCATGCCGGCGCACACGCGCACCGTCTGCCTGGAGTTCTTCGGCAACCCCAAGGACTGCGTGCCCAGCATCGTCGACATCAAGGACTACATGTTCTCGATTGCCGACACCGGCGTGCTGCTGGCGGGCCTGGAGCATCTGGACGACCGCTACCTGAAGGCGGTGGGCTACGCGACCAAGAGCAAGCGCGGCGGCCTGCCCAAGATGGTGCTGGTGGGCGACATCTCCGGTGACGATGCCGATGCGGTGGCGCGTGCCACCAGCGAGGTCGTGCGCCTCGCCAATGGCCGCTCGGGTGAGGGCTTCGTCGCCGTCAGCGCCGATGCGCGCAAGAAGTTCTGGCTGGACCGCAAGCGCACGGCGGCCATCAGCAAGCACACGAACGCGTTCAAGGTGAACGAGGACGTCGTCATCCCCTTGCACCGCATGGGCGAGTACACGCTGGGCATCGAGCGCATCAACATCGAACTGAGCCTGCGCAACAAGCTGGCCCTGGTGGCGGCGCTGCAAGCCTTGTTCCTGACGGGCAAGCTGCCGCTGGGCAAGACCGATGACGCGGGCGACATCCCGAGCGCCGAGCTGCTGGAAGATCGCGTGCAGCAGGCGCTCTCGCTGTTGCGCGAGGTGGGTGGCCAGTGGCAGGACTGGCTCAGCGGGCTGGATACGGGCTTCTTCGAGGGCCTGCAGACGCACGAACTGCGCGCGTCGTGGAAGACGCAGATCTTGAAGCCCCTGCAGGCTCTGTTCAACGGCGCGGCCTTCGAGCCGCTGATCGCCGAACTCAAGCGCATCCACAAGGAAGTGCTGCGCGGCCGCGTCTGGGTGGCCCTGCACATGCACGCCGGCGACGGCAATGTGCACACCAACATCCCCGTCAACAGCGACAACTACGAGATGCTGCAGACGGCCCACGCGGCCGTGGCACGCATCATGACGCTGGCGCGCTCGCTGGACGGCGTGATCTCCGGCGAGCATGGCATCGGCATCACCAAGCTGGAGTTCCTGACCGACGACGAGCTGGCCAACTTCACGGCCTACAAGCAACGCGTCGACCCCGAGGGCCGTTTCAACAAGGGCAAGCTGCTGCGTGATGCCGCCCACCCGGCCGACCTGCGCAATGCCTACACGCCGTCCTTCGGCCTGATGGGGCATGAGTCGCTGATCATGCAGCAGAGCGACATCGGCGAGATCGCCAACTCGATCAAGGACTGCCTGCGCTGCGGCAAGTGCAAACCGGTCTGCGCCACGCATGTGCCGCGTGCCAACCTGCTCTACAGCCCGCGCAACAAGATCCTCGCCACCTCGCTGCTCGTCGAGGCCTTCCTGTACGAGGAGCAGACGCGCCGCGGCGTGTCCATCAAGCATTGGCAGGAGTTCGAGGACGTGGCCGACCACTGCACGGTCTGCCACAAATGCCTGTCGCCTTGCCCGGTCAAGATCGACTTTGGCGATGTGACGATGAATATGCGCAACCTGTTGCGCAAGATGGGCCAGAAGACCTGGCGCCCCGGCAACGCGGCGGCCATGTTCATGCTGAACGCGACCAACCCCGAGACCATCAAGCTGGCGCGCACGGCCATGGTGGGCATCGGCTTCAAGGCCCAGCGCTTTGCGGTCGACCTGTTCAAGCTCGCGGGCCGCAAGCAGACCAGCGCGCCGCGCGCCACCGTCGGCAGCGCGCCCATCAAGGAACAGGTCATCCACTTCATCAACAAGAAGTTGCCGGGTGGCCTGCCCAAGAAGACGGCGCGTGCGCTGCTGGACATCGAGGACAAGGACTACGTGCCCATCATCCGTCCGCCGTCGATGGCGAGCGAAACCGAGGCCGTTTTCTATTTCCCCGGCTGCGGCTCGGAGCGCCTGTTCAGCCAGGTGGGCCTGGCCACGCAGGCCATGCTCTGGCATGCCGGCGTGCAGACGGTGCTGCCGCCGGGCTATCTGTGCTGCGGCTACCCACAGCGCGGCTCGGGCCAGTTCGACAAGGCCGAGAAGATGATCACCGACAACCGGGTGCTCTTCCACCGCGTCGCCAACACGCTGAACTACCTCGACATCAAGACGGTGGTGGTCAGCTGCGGCACCTGCTTCGACCAACTGCAGGGCTACAAGTTCGAGGACATCTTCCCCGGCTGCCGCATCATCGACATCCACGAGTACCTGCTGGAGAAGGGCATCACCCTCGGCTCCAAGAACAGCTACCTGTACCACGACCCCTGCCATTCGCCGATGAAGCTGCAGGAGCCGATGAAGACGGTGAAGGCGCTGGTGGGTGACAACGTCGTGAAGAGCGAGCGCTGCTGCGGCGAGAGCGGCACGCTGGGCGTGACGCGGCCCGACATTTCGACGCAGGTGCGCTTCCGCAAGGAAGAGGAGCTGCGCAAGACCGAGACGCAGCTGCGCGAGTCCGGCCAGGTCGGTGCGAACGACAACCTGAAGATCCTGACCTCCTGCCCGAGCTGCCTGCAGGGCCTGAGCCGCTACGGCAACGACCTGCAGAACGGCCTGCTGGAAGCCGACTACATCGTCGTCGAGATGGCCAACCAGATCCTCGGCCCCAACTGGATGCCCGAGTACGTGGCCAAGGCCAACAACGGCGGCATCGAGCGGGTGCTGGTGTGAGCGGCGTGCTGTGTCCGCTGTGTGATGGCGACGGCGGCCTCGTCGTCGCGCGCACGCCGCGGTTCCGGGTCGTGCGCGTCTCCGATGGCGACGAGGCGCGGCGTTTTCCGGCCTTCTATCGAGTCATCTGGAACGCGCATGTCGCCGAGTTCAGCGACCTGCCGGACACGGATAGACACGCCTGCATGGACGCTGTCACCGAGGTCGAGCGGGTTCTAAGGTCTTTGCTCGCGCCGACCAAGGTCAATGTCGCCAGCCTGGGCAATGTCGTGCCGCATCTGCATTGGCACGTCATCGCGCGCTTCGACTGGGACAGTCACTTCCCGGCGCCGGTCTGGGCCGCGGCCCAGCGTGACGAGGTGGCGGGTGGTGCGGCTGCGCGCCTGGCGCAGCCGTTGACGGCCGTCGATGCGGCCATCGCCGCCGCCATCAGGCCCTGATCACTCAGCGGCGAGCGCAAGCCGCACGCTGGTCTTGGCGCTGGCCGTCTGCGTGTCGCTGCTGGCGGGTTGCGCGTAGGGGTCGAGGAAGTCGACGCGGAAGCGGTAGATCTGTGCGCCGGCCGTCGTCTGCGTGCCGCAATGCAGGCTGTTCACGGCGTGGCGCACCGAGCGCTCGACGGTGTGCGAGATGCCCTTGGCCTTGACGGCCGTGATCTCGCCGCCCTCCATGACCAGCTGCACCTTCACCTGGCCGGCGCGGCGCTCGCGCACCCAGGTCGGTTGCAGGGCGTCCTGCAGCTGCTCTTCGATGTGGGCGCAATTCGCGCGCACGTCCAGGCGTGTCGGGGCCTCGTAGACGCGGCCGCTGATTTCGACGCGCTCCAGGTCACCAGACTGTGCCAGCGCCGGGCCCGCGGCCAGGATCAATGTGATGGCGCAGGCGATGCCGGCGAACAGGCTGTTTTGCAAGGGCGTGCGCTGGGCGATCGAGTAGCGGGTGGACATGACAAGCTCCTGTGGGGTTCTGGCGGGAGGCGGGCGCCGCGAATTGCGTCGTCCTGTTGTCAGGCTAGGCGTGCGGGTGGGCGGCCCCAAGCTGCAAGCGATGAGTTGCCGCCAGCGTGCGACGGTCCGCAGAAAACCGCGGCTGAACTGCGACCGGGCCAAAACGCTCGTTTGAGCACCCGCATGCCATTCGTCACAGCGCCTGTCATCCGGGGTTGCCCGCTAGGGTTACTTCCGTCACTGCGCCTGGTGACAAGGCTGGCTTCGCGGCGCGGACACACTGCGCGCCGCTTCGGATGCGCCATGCCGGTCAGGGACGTTGGTTGTTGGGTTGAGAGTCCTGCCGGTGACTGAACACAGTGGTGCTCCTCGTGGAGATCCCGCGGGCCGAGCCGGTACGCCGTCCGCCACGGTGACTTTTCCGGAAACCACCAAATGAGTTTTGCTTTTGCCAACAAGAGAACCCTGCTCGCACTGGCCTGCGGCCTGCTGACCGCAGGCGCCAGCCAGGCCGGTGTGTCCAACACCCAGGTTGACGTGGGCATCGCCAGCCTGGCGCAGCGCGCCGGCAGTACCGACCGCCTCATCATCAGCTACCGCGACGCCTCCCAGGTCGATGCCAAGGACGCCACGGTGCTGCGCGCCGTCGGTGTGGCCGCCAATGTGCTGGATGCGCGCCTGAGCGCCGTCAACTCGGCCGTGGCCCTGCGCGGCGCCAAGGCCCGCCTGCTGCGCCAGATGGGCACCGGTGCCCACATCTACAAGCTCGACAAGAGCCTCTCGCACGGCGAGATGCAGAGCCTGGCCAACCAGCTCAAGGCTGCCGACGCCAACATCGCCTATGCGGAACCCGACCGCAAGATGTACCCCATGATGACGCCCAACGACTCGAGCTACAGCTCGCAGTGGGACCTGTACGAGACGACCGGCGGCATCCGCGCCCCGGCGGCCTGGGACCTGGCGACCGGCAGCGGTGTCGTCGTGGCCGTCATCGACACCGGCTACCGCCCGCATGCCGACCTGTCCGGCCAGATCGTGGCCGGCTACGACATGATCAACGACACCGCCGTTTCCAACGACGGTACGGCGCGCGACAGCGACCCCAGCGACCCGGGCGACTGGGTGGCCGCGGGCGAATGCGGCACCGGCGAGCCGGCCGGCAACTCCAGCTGGCACGGCACCCACGTGGCTGGCACCATCGCGGCCAAGACGAACAACTCGAGCGGCGTCGCCGGCATCGCCTTCAATGCCAAGGTGCAGCCGGTGCGTGTGCTGGGCAAGTGCGGCGGCTACACCTCCGACATCGCCGACGGCATGGTCTGGGCCTCGGGCGGCAGCGTCTCGGGCCTGCCCACCAACGCCACGCCGGCCAAGGTCATCAACATGTCCCTGGGCGGCGGCGGCGCCTGCGACACGACGTCGCAGAACGCCATCAACAGCGCCCGTTCGCGCGGCACGAGCGTCGTCGTGGCGGCCGGCAACGAGAACCAGAACGCGAGCAACTCCAACCCGGCCAACTGCTCCGGCGTCATCGCCGTGGCGGCCACGGACCGCAACGGCGCCCGCGCCTACTACTCGAACTACGGCTCCATCGTCACGCTGGCAGCGCCCGGTGGTGACGTTCGCTCGAGCAGCAGCAACGGCATCCTGAGCACGCTGAACGCCGGCACCAAGGCACCGGGCGCGGACAGCTACGCCTACTACCAAGGCACGTCGATGGCCACGCCCCACGTGGCCGGCGTCGTCGCCTTGATGTACAGCGCCAAGCCGACGGCCACGCCCGACCAGATCAAGGCCGCGCTGGTCAGCAGTGCACGCGCCTTCCCGGGCAGCTGCTCGCAGTGCGGTGCCGGCATCCTGGACGCGGC